>NZ_JBFRBH010000001.1:965061-1286748 GCF_040932485.1 Gymnodinialimonas sp. 202GB13-11 | reverse complement strand
GGCGCGTATTCGCCTGTTTCGGCTGGCCTTCGGGGGGGCAGTCGCGGACCAGTCCACAAGCAACCGCGAAGCACGTGAGGCGGTTGAAGGGTATTTCAACCAGAGCCGGATCATGGGGCATTGGCGGATTGGGGGAGACCGCCCGCGTCAAGAGATCAAATTGCTTATGTTGATGCTACTTTGTGCCGAAACGGGCCTGCCGATGGGGGGTGATCTTTACCTGCAAGGCGATGGGGAGAGAGCCCTGATAGTCGAAGCCCACGGACCACGGCTGACCATTCACGACGATCTCTGGTCCGTTTTGCCCGCCGGTGAAGTGCCAGAGGAGGTGAACCTCAAACCTTCGCAAGCGCAATTCGCTGTTGCAATCCATGCGGCCGCGGCCCTTGGATTGTCTCTGGCTTATGAAGTGGCCGAAGGGTACGTCCGCCTCGCCGCGCGTTAGAGCGCCCGCAGTCCTTGCCGAAAGCGGCGCATGTTCTGCCTGTAATGCTCGGCTGACGCCAACAGCCCCGCGCGCGCCGCCTCGTCCAACTCCCGCACGACCTTTCCTGGCATCCCCATGACAAGCGAGCCGTCGGGTATCACCTTGCCTTCCGGGATCAGCGCACCGGCCCCAATCAAGCAGCCTGAGCCGATCACAGCGCCGTTCAAAACGGTCGCGCCCATCCCAATCAGCGACCCCGCACCAATCGTACATCCATGCAGCATCGCCTTGTGACCAATCGTGCAATCCGGCCCGATGGTCAGCGGACACCCGGGGTCAGTGTGACAGACCACGTTTTCCTGAATATTCGAGCCGCGCCCGACGCGAATTTCCTCGTTATCGCCACGCAGCGTGCAGCAAAACCAGATGCTTGCGCCTTCCTCCAGCACCACATTGCCGATGACATTGGCATCAGGCGCAACCCAGGTATCGTCCGCGATCTGGGGGCTGACGGCGTCGAGCGCGTAAAGTGTCATGGGCTATCCTCGAATTCCGACTGAAGCGTGCGGACATGATCCATCAGGGCGGGCTGTTGGCTGGCCTTCATCCGCTCGGCGGTCACGATGGTTTTCAGATGCGCCTCTGTCGCATCCAGATCGTCATTGACCAGCACATAATCATAGCCGTCCCAATGGCTGATCTCATCCCAGCTTTTCTGCATCCGCTTTGCGATGACCTCCGCATCGTCCTGCGCGCGGCTTTCCAGACGACGACGCAATTCGGCGATGGACGGGGGCAAGATGAAAATCGAAAGCACATGCGGGGCCAACGCGCTTTTCTGGATCTGTTGCGCGCCTTGCCAATCAATGTCGAACAAGATGTCACGCCCGGCTTCGATCGCGTCCGCGACCGGCCCCATAGGCGAGCCGTAGAAATTGCCGAAGACATGGGCATGTTCCAGCATCTCACCATCCCGGACCATCGCCTTGAACCGGGCCTCATCCAGGAAATGATAATCCTTGCCGTCAACTTCGCCGGGCCGAGGGGCGCGGGTGGTTGCAGAGACACTGAAGGACAAGGTCTCATCCCACGCCATCAGACGGCGCGCCAAGGTCGACTTCCCCGCACCGGACGGAGAAGACAGGATAATCAAAAGCCCGCGGCGCGATGTGTCTGGCATAGTCATTCCACGTTCTGAACCTGTTCGCGCATCTGATCGATGGTCAGTTTCAGGTCAAGACCGATCGCGGTCAGCGCCGCATCACCGGACTTGGAGCAAAGTGTATTGGCCTCTCGATTGAACTCCTGCATTAGGAAATCCAGCTTGCGCCCGACCGCGCCACCGCCTGCAATCAGGTCACGCGCCGCTTTGACATGGGCGCGAAGGCGATCCAACTCCTCTGTCACATCCGCTTTTACGGCCAAAACGGCCAATTCCTGTGCCAGTCGGGCCTCGTCGACCACCTCCGTCGCTTCCAGCAACTCGGCCACCTGTTGACGCAAGCGCGTGCCTGCGGCGGCAGCGCGAAGTGTTGCTGTCTCTGACGCAGCTTCGGTCAGCTCTGCGATGCGGTCCAGTTGCGCGGACATGACCTGCGCAAGAGCCGCGCCCTCGCCCCTGCGCATGTCCACGAAGGCCGCAATCAGCGCCTCAGCCTCAGGCATCAGGTTGGACACTTCTGGCACATGGAGCGTGTCTGACGCCTCGAACACGCCCCTCAGCGCTAGAATATCTGCGGCTGAAGATGCAGCCAAAGCGCCGTCTGCACGTTCTTCGACAGTTGCCAACGCGGCGAGCGCTGCATCCAGTGCTTCGGCCTGCAAAGCCAGAGCGGCACCGCCAGCGGCCCGCTGCAATTTGAGCGACAGTGAGACGTTTCCGCGTGTTAGAGCTTTTTGCAGAGCGGCCCGCAAAGGTTGTTCCAACGCGCCAAGACCATCCGGCAAACGCAGGCGCAGATCGAGGCCGCGCCCGTTCACGCCGCGGATTTCCCATTGCCAGCTCAGCGGCCCGTCCGACCCATCTGACGCCGCAAAGGCCGTCATCGATGCAAGACCTTTACCCACCATGTGCGCCCCTGAACCCATTAACCATCCCGCCAGTCTCCCCCTGCCCATACAATTTTATTCAGTGTATTTGAAAAAGGACAGGAACGCCGACTGTGGTCAAGCCAAGGCGCGTTCTTATGGGGGCAACGACCAGTACGATAACGCGATTTGGCGGAGGCCGACCCATGACCGATACCTTGATGCACGCCAATGGCTTCGAGCGCCTCGATGCCCGCTGCCTTTCGATGCTGCGCCACTGGGATAACCTGCGTGCGGGTCGTACTGTTCCGGGGCGGGTTGAAATCAATCCCGCAGACATCCCGCAATTCCTGTCGCGTATCTGCATTCTCGAACGTCCACGGGCTGGAACAGTTCGGATCAGGCTGTCGGGGGCATCCCTCTCAAAACGGATGGGGATGGAGCTGCGCGGTATGCCGTTTCGCGCCCTTTTTGACATTGATGACCGGGCAAAGGCACTGGATGCGGCGGAAACGGCGATCACCACACCTGCGATAAGCATCCTGTCGCTGGATCTTCAGCGGCAATTTGGGGCGCGCCACGAAGGCCAGCTTTTGATCCTACCACTTGCGGACACACGCGGCACGTTGAACCGCGCCATCGCGCTCTATTCGGAAGCAGTTGTCACAACAGCACTCGACGACTTGCGAGGGCGATTCCGCATCTCTGAGGTCTGGAGCCACGACATTCCCGAAAAGGCTGACCTGCCCGGCCTCGCATCCGCGCGCGCCCTTGGCGATGCGCCAAAGGCGAAACTGGTCATGCCCCGAAAAACACGGGCCCCCAAGGGCCCCGCCCTTGCACGCGTTGAGGCGCGCCGGATGGAGCACCACGCGCGACCAGTGTTTCAGGTAATTGAAGGTGGCAAGGCCTGATAGCGCCTGATCGCGCGCCCCTCAAATGAAGGGCGCGCTGATCGTTTATCCGGCTGCGCGCAGCGCCTCACGGCTGGCGGAAAGCTCTTCAGCCACCAAGAACGCCAGTTCCAGAGACTGTGACGCGTTCAGACGCGGATCGCAGGCCGTGTGATAGCGGCTGGACAGATCCTCATCGGTTACAGCACGGACACCGCCGGTACACTCGGTCACGTCCTGACCGGTCATCTCGAAATGCACACCGCCCGGCACGGTTCCCTCAGCGCGGTGCACCGCGAAGAATTCCTGCACCTCACGCAACACGCTGTCGAAGGGCCGTGTCTTGTAACCGCTGTCGGACTTGATCGTATTGCCGTGCATCGGGTCACAGGACCAGACAACAGGATGGGCCTCTTCCTCAACCGCGCGGATCAGCTTGGGCATGTGGTCGGCCACATTACCGGCACCGAAGCGGTTGATCAGCACGATCCGGCCCGCTTCCCGGTTCGGGTTCAGCGTGTCGAGCAGTTCCTTGAGGTCCGAGCGCGAAATAGACGGGCCACATTTGATGCCGATCGGGTTCTGCACGCCTTTGCAGAATTCGACATGGGCACCATCGGGCTGCCGTGTGCGGTCGCCGATCCAAATCATGTGGCCGGACCCGGCCAGCCACTTGCCGGACGTGGAATCGAGACGGCACAGCGCCTCTTCATATTCCAACAGCAGAGCCTCGTGCGAGGTGTAGAAATCCACCTGACCCAGTTCATGGGCTGTGCCCGGTGTGACACCAGCAGCCGTCATGAAATCAAGCGCGTCCTGGATACGGTTGGCCATGTCTGCATACCGCTCAGCATCACCCATATCAGTGAAGCCTAGGGTCCAGGAATGGACGCGGTGGATGTCCGCGAAACCACCTTTTGAAAACGCTCGCAACAGGTTCAGCGTGGCCGCGGCTTGCGTGTAGGCCTGCAGCATTTTCTGCGGATTCGGGATACGGGCGGCTTCGGTGAAATCCAGCTCGTTAATGATGTCACCCCGGTACGACGGCAACTCCACCCCGCCCACGGTTTCAGTGGGTGCGGAACGTGGCTTGGCAAACTGACCGGCCATGCGCCCGATCTTTACCACCGGCACTTTCGCGCCAAAGGTTAGAACGGTCGCCATTTGCAGCATTACTTTGAAGGTGTCGCGGATATTGTCCGCCGAAAATTCGGAGAAGCTCTCAGCGCAGTCGCCGCCTTGCAGGAGGAAGCCTTCGCCACGCGACACGGCGGCCAGTTCATTGCGCAGCGTGCGCGCCTCTCCGGCAAAAACCAGCGGGGGGTATTTCCCCAGCTGTGCTTCGACTTCGTGCAGGGCGGCTTCATCCAAATAATCGGGCATCTGCACGCGCGGTTTGGCGCGCCAATCCGATTTCGTCCAGGTCGTTGCAGAGGCCATTCTCGTCTCCATCTCCAAGGGTCGGCCCCCTCTCTACACAAGGCCCTTGCCGCTTCCAATCCCGCATTTGGCAAAAGTGTGAGCGCTCACATAAACAATTGTGGGATTGCACCGGCTCGAATTTGGTGATTTCGATTTTTCCGTTGGGGTGAAGCTCGGATCAACCGATGCCACCCAAGGGAGACCTGCGCATGACGGATGCTACCGCAAGAACACGCCCGGGCGACGGCCCCAAGCGGTTCGTCTTCGTATTGCTCAACCAGTTCACCATGCTCTGTTTCTCCTCAGCGGTGGAGGCCTTGCGGATTGCCAACCGGATGTCGGGGCAAGAGCTCTATCAATGGAGCCTTGCGGGCGAAGGCGGCGAATATGCGCAAAGCTCCGCCGGTATCTGGTTTCGGCTCGACACTGATCTGGATGAGGTTCGCCGCGAAGATGTGATCTTGCTGTGCGGTGGCATTGATGTTGCCGGCGCAACGACGAAACGGCTGCTGAGCTGGCTGCGGCGCGAGGCCCGGAAAGGCCCCGTTATCGCGGGGCTTTGCACGGCGGGTTATACGCTGGCCAAGGCGGGTTTACTGGATGGCAAGCGTGCGACCATCCATTGGGAAAACCAGGACAGCTTTGCCGAGGAATTCGAAGAGGTCACGCTGACCAAATCAGTGTTCGTGGTGGACGGAAACCGCATCACAACGGCCGGCGGCACGGCGTCTATCGACCTGATGCTGAAGCTGATTGCGGAGGATCACGGGGAAGAGCTCGCCAATCTGGTGGCAGACCAGCTGATCTACACCTCCATCCGCACCGATCAGGACACGCAGCGCCTTTCAATCCCGACGCGCATCGGCGTGCGCCACCCGAAACTCGGCGCAGTGATCCGCATGATGGAGCAAAATATCGAGGATCCGATCAGCCCCTCGCAACTGGCCGAGGATGTGGGCATGTCCACGCGGCAACTCGAACGCTTGTTCCGCCGCTACCTGAACCGCTCGCCCAAGCGCTATTATATGGAGCTTCGGTTGGGCAAAGCGCGCAACCTGTTGATGCAGACGGATATGAGTGTGATCAACGTGGCGCTGGCCTGTGGCTTTGCCTCACCTTCGCACTTCTCGAAGTGCTACCGCGCACATTACAACACCACGCCTTACCGCGAACGCGGCACCCACGCGGCACGTCTGAAAACGTAGCTCAGAACAACGACAAAAGCGGTGCGAGGCTGGTGTTCATCAGCATATGCAACACCACCAGATCATCCTCACGTTCGTGGATCATCAAAAGCAGGTACAGATAACCAGTGCCGCCGTCGTGATAGGCCAGGATTTCGCGCCGAAAGCCGTTCTCCAACGGCGACAGCATCATCACCTCGACCTCGGTCAACGGATCTCGCAGTGCGTTCCGCATCTGGATCTCAAGCGCCATGATCTCGCCCGTGTCCATTTGACTGGTATCAGCGATACGCGGCAACAGGGTCTGTATGCGAAGGTCCGAGACGAGCGGATCAACCTCGGCCCGCATGGCGTTGTAGTTCTCAAAAACGCCGGGTGTTGCGAGGCCGGTTTGGGCGGACGCTTGCGTGGCAAGTAGTGCCAGCGCTGCGGCGGTGATTAATCTGCGGAGCATTTCGTATCTTCCCTTTGGGGTGGAGATTAGACCGTCTTCATACGCGCGGCCCGACCGCCCCGCCTGCGCGCATCGGGGGCTTGTGACAAACCCTCTGTCAGCACGGCCTTCATAGGGTGATCATCCGGTTCTGCCCGGTGCTTGTCCAGCAAAGCTGTGATGGCTGGCTTCGGGTCCGGGGAAGTAAGGCTTAACGCCCAATCCACAAAGATTGACCGACACTCAGAGGCCGTGATCCCGTCGATGCGAAACGCCTCACGGATCAGGTTCTTCGGATCATTTGGGTCATCCTCACGCATCCGCAGGATCCTTTCCAGTTTCGCCTAGAATTTCGCTGACCCTAGTGGCTGCATGACCCCGCAACCTGTCAAGCTGCGGCACGAGAGCGTCCAGCTCCGTCACTTCCAGCAGGCGCAGCAGAAAACTGACGCCGCCTGCACCAACCGTTTCGGGCGAAAGCGGCTTTTCAGTCAACAGCCGCGCGCCTTGCAGGAGCGTGCTGAAAACCCTGTGCGCCTCCCTTAGATCGCGGGCAGCATCGACTGGCAGCAACCCGGCCTCAACGGCGTTCGAGATCTGTGCGGGCGGCTGACGGCTGGCGCTTCCTGCCGCAAGTGCAAGGGCCTGCGCACACAACGCGATATCCTGCAAGCCCCCGGGCCCGTCCTTCACAGCCCACGTATCCCCGGCCCGGCCAGCCTTGGCGAGGCGCGCGCGCATGTCTGCGGCGTCTTCCAGGATCTTGGCTGTGCCTGAATTCCGCGAGGCAATCACATCGCACCGCACCTGTTCCACATCGCGGGTCAGTGTCGCATCGCCCGCCACAACACGCGCGCGGGTCAGGGCCATATGCTCCCACGTCCATGCCTCTTCCCGCTGATAGCGGTCGAACGCGGCAAGCGAAGTGGCCACCGGCCCCTGTCCGCCGGACGGGCGCAGGCGCATGTCGACTTCGTAGAGTTTGCCTTCGCCGGTCAGGGCACTGAGCGCCGTTATCAGCGATTTCGTCGCTTTGGCGAACCAGCCCCGCGGGTCCAGCGGACGCGGGCCATCTGTCAGTTCAACATCCCCCGCGTCGAAGATCACAATCAGGTCCAGATCTGACGTGGCAGTCATGGACGTGGTCCCAAGGCTGCCCATCGCCAGAACGACCCCGCCGCGCCCCGGGGCCGGTCCGTGCCTGCGCGCGATCTCGGCACAGACGCATGGCCAGAGCGACGCGACGATGGCCTCTCCGATATCGGAGTATTGTTGTGCCGCGACATCCGCACCGATCAGCCCGCGCAGCATGTGCACGCCAACCCGGAAGTGCCATTCCTTTTGCCAGCGCCGCGCAGTGTCGAGTTGCGCCTCATAGTCGAGAGGTGTGAGCGCCGCTTGCAGGTCTTGGGTCAGTCCTTGGGCACCGGGCCAGTCCGCAAAGAATTGCCCGTCCAACACCGCATCCAAAACGCGCGAATGGCGCGAAAGGTAGGTGGCAAGGCCCGGAGAGGTGGCGCATATGTCCGCAATCAAATCGACCAGACTTGGGTTCGCCTCAAACAACGAGAAAAGCTGAACGCCCGCAGGAAGGCCGCGCAGAAAGCCATCGAAATTCGTCAGCGCCTCTTCGGGGCGATCAGAAGACGCAAACCGGGCCAGCAGATCGGGTTTGAGGCGTTCGAAAATACCTTGCCCGCGTTCGGAGCGGAGCGCCGGATAGCCCGGCCAACGGGCCACAATGGCCTTCGCATCCTCGCTTAATTCGGGCGCAACTTTCGCACGGGTCTTTGTCTCGTAGAGGTCGCCGGTGATCTGATCGACAGCGTTCAGGCGCGCCTCAAGGGCTTCGCGGTAGCGGACCGTATCCCCCTCGCCGCTCAGGCGGGCCAGCCGGTCGAACCCTTCATCGGACTTGGGCAGGCTGTGGGTCTGCGCATCGTCGATCATCTGCAGGCGATGCTCGACTTCCCGCAGCGCAGAATAATGATCCGCCAGATCACCGGCCACATCCCGCGTGATCCAGTCAGCGCGCGCCAAGGCTTGCAGGGCTTTCACGGTGCGCGGCTGGCGCAGCGCAGGATCACGCCCTCCGGCAACGAGTTGCCGGGTCTGGGCAAAGAACTCGATCTCTCGAATGCCACCCGGCCCCAGCTTGATGTTGCGCCCCTCCAACGCCTGCGAATGCAGCCCCTTATGGTCGCGGATGCGCTGGCGCATATCCATGGTCTCCGCAACCGTCGCGAAATCCAGATGCTTGCGCCACACGAAGGGTGTGAGGGTTTCAAGGAACCTCTGTCCGGCCTCCACATCCCCCGCCGCTGCGCGCGCCTTGATGTAGGCCGAGCGTTCCCAAGTGCGCCCCTCTGCCTCGTAATACCGCTCAGCCGCCGCCATGGAGATGCAGACAGGCGTCACGCTCGCATCGGGCCGCAGGCGCAGATCGGTGCGGAAGACATAGCCCTCCGCCGTCGCATCATTCAGGCTGGCCGCCATGGCGCGGGTTGCCTTGATGAAGGCGGCGCGGGCTTCCATCTCTTCGGCGGGGCCGTCAAAGCGGGTCTCATCAAACAGGCAGATCAGGTCGATATCGCTGGAGTAATTCAACTCCCCCGCACCCATCTTGCCCATCGCAAGCGCAACCATCCCTGCCCCGTCGCGCAAGGCGTCTTCCTCGGTCATGCCGGGCAATTTGCCCCGACGCGCTTGGGCCGCGACATGGATCGCCAGCGCTGCCGAGACACACGCATCGGCAAAGTCTGTCCAGGCCTGCGTGACCGTGGCCAACCCCCAAACACCCCCCAGATCAGCAAGGCCCACGATCAGCGCGGCCCGCCGCTTGGCCTGCCGCAGACCGGAGTTGAGGCTGCCTACGTCCAGATTGCTCGTTTCGGTAATCAACTCTGCAATCACATCCTCAGGCTGCTTGTCGAAGGCATGAGACAGCCAATGACCCTCTTTCGCCATCAAGCCAGCGAGGTAGGGCGACGACCCGCCTGCACCCGCAATCAACTCAGCAAGTTCCGGCGCCAGATGTGGGACGGCGGCCAAAGCCTCCTTCCCCCGCTCCGGGGCGAACGCGATAGGTGCCCGGCTAAGGCGTGCGGCGAAGCTCATTTTCTGCCCTCTTGTGACCGAGTGCGATCCTTGTAAGGTCCGGCGGGATTGGCAAGCAGGTGATCATGTCGAAATCGTTGAAAAGAGTAAAACGGGCGCTGGAAGAGGCGGGCCAGAGCGTGGACGTGCTGGAAATGGCGGATGGCACACGCACGGCAGCCGAGGCGGCGGCAGCGGCAGGATGCGAATTGGACCAGATCGCCAAGTCGATCATCTTTCGTGCGGAAACCAGTGGCGAGGCCGTTTTGTTCGTGACCGCCGGTGGCAATCAGGTGGATGCGGCCAAGGCAAGTGCCGTGGCGGGCGAACCGTTGGGCAAGGCCGATGCCGGGCTGATCCGCGCACAAACGGGCTTTGCGATTGGCGGCGTTGCTCCCATCGGACATCTCAACCCGATCCGGGCATGGTGGGATCCACGGCTTTCCGAGTTCGATCTGGTCTATGCGGCGGCAGGTACACCACGCCACATTTTTCCAGTCGCTCCCGATGCGTTGCAGGCCATGTCGGGTGCCGAGACAGCGGATTTCGTCAGCTAATCGCCCGCAGCACCGATTGCGCGGCCCGCAGGCCCGGCGCGTCGCCGCCTTTGCCCAGTCGCACCATCGTCTCTTCCATCGCGGCGGTCTGACTGGACGGATCATCCAAGACATCGAGCAGCCCTGCCCGGATCAGATCAGGGCGGCAATTCTCAGCCAGGAATTCAGGGACGGTTCGCGTCTCGCTCACAAGATTGACCAAAGTGACTGTGTCCACCCGGATCGCGCGTTTCACCAAGGCGCGAGTGATCCAACTGAAGTCATAGGCGATGACCATCGGCGTGTTGCTGGCGGCCAATTCGAGCGACACGGTTCCCGATGCAGCCAGCGCCACGTCCGCCGCAACAAAGGCTGCGCGTTTGGTAGGCAGGTCCGTCGCGTCCACAATGAGCGGCGGGTTGGACCAACCCTGTGTCAGTTCCGCGACCGTTTGCCGGATATGTGGCAATGTAGGCAAAACCAGCCGCGCGTTAACGCCAGACAATGCCTCACCAAAGACAGGGGCGAGACGGGAAACCTCTGACCGGCGCGACCCCGGCAGGACAAGGATCAGAGTCTCGCCGCCTGCGAAGCTATGCGCCGCCCGAAATGCGGCGGCTTCGTCTACTGACGCAACCGGCTCCGCCACAACCGGGTGGCCCACGAAATCACACGTCATCCCCGCCGCTTCCATATACGGCGGCTCAAACGGCAAAAGCGCCAGCACATGATCAACCACCTTCGCCATCTTCGCCGCCCGCCCCGGGCGCCAGGCCCAGACCGACGGCGCAACATAGTGGATGGTTTTGGTCTGGGGCCGTGCCGCTTTGACCTGCTTGGCAACGCGTAGGCCAAAATCAGGGCTGTCGATGGTGATCAACGCATCCGCGCCTGACGCAATCGCCGCCTGAGCCGTCTCGGCTATCCGACGCTTCAACTGCCGATATTTGGGCAGCACCTCCGCTATGCCCATCACCGCGAGTTCTTCGTATGGAAAAAGCGAGGCCATGCCTTGCGCGGCCATGTCGGGGCCACCTACGCCCCGTGCGATCACATCCACGCCCGCGTCTGTAAAGCCCGCCAGCAAAGCGCCCCCCAAGCGGTCGCCCGAAGGCTCCCCCGCAACCAGGAACAACTTTAGCGGCGCGCCCACGTCACGGACCCGCCCACAGGCTCAAACCTGTCTCGGCACAGGCGGCCTCAATCGCCGGTCGGTCCAGCAACATGACTTCACCGGGCGCAACTTCGATGCCAGACAACCCGGCCACAGCTGCCTGACGGATCGTCTCAGGGCCAATCGCGGGCATGTCCATGCGCAGATCCTGCCCGGCTTTGGGGCGTTTGACGAACACACCACCCGATCCCTTGGCCGTCTCGGCCACGAACCGGAGCATCGCTTCAGTGCCTTGGAGAGTTTCAATCCCAAGAACCTGACCTTTGCCGACGACAGCCCCTTGGCCAACATCCAATGGCCCCAGCGCATCCAGAACCGCGCGTCCGCGTGCGGCGTCGTCTTCCCCTACCGGAGCACCGAAAATCACACCTGCAGGCACAACAAGGTCAGGGCGAATGTCATGGGCCGCAACGATTGAAAAGCCTTCGCTCTCAATCACGCCCACGACCGCCCGCAACAGGGCATCATCGCCCTGCCCCATGGCCTGCATGAGCATCGGCATCTTCGCAGCGGTGAAGGGATCAAATGCCACCGGATCCAAAGCCGGACGGCCCATCGCACCGGCCAGACAAACCTCAGTCACATCCTTGGCGCGCAGATCATCAAACAGCTTTCCAAGCTGCTCAAACCGCGCCTTGATCGGAGGCCCCTTGTGCCGTTCGATCACTGTGCCCTTGAAGTGAACGACATAGGCCATCTCGGCCTCCAGCAGGAGGCGGGGCAAGGCGCCGTCACCGGCTAGAATGGCACGCATCACATCACTCCGGCGTCAGGTAGGATCGGTCGCTTTCGCCCATGACGAAATCAACGATGTCGCGCACATAGTCGCTGTCGATTTCGTCACTGTCGCCAAGGCGCCGGGCACGTTCTTGAAACGAAGCACCCTCGCCCTGTTTCAGCGCCTGAAGGGCCGCGCGCAGGGCCGTAATATCAGCCTTGGCCACGCCACGACGTTTGAGACCCACAAGGTTCAGCCCGTCCAATCGGCCCCGCGGTCCCTGAACAAGGCCGTAGGGGATTACGTCATTTGTCACCATGCTCAGCGCACCAACGATAACGCCACGTCCGATGCGCACGAACTGATGCACACCCGAAAGGCCGCCGAGGATAACGTCGTCACCAACAATGCAATGACCGGCCAAGGCGGAGGAGTTCACCATCACAACACGGTCGCCCACGATACAATCATGGGCCACATGGCAATTGGCGAGGAACAGACCATCATCGCCGACTTTGGTGACACCGCCACCGCCTTCGGTCCCGGTGTTCATGGTCACGCCTTCGCGGATGCGATTGCGCTTGCCCACGATCAGGCGGGTCCGTTCGCCGCCGAACTTCTTGTCTTGTGGAATTTCGCCGATGGAGGCGAAGGGGAAGATCTCGCAACCATCGCCAATCTCGGTCCAACCGGCGACGACAACGTGGGATTTCAGCACAACGTCCGCACCGATGGTCACTTCGGGGCCGACCACGCAAAACGGGCCAATGTCGCAACCGGGCCCGATTGAGGCTCCGTCTTCAACCACCGCTGACGGGTGAACACGCGCAGATGGGTCAACCGCCATCAGGCGGCTCCTTGCGGCAGATCCATCATGGCCGTGAAGCTGCACTCGCAGGCCAACTCGCCCTCAACCTCGGCGCGACCTTCGAATTTCCAGACCTTTCCACCGGGCTTGCCGCGCAGGGTCGTAACTTGAAGCTCAAGCACGTCGCCGGGCACCACCTTGCGGCGGAATTTGCAGCTGTCGATCCCCATGAAGTACACGAGGAAATTCTTGTCCGCCAAATCCGCCGACACGCCGACCATCACCGCCGCCGTTTGCGCCATCGCTTCCACGATAGTGACGCCAGGCATGATCGGCACACCCGGAAAATGGCCCTGAAAGTGTGGCTCATTCACGGTGACGTTCTTGATGCCTACCGCAGATTTGAACGCTTCAATGTCGCGCACCTTGTCGATCAGAAGGAAGGGATAACGATGCGGCAGAATGCGCTGGATCAGGTCGATATCGGCTGTGGTCTGAGGGTCGACCGTCATGGTTCTGCTCCGGCATTAGGGCGTTGTTCGCGGTGGCCTAGCAACTCCGCCCGCGCGCGGCAAGTCGTGGGGCTAGTCTTCTTGCGGCGTGGAGGACAGGCCTGGGATCGCAATCAGCGGATCTTCCCCACCGCGCCCGAGACGTTCATCGATCACGACAATCGCTGCCTCGGTAATATCGACACCTCCGGCAGACAAAAGAACGGTGCGACTGTCCATCAGGACAGAGGCACCGCGACCTTCCACCAGTTCCAGCAGAATAGGCACCGTTTCCTCGAAAAACCGCTGGCGCGCCGCTTCGGCTTGCGCCTGCAAGTCACGGGTTTTTGCGTCTTGTGCTGCCCTGATCGCGCTGACACGCGTGTCGAACTCATCTGCCAGGACGCGAAATTCGTCAGCGGGAAGGGTCTGGCGCAGGTCGGTCAGTTCAAGCTCTTCCGCGGTCAGCAATTCTTCGATCTGACGGTTTTCAGCGGCCAGCGCGATCGAGGCCTCTTCAAGCTCTTGCTGAATGCGCGCGCCATAGGCGGTTTGGTTTAGCAACCGTTCCTGGTTGAGCACGAGCACATCATTGCGTGCCGGACCGGTCTGCGCGGTGGCAGGCGCTGCGAAAGCGAGCGCCGCCAACCCAAGGGCGGCGGCGCAAAGACCATTGGCCAACGATCCCATGGCGATCAGAAACGCGCCTCGACAGTGAAGTCGAAGTTGCGGGTCCGGTCATAATCCTCGTACTGGACCGGGTGCGAGAAGTTGAAGCGAAGCGGCCCAAGCGCCGTGTCCCAGAAGATCGAGACGCCGACCGCGGAGCGGAGACGGAAGCTGTCGTCGACAACGCTGGCACCCGAGCCTGCAGCCGACCCGCCTTGCACATCGTCGAGTCCCCAAACCGAACCAACGTCCGCAAAAACACCACCCGAGATCCCATATTCATCGGGCAAAGGCAGAGGGAACGCTGCCTCGAAACGCGCGACCGCAAAGTAGTTTCCGCCAAGGAAGTTTTGGTTGCTCACAGCCAAGTCACGTGGCCCCAGGCCACCACTTTCAAAGCCTCGCATCTGCCGCGAATTCAACGAGAAACGGTTCGCAATTCGTGTGCCGTCATCGTCGAGTGCGTTGATTACGCCACCCTCGAACGTCGCACGCAGCGTAATCTCTTCTCGCGCAACACGTGTCTCCGCGACCGCACGAACTTCTGACCGGAAGAATTCGGTGTCGCCACCCAACCCTGCATATTCACCGGTAAACGCGAACGCTACGCCGGCATTCGGGTTCAGACCCGTGTCTCTGTTGTCAAAGCTGTAAGTGAAACCGATGCGGGACGTGTCTGCCTCTGTCGGCTCACGCAAAAGGATATCAGAGTTCAGGTTCGCAGCATTATCGAGCCCCGAAACTTCATCATGATCGTAGTTGTAAAATACGCGCAGCCGTCCATTTTCGCTGACCGGGAAAGCGAACCCAACACCCACACCATAGCGAACCGTATCGAAGCTCGCATTATTCTGCTGCTGCGTTTGCTGATAGTACGCCGTCACACCCGCCGCGAGGTCACGGCGCAGGAAGGCCGGTTCTTCGAACGAGAAGGTCAACGCCTGCGAGCCGTCCACCGTGTTCAGGCTCAACGCAACAGCCTGACCTCGGCCAAGGAAATTCTCTTCCGAGAAGTTGATCGCAAAACCTGCACCGCTGTCCGTCGAGTAGCTCGCCGAGAAGCCAAGTGAACCCGTGGGCTGCTCTTCAACATCCACGTCGATGATCACCTGTTCGGGCGAAGTGCCGGGGCGGCCTTCAACCTGCACATCCGCAAAGAAGCCGGTGGCGCGGATACGCTCAGCAGCCGCGCGGATCTGTGCGGGGTCAAGCGGGTCGCCTTCCACGACGTCGAACTGGCGGCGGATCACGCGGTCCAGCGTGGTCTGGTTGCCCTCGATGTCGATCCGCTCCACGAAGACACGTTCGCCCCGTGAAATGACAAACTCGACATTCACGATCAGGTTGGCATCGTCGCGGTTCACAACAGGCTCAATCCGCACGAAACGCAGGCCTTGATCAGCGGCAAGGTTTTCCATCCGCGTCACAACGTTGTCGATGATGCGCGGGCTGTAACGGACACCCTGCCGGATGTTGATGGCACCCTCAAAGTCGGCTGCGTTCGCACCCGGCAGTTCCGAGCGAACGCCGACATTGCCGATCCGGTAACTTTGCCCTTCCCGGATGTTGAAGGTCACAAAATATGCGCCGCGGTCGCGGCTGAGTTCCGGCGTCACCGACAGAATCTCAAAGTCGATGTAGCCACGGTCTTGGTAGAAGTCCGTCAGCAATTGTTGGTCGAGCGCGATGCGATCCTGAATAAACGTGTCCGACCGGATCAGCGCGCGGAACAGACCGGCTTGTGTGCTTTCCAAAACCTGCCGCAGGCGACGGTCCGAGTAGTCGCGGTTACCCACAAACGCGATGCGCTGGGTTTCGACAACCGCGCCCTCGGTCACTTCGAAGACCAGATCAACACGTCCCTCATCGCGGCGGATGATTTGCGGAACTGCCGTTGCGGTCAGGCGACCGGATTCGCGGTAAGCTTCTGCAATTGCGGCGGCATCCCGCTCAGCCGTGACAGGCGAGTAGACGCGGCGCGGGGTGGACGAGATCACTGTCAGGAGGTCCTCGTCATCCAGCCGGCGGTTTCCCTCGATCGAGATGCGGTTGATCGTGGGGAATTCGACAACGGTGATGACCAGTGTATTGCCACGCGGCGCGACTTCAACGCGCTCAAACAAACCCGAGTTCTGCAGCCGCTGAAGCGCGTCATTCACCTGTCCGGCAGACACAGACTGACCCGGCGTGATACCCGCCACTTCCAGCACAGACGCATCATTGGTGCGCACATTGCCCTGAACATCGAAGTTGTTGAAATTAAACGACTGCGCGGTTGCCAAAGGTGCCGACAACAGCAGCACACACACAATCAATGCAGGGGTCGCGATACGTCCGACGAAGCCAGACAAGTGCGAAAAAGCACGGAGGACCATAGAATCCCACCCATTGGTCAAATTTGCAGACAGTCACTGGGTAGCCTGCCCCCAAGGGGTAGTCAAACGCATGATGTGGAAGTGTTGTGCCTTTCTCGCCGATTGTCACAACCTGTGGCGAATCCAGCACGGCGGCTCAGTCCCCTGGCCGCCGGATAAGTGTTTGTGATGTGTAGGTTAACGCGTGCCCGCGCAGGCCTTTACCAAGGCTGCGCCAGTGTCAGAACCCAACCGGCCAGCGTCAGCGCCGCAACGATCAGAAGCGGGGTCAAAAAGCGGTCCATGTTCAGCATGACAAGCTGGGTCATTCCGCGGGTGCTCTGAGCTAGATAACGCATGGGTCACTGGTCCAATCAAAGTACGATTGCGCTAATGATCCGCTTCAAATGTGTCAGAACCTTGTTCGCCGGGTGGAGTTTTGGGGGTTTTGGCCCGCCCAAAACCCCGGCTGGTTCAGCACCAGATGTCGTTAGTCAGCGCAAACAGCATCAGCGAAAGCAGCATTGCCAGACCGACCGACATGAACACGCGCAGAACCTTGTCCGAGGGTGGCTTGCCGGTGACGCCTTCGTAGGCGTGGAACACGAGATGGCCACCATCCAGAACAGGAATCGGGAACAGGTTCAGCAGGCCCACAGCCGTCGACAGAACTGCGATGAACCAGATGAAATTGTCCAAACCTTGGCTGGCTGCGGCGCCGGAGGTTTCTGCAATCCCGATAGGCCCTTGCAGGTTACAGCTTGAGATTGCGCCGGTGATGATGTGCCACAAGCCGTCAAGCGAACTTTCGATGATGAATCCCACCTGATTGACGCCGTAGGTCAAAGCCGCCCAGGGGCCAACGCTCTGCCGTTCAGGGTCAAAGATGAGACCACCGGTGATGCCGATAAGCCAGCGCGTCTCAAACCCGTCACCGGTTGGGATATCGGTCTGACGCGGGCTCAGCGTCAGGTTCAGGATTTCACCCGCGCGCCACACTTCGAGCGCCAGCGGCGCGCCTTCAGACGCATCGACGAATTCGCGCAACTGGCCAAAGCCATGGATCGGAACGCCATCCACACTCCGGATCAAGTCACCCTCTTCGATACCCGCGGCAATGGCCGCAGATTGCGGAGCCACGCTTTGCACGATGGGCATCATTGGGAACGCCGCTTCCACCTGAATAGCTTCGTCGTTGCGCACGATGTCGTAGGTCAGCAAAGGCGCGGGCTCGAGGTCGCGGGCGAGCGTAAACAGGTCCTGCAATTCTTCGACCGACTGGCCTTCGATGGCGGTGATCAGATCGCCCGGCTCCAGCGTAACAACGTCTGCCGGTAGCGCTTTGGGCGCGCCCACGCGCGCCTCTTCCACCGCCTGGCCGCTGAACATGACGATGCCTGCGAAGATCGCGATGGACAGAATGAAATTGAAAATCGGACCCGCCGCAACTGTCGCAGCCCTTGCCCATAGGGGCGCACCGGGCATGGAGCGGCGGCGTTCCGTGGGGTCGAGCGCATCCAGAACCGCCCCATCTGCCCCGGCAGAGGCCGCGTTGGCATCGCCAAGGAATTTCACATAGCCGCCAAAGGGTAAGGCGGCCAATTGCCAGCGCGTGCCCCGTTTATCGACGCGGCTGAACAGAACCGGGCCAAATCCAATGGAGAAAACCTCTGCATGGATGCCGGACCAACGGCCCACGATGTAGTGGCCATATTCGTGGATCGCCACGATGATCGACAAGGCAGCCACGAATGCCACCAACGTGAAGCCGAAATTGCCGAATGCGGGAAGAAGATCCATCAATTATGCCTTTTCTGCGTGTTGCTCGATCATGGTCCAGGCAGTCTTACGTGCCATTTGGTCCGTTTGCAGGACGTCCTCAAGGGTTTCGACGGCATTTGAAAGGCCGATCTTTGACGAGATCGCGTCAAGTGTGGCCTCAACCACACCGCTCATGTCCATGAAACCGATCCGCCCCGCCAGAAACCCGTCCAGCGCGACCTCCTTGGCTGCGTTGAATACACAGCCCGCATGACCACCGGTTTCCATGACAGCCCGCGCGATCTTTAGTGCCGGATAACGTGTATCGCAGGGGGCATAGAATTCCAGCTTGGCCAGGTGCGCGAGGTCAATGCGTTCCACCGGAAGAGTCTTGCGATCCGGGTAATGGAGCGCGTAGCCGATGGCGTGGCGCATATCCGGTGCGCCCAGATGCGCCATCAGCGCCCCATCATTGAAGCCGACAAGCGCATGGACGATGCTTTGCGGGTGAATGACCGTCTGGATCTGTGATGGCGCAACACCGAAGAACTCTTTTGTTTCAATAAGTTCCATCGCCTTGTTGAACATCGACGCGCTATCGATCGTGATACGCTGCCCCATGTCCCAGTTCGGATGCGCGCCCGCATCTTCCGGGGTGGCGGAGGCGAGCGCTTCTACCGGCCAATCCCGCAAACCGCCGCCCGATGCGGTGATGATGATGCGCTCCACCGCCGCCATGTCTTCGCCGACAAGCCCCTGAAAAACTGCGGAATGCTCGGAATCGACGGGCAGGATGCGGGCCGAATGCGCGCGTGCTTCTTGCAAAAGAAGTGGGCCTGCGGTCACAAGGCTTTCCTTATTCGCCAAGGCCAGAGTTGTCCCGTGGCGCAAGGCCTGGAACCCCGGAGCAAGCCCCGCCGCGCCGACAATCGCCGACATGATCCAATCTGCGGGCCGATCTGCGGCCTCTAGCAACGCCGCCTCACCCGCCGCCGCCTCAACCCCGGAGCCATCCAATGCGGCACGCAGGTCCGGCAACAAACGCTCATCGGCTGTGACCGCAATTTGCGCGCCCAAGCTCCTCGCATCTGCTGCGAGTTGGGCGATGTTCGACGACCCCGTCAGGGCCATCACGTCATAAGCATCTGGATCGCGCGAAATCAGGTCGATGGTGTTCTGCCCGATGGAGCCTGTCGCCCCAAAGATCGAGACACGGCGCTTCTTCACAACGTCACCGTGAAACCCGCGAGCACAAAGACCAGCCCCGCCACGGTGAAGGCGCCAAGCATCCCGTCGAACCGGTCAAGCGCGCCACCATGGCCGGGGATGATCTTGGAGCTGTCCTTGACCCCTGCCCTGCGTTTCAGCGCGCTTTCTGCGATGTCGGCCATCTGCGCGGCGAAAGCCACAAGAACCAGAAAGATCACGCCCACAATCGTCGTCGACACCGGATCGCTGGCGCGGATACCCACGATGATCGCGATAATCGCAGCCATCCCCCAGCCAGAGACCGTGCCTGCCCATGTCTTGTTGGGGCTCAGGCTTGGCCAAAACTTCGGGCCGCCGATCAACTTGCCAAAGAAATAGCCCGCCACGTCGGTAGAGATCACCACGGCCACGACAAGCCACATCGCCATCGGCGCGGACTGGTGCAGGAAGAAGAACAGGAAAGTCGCCAGCGGGATCATCGCGCCGAACAATGTCTCCAACCGGCTTTTGCGGACCGGTATCATGACCACGATCATCGTGACGATCAGAACCCCGATTGCAATCGGGGACACGGCGAGCGTTCCATCTGTCTCCTGGACAAGTCGATGTTCAAGGATCAAGGCGACCGCGAGCAAGACCGAAGACAAAACAGTCGCGATCCGGGCAAAGGGCTTCGTTAGCCGGATGATGAGACGGAAATATTCCCAAAGCATCACGGCCCCGAAGACCGAAAGCAAAAGCGCCAGCACAAGGCCGCCGAACCAAAGCCCCGCCCCCGCCACACTCAAAAGGACAAGCGCCGATAGCACACGCGGGACGAGATCCGCGAATTTCGGCCCTCCCGCCATCGCGCGCCTCAGACCGGCACCGCGCCGAAGCGCCGTTCCCGAACCCCGAAGCGCCCCACCACTTCAGCGAAGACATCCGAGGTGAAATCAGGCCAGAGCGTGTCGATAAACTCGTACTCCGCGTAGGCCGACTGCCACAGCAGGAAATTCGAGATGCGCGCCTCACCGCTCGTGCGGATCACCAGATCGGGGTCAGGCAGAACATGGGTGTCGAGGTATTTGGGAAACGTCTCATCACATACGTCACGCGGGTTCAGCTTGCCCATTTCAACATCATGGGCCAATCGACGGGCGGCACGCGCCACCTCATCCCGACCGCCGTAATTCAGCGCAATCGTCAAATGCACCTTGTCATTGTCAGCCGTCAAAAGCTCCAGCCCGTCCATCAGATCCACCAGCGCAGGCTCAAGCCGCACGCGGTCGCCAATGAAACGAACCCTCACTCCCTCTTCCAGCAGGTTCTCTGCCTCACGGCGAATATAGCGTTTGAACAGCTTCATCAGACCCGCAACTTCGGTCTGCGTCCGCTTCCAGTTCTCAGTGGAGAAGGCGAAGATCGTCAGATACTTCACCCCCAAATCAGGGCAAGCCTTTACAACTTCCCGTACACGTTTGGCGCCAGCATGATGGCCGACAAGGCGCGGACGATGCCGCATCTGCGCCCAACGGCCATTGCCATCCATGATGATGGCAACGTGTTTTGGCGCTTTGGTCTGGTCGGTCATTGGGCGTCCTTTCAGGGAGCGTCCGGTATGATGGATGAGGCTTGATTGGCTAGGATGCATGTCATCCCGGGCTTTGGCCTTTGAAACCGCAAACGCGCCACTGACGCGTCTGTCGGCCCGTCAGGGCCGATACCGGTTTCAAACCTGCATGATCTCTTCTTGCTTGGTCTCCAGCTGGTCATCGACCCGCTTGATATAGGTATCGGTCAGTTCCTGCACCGCGCCTTCCCAGAACTTCGCATCATCCTCGGAGGTATCGGCCTTCTTGATCTGGTCCATCCCGTCGCGGCGGATATTGCGAATGCTGACCCGAGCATTCTCCGCGTAGGTGCCCGCAACCTTACCCAATTCCCGGCGGCGTTCTTCATTCAGCTCTGGGATCGGCAGCATGATGATTGTGCCGTTAAGCTGCGGGTTGATGCCCAGACCGCTCTCGCGGATCGCCTTCTCAACCTTGCCGACAAGGCCCTTGTCCCAGACGTTTACCGTAACCATCCGCGGCTCAGGCACATTAACCGTGCCAACCTGGTTGATCGGCGTCATCGCGCCATAAGCGTCCACCATCACAGGCTCCAGCATCGAGGCTGAGGCACGGCCCGTCCGCAGCGAGGCAAATTCCGTCCGAAGGGAGGCAATCGCCCCTTCCATCCGGCGCTCCAGATCATCGGTATCGAGCATGAATTCGTCGGACATGTCGCAAAGGCCTGTTCTTTGTTGTTACGTAGCGCCGCTTGTAACCCGCAGGGCAGAGGTTCGACAACACCCCGGTTTCAGGGCTTTTCGTGCAGATGATGCGTGATTGGCGGTAGTCCGATTACCCTATGGCCAGGCGCAAAGCGGCGGACGCGTCATGCCCCGCTCCGTAAAGCTGTCCCCTATGAACCAGTCGGCCGCGAGCATTATGAACAGGAATTCTGTATCCATCCACGCATTCACCGCAGCACCATCAGGTCCCTGCCCCGTTGTAACATCGATCCCCTGAAGGGCGAGCACCGCATTGCGTAAACTGTCACTTCGCTCCTCAAAACATGGGTCGTTGGCCTGCAAGGTCGCAATGACTTCCGCAAAGGGTTCATCGGCGATGTAGCGTTGGGTCTCACGCATCGCGTCAATTTCGGGCACGTTTGCGCAATCACCCGTCACAACCTGCCACGTCGCCGGGGTCCTCAAGGGGGACTCGCTGAAGAAGCGAACCTCCCCAGAAATAATATGTG
Source organism: Gymnodinialimonas sp. 202GB13-11 (assembly GCF_040932485.1). NCBI lineage: Bacteria > Pseudomonadati > Pseudomonadota > Alphaproteobacteria > Rhodobacterales > Paracoccaceae > Gymnodinialimonas > Gymnodinialimonas hymeniacidonis. Next base: position 1,264,758 of record NZ_JBFRBH010000001.1, on the reverse strand, counting down.
CGGCCACGAAGCGGACAAACTCATCATAGGCGCGTGCCGGATCATCGGGGTATTGCTGTCCGAAAAAACCGCGCAAATCCCCAAGGAGACATCCAGGAAACTCAGGGTCACGATCGACTGCCGTGGTGATGGCCTGGATTTCTGGCGCATCCAGTCGCCACTCGGTCTCAATCTGCGGCAGGCGGATCGTGCAGATTTCTGGCGATAGAACCGTATAGGCCCCCTGCTCAACCACATGACCTTCCGCCATCTGAGCCATGACGTATTCATCAATCGCTGCAACATCGACCCCACTGGCCGCTGCCGCAGTCAGATCACCGGCTGAGGCAACACATCCATTCTGCTCAAAGAACGAAAGCGCGACAGGGTCCGCCGCGCAGGGAAAGGCGAACAGCGCGAGACAGACCGCGAGCCTCAATCGGACACCTTCGTGAACGTCCCCTCGCCCGACAGGATCGAGAGGAATCCACCCGGTGCATCGAGGCTAAAGACGATGATCGGCAGGTCATTCTCGCGCGCCAAGGCAATGGCGGAAGCGTCCATCACACCCAGATGCTGTGCCAGAACTTCATCGTAGCTGACCGTTTCGAACCGCTTGGCATCGTCGTGCTTGGCAGGGTCTTTGTCATACACACCGTCGACCTTGGTGCCCTTGAAGATCGCCTCACACGCCATCTCGGACGCGCGCAGGGTGGCGGCAGTATCGGTCGTGAAATACGGGTTGCCGGTGCCAGCGGCGAAGATGCAAACGCGCTTCTTCTCGAGGTGGCGAACGGCGCGGCGGCGGATATAGGGCTCCGCCACCTCGTTCATCGTGATCGCGCTGATGACACGCGTAAACACTCCCAGCGACTCAAGCGCGCTCTGCATCGCCAGAGCATTCATGACCGTTGCCAGCATCCCCATATAGTCTGCTGTCGTCCGCTCCATACCCTGCGCGCTACCCTGCAGCCCGCGGAAGATGTTGCCGCCGCCGATCACCAGACAGATCTCAACGCCCAGATCGTGTACGGATTTGATTTCCTTTGCGATGCGCTCCACGGTCGGCGGATGAAGGCCAAAGCCCTGATCGCCCATCAAGGCCTCACCCGAAATCTTGAGCATCACGCGGTTGTACCGGGCGGCGGTGTGGGCGGGGTCGCTTGTCATGGCGGGGATGTCCTTCGTTGATTTGCGGCGCAACAATGGGCTAAACACCGCGCCGGTTCAACGCCCTCCTTTCGCCGGGCCAGCTCGAATAAAGAACTTGAAGAACGGCCCGCAAAGCATTGATTGATATAGATATCATACCAAAGGACAGGCCTGTGCTGATTGCGGGGCCAACTGCATCCGGCAAAACCGCGCTCGCCATTGCAATTGCGCAGGCGCAAAACCGGCCCATCGTGAACGCCGACTCCCTTCAGGTCTATGACGGCTGGCGCATCCTGACAGCGCGCCCCTCGCCCGCGGAAGAGGCAGCGGCGCCCCACCACCTTTTCGGCCATGTCCCGTTTGAGGCCGAATACAGCGTCGGCCAATGGCTGCGCGACGTCACCCCTTTCCTGAGCCTACGCCCGATCATCGTCGGCGGCACCGGCCTCTATTTTCGCGCGCTCACGGAGGGCCTGGTGGAGATTCCTGCCACCGCGCCAGAGGTGCGCGCGACGGCAGATGCCTTGGCAACCGAAATCCTCCTGAACGAGCTTGATAACGAAGACCCCGTCTTGGCCAACCGCATCGACCGCCAGAACCGTGCCCGTATCCAACGCGGGTGGGAAGTTCTTCGCGGTACCGGCAAGCCACTCTCAGCCTGGCAGTCCGAGACACCGCCGCCCGTGCTTCCGCTTGCAAACACCTACTCAATCCTGCTCGACGCCGATCGTGACTGGCTGGCCGGCCGCATTGCGCGCCGGTTTGACCTGATGCTGGACAAGGGAGCTCTCGAAGAAGCGCGCGGAAACCTTGCCCGTTGGCCAAATGCGGGCGGAAGCGCCAAAGCCATCGGGGCGCCCGAATTGATCGCCCATCTGCAAGGCAAAATGACCCTCGAGGCGGCGCGCGACGCCGCAATCATCGCCTCGCGCCAATACGCCAAGCGGCAACGTACATGGTTCCGTTCGAATATGGCCGATTGGACTCACCTTTCGCTTCCTTAGCGCTCCAACTTCCTTTCCGCTTGCGCACTCGCACCCTACGGCTACCCTGCCGCCCATGTTCGAAGCGTCCCGCCGCCCCATTGCCCATTCTGTCGCGTCCCTCGGGAAACTGCGCATGCAAGGGGCATGGCGGATCGAACACCTGCACGCCTCCCCCCGCGCCCGCCTCTACTGGATCACCCGTGGCCAGGGCCGTGTTTCCGTGAATTGCATCACGCGCGGCTACGGCCCCAACACCGCCGTGTTTGTGCCCGCCCGCGTGCCAATGGCATTGGAATTGGCGGCACAAACGCAGGGGTTGGAACTCTGCCTGCCGCCCGACAATAGTCTGGATCTTCCAGACCTGCCCTTTCACCTGCGCGTCTCGAACATCGAAAGCCAGGCTGCGGTCACGTCCCACATCGAAAAAGTGGAAGCCGAACTGGCCGCTCGAGCTCCCGCCATGGGCCGCGCGCTGACTGCCTATTCATTGCTGATTTCCGCTTGGATGACCCGCGAATTGTCGCGCCAGGAAGGCGTGATCAGCCGCGAACGCTCGCACAAGCTGGTGGAGATGTTTGCCGAACGCATGGAACAGGGCTTTCGCACAGGCAAAGGCGTCGCGGACTACGCGCGCGACCTGCAGGTCACACCGACCCATCTCAGCCGCGTCTGCCGCGATGCATCGGGCCGCCCGGCCCTTGCCCTACTGAATGAGCGGATCATGCACGAAGCGCGCCGTTTGCTTCTGGAAACCGATCTGCCAGCGCGCGAGGTGGCCGAACAACTGGGCTTCTCTTCGGCGGCCTACTTCACCCGCGCCTTCAGCCAGGCGGTGGGTCAGACACCCAAGGAATTCCGCAAGCCGCGCCTGCGCAGCTAAGCGTTATTTCCGGGCCATCGCTCCGGGGACCTGTATACATCTCCGGTTGCATCCCGGCCCAATGTCGGTTTTTGTCTTGGACGATGTCGCAAACAGACGCTTAGTCGGCGCAACTAACCGTTGACGCAAGTGTCCAATGCGGTTGCTAATGCGATTGAGGGCGCGCAGGCCGCTTCGCGGAAAAATGGGCGCTCAAATAAAAACAGACCAAGACGTCACAGGGAGACGACGCAAATGAAAGATTTCACCCACGTACAGACCCAAAAGGGTCTGACGAGCCATCCGGTCGCCGAGATGTATGCGCGCGAGCACAAGGAAGGCAAACTTGACCGCCGCGAATTCCTCGTCCGCTCGACCGCACTCGGCCTCAGCGCCGCCGCAGCCTATTCGCTGATCGGTGCCACACCCGCCGCAGCCGATGGCCACCGCGCCGTGCCCGCCGCTGGCGGCACCCTGCGCATCCAGCAGGAAGTGCGCGCGCTGAAAGACCCGCGCACCTATGACTGGTCGCAGATGGCCAACGTGACCCGCGGCTTCCTTGAATATCTGATCCAGTACAACGCAGACGGCTCCTTCGAAGGCGTTCTGCTCGACAGCTGGGAAGCCAACGAAGACGCCACTGTTTACACGCTGAACGTGCGTCAGGGCGTAAGCTTCAACAACGGCGATCCGTTCACCGCAGAAGACGTTGCTGCCAACTTCATCGGCTGGTGCGACAGCACCGTTGAAGGCAACTCCATGGCCACCCGTATGGGCGGCCTGGTTGACCCCGACACCGGTGTGGCCCGCGAAGGCGCCATCGAAGTGGTCGACGAATACACCGTGCGCGTGACCTACCCTGCGCCCGACATCACGCTTGTGCCCGGCATCGCGGACTATCCGTCCGCTGTTCAGCACCGTGACCTGATCGGCACCAACCCTGCCGACCACGGCGTGGGCACCGGCGCATACGAGATCACGTCCTACGAAGTGGGTGTTGGCGCGACGCTGACCCGCAAAGCGGATCACGAGTACTGGGGCGAAGCCTATCTGGACGAAGTTCAGTTCGTTGACCTCGGCCAGGACCCCGCCGCGTGGTTCGCAGGCGCTGAAGCCGACGAATTCGACATGACCTACGAGACGGTCGGTGAATTCGTTGACCTCTTCGCCGCCATCGGCTGGACACAGTCCGAGGTGACGACGGCCGCGACCGTGGTGATCCGTCCCAACCAGAACAATGCACCTTACGACGACGTTCGCGTCCGTCAGGCCATTGCAATGGCGTGCGACAACCAGGTGATGCTGGATCTCGGCATCAACGGCCAAGGCGTGACCGCGCAGAACCACCATGTCTGCCCGATCCACCCTGAATATGCCGACGTGCCTGCACTGGCGTTCGATCCGGCTGCCGCTCAGGCGCTGCTGGAAGAATCTGGCAATGCTGACTTCGAGTTCGAACTGATCTCGATCGACGATGATTACCGCAAGAACACGACCGACGCCGTGGCAGCCCAACTGCGCGACGCCGGCTTCAACGTCACGCGGACGATCATCCCCGGCTCCACCTTCTGGAACGACTGGGCGAACTATCCGTTCTCGTCCACGAACTGGAACCACCGCGAGCTCGGCGTTCAGGTTCTCAACCTCGCCTACCGCTCCGGTGTGCCGTGGAACGAATCCGGCTTCGCGAACGAGGAATTCGACGCGCTTCTCGATCAGGCCAACGGCATCCAGGACGCCGATGCGCGCCGCGAGGTGATGGCCCAGATCGAAACGATCATGGTCAACGAAGGCGTGACGATCCAGCCTTACTGGCGCTCGCTCTTCCGCCACTACAAGGCCGGCATCGTGAATGCGGACATGCATCCCAAGTTTGAGATCAACGTCCACTACCTCGGCTTCGAAGCCTAAATTCAAAGATCGGCGCCCCCATCAGGGGCGCCGGTTTTTCTTTCCTGCGGGACTTTCCCGCAAACGGCTGAACCGCGGCGCAGATCGCAGGCGGCCACCTCCAGGCGAAGCGCATCACGACAACAACCGCGCCGCCCAGACCAACAGGGGACCGACCGACATGGGAGCCTTCATCCTCCGCCGTTTTGGCGTGATGATCCTCACCGCACTTTGCCTGACATTCGTGGTGTTCTTCCTCACGAACCTTTTCCCGAACCTGGAAAAGCTCGCGAAGACCCAAGGCAATGCCCGCATGACCGATGAAGAGGTCGTCTCGTGGCTTGACCGCAACGGCTATGGCGGCTCCATGATCTCCCGCTATGGCGAGTGGTTGGGTGTTGTCCCCGGTTGGACCCGGGTGGATGAAGAAACCGGTGAAATCACTGGCCGCTGCATCGACTTTGGCATGGATCCCGCCGATGCGCCTGCCCGCTGCGGGCTGCTGCAAGGCGATCTGGGCTTCTCGACCGTCTCCGATGACGAGGTCTCCAACATTATCGGCGGGCGACTGCAGCTGACCGGCATCCTGATGTTCTGGGCCTTTGCCCTGATGGTCCCGGCCGCCCTTCTCGTGGGCGTGCTTGCGGGGATGCGCGAAGGTTCCCGGCTTGATCGATCACTATCGACCATGTCCATCGCCTCCACCGCGACACCAGAATACGTCTCCGGCGTGATTTTCATCGTCTTCCTCGCTTCCTCCCAGGCGGGCCTATCACCGCTGCTGGTGGAATGGGGCTGGCTCGACAGCGGCACGCTGTTCCTCGGCTCCGCCCGCTCGGCCATGGACGATATCACCTTTTGGAACTTCACCCTGCCTGTCGTGACGATCGCGCTCTACGGCATGGGCTACATCGCGCGGATGACACGCGCGTCGATGGCCGAAGTGATGACCGCCCAATACATCCGCACGGCCCGCCTAAAGGGCGTCAGCTTCCGCAAGATCGTCCTGCGGCACGCGCTCAGAAACGCACTCATCGCGCCCTTCACCGTCATCATGCTCCAGTTCCCCTGGCTGCTGACCGGCGTGGTGATCGTGGAGACGCTGTTCAACTATAACGGCTTTGGCTGGACCCTCGTACAAGCCGCCTCCAACAACGATATCGAGCTGCTCTTGTCCTGCTCCATCGTGGCGGTCTTCGTGGTCCTCGTGACGCAGCTGATCTCGGATATCGGCTACGTCTTCCTCAACCCCCGCATTCGCATCGCGTAAGGAGATATCGAGATGGAATCCCTTACATGGACCGGCCAATTCGGCAGCTTCCTCAACCCAATGATCCTCGCCTCCGTGGTGGTCTTCTTCCTGGGCTTTTTCACCAACTTCGTCCTCACTATCGTGGGCGTCCGCCCCGGTGAGCTGGAAATCCAGGGCGACGGCACCATGGGCATCACACGCACGCCGTCAGACTATGCTCTGACGACGATGAAATACGCGGTAATGCTTTTCCTGCTGTGTGTTGCAGGCTTCATCATCGGCGGGCTTGTCCTGCCAACGATGGAGCAAAAGGGCATCATCGGTGCGGCCGGCCAGCGGTTCCTGCCCGTCTGGATCGCGCTGATTGTGACGTTCATCCTGTCGATCACGTTCAAGCGCAAGCTCGGCCTCTACGGTAAGCTCTTCGACAGCCCCATCGGTATGGTGGGCTTCGGGCTGGTGATGTTTTGGGTCTTCTCGGCCATCTTCTCCAGCTGGGTCGCGCCGTTTGACGCCCTCGACCAAATTAGCTCCATGCGCAACGAGGTGCCCGGCACCGCCACCCCTGAGGGGGAGGCCTATTCCCACTACCTCTTCGGCGGAGACCGTTTGGGCCGTGACGTCTTCTCCCGTATGGTCCTCGGCTCCACCTACGTGTTGCAAATCGCGCCGCTCGCCACGCTCTTCGCCTTCATGGTCGGCATTACGCTTGGGCTTCCGGCGGGCTATATCGGTGGAAAGCTCGACACGATCCTGACCTTCGTCGCGAACCTCGTCCTCGCATTCCCCGTCATCCTGCTCTTCTACCTGCTCGTGACTCCGGAAATCGTGCAAGCGGGCGTGCCGCAATACATGTCGATGGTGCTGTTCCTGTTCCCCATCGTCTTCCTGATCGTCTTGTTCAACTCGCGCTACCACACCCAACCGATGACCCGGAATATCCTTGTCGGTATCGCTGCGATTGTGGGCTTCTGGCTTTACTTCTCGCTGATCTCGGACCGCGCCGACCCGGAAAGCGCCGTGCGCTTCTGGCCGGAAAGTCTCGACCTCTTCAACATCCCCGGCAACCTGCTGATTGTCTTCGTCTCGGTGGTCTTCGTGAACTCGCCCACGGTGTTCCGCATCGTGCGCGGCATCACGCTGGATGTGAAAACCCGCGACTACGTAGCCGCCGCCCAAACCCGCGGCGAAGGCCCGTGGTACATCATGCTGTGGGAGATCCTGCCCAATGCACGTGGGCCGCTGATCGTCGATTTCTGCCTTCGCATCGGTTACACCACGATCCTTCTGGGCACCTTGGGCTTCTTCGGTCTCGGCCTCTCGCCAGAGAGCCCGGACTGGGGCAGCACGATCAACGAAGGCCGACGCCTGCTGACGGTCTATCCCCACCCCGCCCTACCGCCCGCCTTGGCGCTGATGAGCCTTGTGCTTGGCCTCAACCTGCTGGCCGATGGCCTGCGTGAAGAAAGCCTGAAGGATTGAAGCGGGCTGCATCCGCCATGGCCGTATCTCTCGCCCTGACCACACACGCGGTCGGGGAGCAGACACTGGCGGATCAAATTGTCTCCTGCGGCGGCCACGGGCTGGCCATGGGCGTTTTGGGGGACATCCTGATCGAAAACGAAGGCCCGTCCGAGTATACGGACAACATCATCCGAAGCGGCAACTTGCTGTATGACGGTCTCGAATACTTCTATGCCGTACAAAGCCAATGCAATGTCACTTTCGAGCAGGCGAGCGAACAATTCGCCCAGTCGGGATCGACCCTGTTGGAAGAGCATGACCCGATCCGCGCGACCGGCGCAGCCCGCGAAGAAATGCTCGTCGCATTCCTCGGGCAGTGGGATGAATGCGTGACCTATTTTGGCTTCGATTTTCTGGTCGAAATGAACGACCGCCGCTTCACCCGGCCAAGCCCCTGCGGGTGGCGCGAATGAACGCCTTGCCTGCAAAGATCCCGGCTGGTTTGCTGGTCGCCGCAAGCCTTGTTGCCTCGGCTGAGGCAACACAGGCGCAGGAGGAATGGATTCAACCCCTCACGGAATGCGGTGGTCTGGCGCTGGTCCTGCAACTTCGGGCTCGCGAAGCCGCCGAAGCCGGGGAACCAACTGCCCAGGAATTCTATCAAAGCGCCCTTGCCCTGTTCTTCCAATCCCTCCGTCTCACAAGCGACGTCACGGAATGCGCACGGCCCTACGAAGCGGTCTATGACGCGATGCTCGATCACGGCAATGCCATTCGCGCCGACTATGTCGCAGAGCTCGAAAATGGCGCAAGCCCAAGCGATATCGACACCGACATTATCCAGCGCGTTCAGCAATGCCGCCAGACACTCGGATTTGAAACCCTGATGTCGGCGCAGGGTCGCATAGCTCGCGACGGCGTCGGATGCGGGTGGCAACCATGACCGTGCAAGTCCCGAGCCCAAAGTCTGTAGTTACGAAAAAACTACAGGAAAACTACAGTTTCACTACACCGCCTTTTGGCCGGTCAGTTAAGGAAAACTAACATGGCAGAACGCACACCTTACGACGGCCCGATCCTTGAGATTGAAAACCTCTCGATCTCCTTCTTCACCCGCCTGCGCGAAATCCCGGCGGTGATGGATTTCTCCTGCACCGTGATGCCCGGCGAGGCCATGGGCCTTGTAGGCGAGTCAGGTTGCGGCAAATCCACCGTGGCGCTTGGCGTCATGCAGGATCTCGGCGTGAACGGGCGCATCGTTGGCGGCTCCATCAAGTTCAAGGGCCGCGACCTGAACAAGATGAGCCAGGAAGAACTCCGCGACCTCCGCGGCTCGGAAATTGCTATGATCTACCAAGAACCCATGGCGTCGCTGAACCCCGCCATGCGCATCGGCAAGCAGCTGATGGAAGTGCCGATGATCCACGAAGGCGCGTCGGAGAAAGAGGCCTATGAGCTGGCCCTTGAGGTCGTCAAAGACGTCCGCCTGCCCGACCCTGAGCGGATGCTGAAATCCTATCCGCACCAGCTTTCCGGCGGTCAGCAGCAGCGCATCGTGATCGCTATGGCCTTGATGTCAAAGCCTTCCTTGCTGATCCTCGATGAACCCACCACCGCCCTCGACGTGACGGTTGAGGCCGGCATCGTCGATCTCGTGAAAGGTCTGGGTGAGAAATACGGCACGTCAATGCTGTTCATCTCCCACAACCTTGGCCTCGTGCTGGAAACCTGCGACCGCCTCTGCGTGATGTATTCCGGCGAGGCGGTAGAGACGGGTCGCATCGCCGATGTCTTCGACAACATGCAGCACCCCTATACGCAGGCCCTCTTCCGCTCGATCCCCCTGCCCGGTGCCGACAAGAACGCCCGTCCCCTGATCGCCATTCCGGGCAACTTCCCCCTGCCCCATGAACGCCCGCCCGGCTGCAATTTCGGCCCCCGCTGCAACTATTTCGAGGAGGGACGCTGCAACGCCACCGCCATCCCCATGGCCGATCTGGACCATGGCGACCGCCACGCCACGCGTTGCCTGCGCTACGATGAGATTGACTGGGACGCTCCGCCCGATGTCGCGGCCTCAACCGAGAAAGCCGCCATCGGCGATACGGTCCTGAAAATCGACAACCTCAAGAAGTACTACGAGGTGGCGGCCAACGCCCTTTTCGGCGGCGGCGACAAGAAAGTTGTCAAAGCAAATGAGACACTTACCTTCGAGGCGCGCGAGTCTGAGACGCTGGCCATCGTGGGCGAATCCGGCTGTGGCAAGTCCACGCTCGCCAAGGTTCTGATGGGGCTGGAGACAGCCACAGATGGCGAAATCACCCTGGGCAACAAGCCCATCGGTGATACCCCAATTGAGGAGCGGGACACCGGCACTGTCTCAAACGTGCAGATGGTGTTCCAGAACCCCTTCGACACGCTCAATCCCTCCATGACCGTAGGCCGCCAGATCATCCGCGCGCTTGAGATCTTCAAAATCGGCAAGAACGAGGCAGAGCGCCGTGAACGGATGCTGGAATTACTCGATCTGGTGAAACTGCCCCGCGCCTTCGCGGACCGCATGCCGCGCCAATTGTCCGGGGGCCAGAAACAGCGTGTCGGCATTGCCCGCGCCTTTGCGGGTGACGCCAAGATTGTCGTTGCGGATGAACCCGTCTCGGCTCTCGACGTTTCCGTTCAGGCCGCCGTTACAGACCTGCTGATGGAAATCCAACGGCGCGAGAAGACCACGCTTCTGTTCATCTCCCACGACCTCTCCATCGTCCGCTACCTGTCTGATCGCGTGATGGTCATGTATCTCGGCCATGTGGTTGAACTGGGCGATACAGAGCAGGTCTTCAGCCCGCCTTATCACCCTTATACCGAGGCGCTCCTCAGCGCGGTTCCGATCGCCGACACCAGCATCGAGAAGAAGCACATCGTGCTAGAAGGCGACATCCCCTCTGCCATGAACCCGCCCTCCGGCTGCCCGTTCCAGACCCGTTGCCGCTGGAAGTCCGACGTACCCGGCGGGCTTTGCGAGAAAGAGGTCCCGCCAATGCGCACGCTGGCCGATGGCCACCAGATCAAGTGCCACCTTGCCGAAGACATTCTCGCGCGGATGGAGCCGGTGATCAAAATAGCGGCGGAGTGAAAAGCCAGTGGTAAACTAGGGGCTAGCGTCCGACATTTCCCGAGGCCACAGCGACGGATTTGATAACAGCGTAGCCCTGCCACCCCTCTCCAAGGCCCATCGCCTTGGCGGACCGGTTGGTTACACGCGCCAGAAGCGGCTCACCGCCCGCCTCAAGCTGGACCATGACACCCGGCCCCTGCCCCTGTCGCAGGGTTCGGATGCGCACCGGCAGCACATTCAGCGCAGAGATTCCCGAGGGGCGGTCGGCCGCCAGCATAACATCCTGCGCCTCGATTCTGACGCGAACCTCAGCCCTCTCAACGGCCGCGACCTTGGGCAACCAAAGCGCCCCGCCCGCCACCGCCAGTTCGCTTAGCCCGTCCTCATGATGGCGCACCACGCGGGCCGACAACAGAGCACCAGCCTCCCGGATGCCAATCACTGGGGCAATGTCAGGGTCCGACAGCACATCCGCCGCAGGCCCGACCCGCACCACTTTGCCTTGCTCAAGTGCCACAATCGTGGTGGCCAAACGCGCCACCTCCGCCACGGAATGCGAGACGTAGAGGATCGGCACCTCAGCCGCGTCGCGGACCCGCTCCAGATATGGAAGGATTTCAGCCTTGCGCGCTTCGTCGAGCGCGGCCAGCGGCTCATCCAGCAGCAGCAGGCGCGGCTGGCTCAGAAGCGCGCGCCCGATTGCTACACGTTGCGCCTCACCGCCAGATAGGGATGCCGGTCGACGGTCCAGCAGGTGGTCGATGCCGAGCATGTCGACCACGGGGCCCATATCCATGCCGGATCGCGCATAGCTTAGGTTTGCGCGCACGGACATATGTGGAAACAAGCGGGGCCCCTGAAAGACGTAGCCCACGCCGCGTCGGTGCGTCGGTAAACCGTCCAGACGTGTTCCATCGACAGAAACCCGTGAGTGATCCGCATTAAGAAGGCCTGCCACTGCTTTGACGACACTCGTTTTTCCGGCACCCGAATGGCCGAACAGGCAGGTCACGCCTGCCGGTGCCTCAAACACGGCGTCCAGTGCAAAAGCGCCGAAATCATGCTTTACGGAGATCTCAAGCATCGCGCCCCCTGACACGGGCCGCGACCCGGCGCGCCAATAGCTCGGAGGCCAGCAAGGCCCCCATTGCGATCACCACTGAGACGATCACCAAGCGCCATGCGCTCGCTTCTCCGCCCGGCACTTGCAGAAAAGCGTAGATCGCCGAGGGTACCGTCCGGGTCTCCCCCGGGATGTTGCTGACAAAGGTTATCGTCGCGCCAAATTCGCCCATCGCCTTGGCAAAGGCGAGGATTGCGCCCGTTAGTACGCCCGGTGCGATTAAGGGCAATGTCACCGTTCCAAACACCCGCAATCGAGAGGCGCCTAAGGTCGCTGCGGCCTCCTCCAGCCCCGGATCGACCGCCTCAAGCGACAGACGGATCGCGCGCACCATCAGGGGGAACGCCATGATTGCTGCCGCCAACGCCGCACCCGTCCAGCGGAATGCCACGCCGAGGCCCGCCGCCTCCAACCAGCCCCCCAACACGGCCTGTGGCCCGAAGGAGATTAATAACAGATAGCCCGTCACCACCGGTGGCAGGATCAGCGGTAGATGCACCAAGCCATTCAGCAGCGCATGGCCCGGAAACCGCTTGCGCGCCAGAGCCCACGCCACGGCCACGCCAAACGGCAAGCTTAGCAAGGTCGCCACCAGCGCCACACGCAGCGACAGCGCCACCGCCTGCCATTCCGCCGGTCCCAGCCACTCACTCACCGGATGGCACTCCGAACCCGGCACCGCTGAAGGTGGCCTGCGCAATGGGGCCGTCCAGATAATCGAAGAAGGCCTGCCCCGCTGTGCTCGCCCCCGGCGTCAGCGCGGCGGGATAGCGGATGGCCGCATGCAAATCTTCAGGGATCTGGGCCAGTACGCTCACCCGCCGTTCCTCAGCCACATCTGTTGCGTAGACAATGCCAAAGCCCGCCGCCCCGATGGCCACCAACATCTGCGCCGCGCGCACATTGTCGGTTTCAACCACTTGCGGGGCGAGCGCCTCCCAAAGGCCTGCTTCTTCAAGGGCTTGGCGTGCGTAGATGCCAGCCGGGACCGCTTCGGTCAGCGCCATGGCAAGGCGGCGCGCGCCCAAAGCGTCGGGCAGGTCGTGCAAGGCCAGCGGCTCAGACAGGTGCCATGATCCGATCAGGACCAGCCGGTTGGTCAGAAGCGTGCGACGCGTGTTCCGAGTGATGGCATTTTCCGCGTCCAGATGGTCCATCCAGGCCTCATTAGCCAAGATCACAATGTCCGCCGGAGCGCCTGCCGCAACCTGTCGCGCCAAGGCCGAGCTACCCGCATAGACCAGCGTCACATCGTGGCCGCTGTCCTGTTCGAACGCTTCCGCGATTTCGTCCAGCGGTCCGGCAAGGCTGGCGGCTGCGAAAACGGTGACATCCTCCGCCAAGGCGGGCGTGGTCAGGAATAGCGAGAAGAGCCAGGCCATACGCATTGCGCGACTATCGCGGCTGGCGGCTTGGGCGGCAAGTCAGTGTGCGTGCACAAAAAAAATGGGGGCCCCGAAGGACCCCCAGTTTCGCTGATCAGGCTCTGATAATTGACTGCCCGAAATTTTCTGCCTGCGGCCTGATCCGCGCCAAGGGTGAGCGCACCCACCCCGGAACTCAGATGCGCGAACGGTGAGGGACGCGCATCCGATCTCTTGTGTCAGCTACACCCCGACGTGCCGCCGCAGGTGTTGCACTTCATGCAGGTGCCGTTGCGCACCAGCGTGTAGTTTCCGCACTCGCCGCAGGCTTCGCCTTCATAGCCCTGCATCTTGGCCTTGGTGCGCGCGTCGATCTCAACGGTGCCGGTGGTCACGGCTGTGGTGGAGGCCACCGCAGCCATCGTGCCGCCACCCTTGGTTTCTGGCACCAGCGTCTCCAGCACGGCGACCGGATCGGCCCCGCCCTGCAGCACGACCAGCTCCTGCGGGACGCGCTTGCGGAGGTAGCCGCTTGAGGCCACCTGCTTGAGCACTTCCAGCGGATCGGAGCCGCGGCTTTCCGGCACTTCCTGCACGTTCGACACGCCTTCCTCTGCACCACGTCCGACATCGTCGAAGGTCTCACCAGTTGGCGCGACGTGCGCCAGGTCGGTGCGGTCGAGGTAGGACACGGCCAGCTCGCGGAAGATGTAGTCGAGGATCGAGGTCGCGTTCTTGATCGTCTCGTTGCCCTGCACCATGCCCGAGGGCTCGAACTTGGTGAAGGTGAACGCGTCCACGAACTCTTCCAGCGGCACGCCGTATTGCAGACCGACCGAGACCGCGATGGCGAAGTTGTTCATCATTGCCCGGAAGCCTGCGCCTTCCTTGTGCATGTCGATGAAGATTTCGCCCAACTGACCGTCTTCATATTCGCCCGTCCGCAGGTAGACCTTGTGGCCTCCAACCATCGCCTTCTGGGTGTAGCCGCGGCGGCGGTCCGGCATCTTTTCCCGCCCGCGGGCGATTTCCTTGACGATGACCTTCTCGACGATCTTTTCCGCCAGCACGGCCGCTTTTTCCTGCGGCGTTCCGGTTTCCAGAACCTCTGCGGCCTCATCATCATCTTCGACAAGGGCTGCGGCCAGCGGCTGCGACAGCTTGGAGCCGTCACGGTAAAGCGCGTTGGCCTTCACGCCGAGCGACCAGCTGAGTTCATATGCCTTCTGGCAATCCTCAATCGTGGCGTTGTTCGGCATGTTGATCGTCTTGGAGATCGCACCCGAGATAAAGGACTGGGCCGCTGCCATCATGTGGATATGCGAGTCGACGCTGAGGAAGCGTTTGCCCTTTTTCCCGCAGGGGTTCGCGCAGTCGAACACGGACAGGTGTTCGTCTTTGAGGAACGGCGCGCCCTCCAAGGTCATGGTCCCACAGACATGGTCGTTTGCGGCCTCGATATCGGCTTTGGAGAAGCCAAGATGCCGGAGCAGGTCAAAGGTGGGATCGTTCAGTTTCTCCGCCGGGATGCCCAGGGTCTCGGTGCAGAACTCCGCGCCAAGGGTCCACTGGTTGAAGACGAAGCGAATGTCGAAGGCTTGCGGCAGGGCGGCTTCGATCTTTTCGATCTCTGCCGGGCCAAAGCCGTGGCCAATCAGGCTCGTGTGGTTGATGCCGGGCGCCTGACCGATGGTGCCATGACCCACGGCGTAGGCGATGATCTCTTCGATCTGGGCCGAGGAATAGCCCATCGCTTCAAGCGCGCCGGGGACCGAGCGGTTGATGATCTTGAAGTAACCGCCACCGGCTAGCTTCTTGAACTTCACGAGCGCAAAGTCCGGCTCGATGCCCGTGGTGTCGCAATCCATGACCAGACCGATCGTGCCCGTAGGCGCAATCACCGTGGCCTGCGCGTTGCGGTAACCGTGCTGCTCACCCAGCGTCAGCGCCTCGTCCCAAGCCTGTTTGGCCAGCGCGATCAGGTTCTGATCGGGGCAGTTGGTGTGGTCCAGCGCCACCGGGTTCACGTTCACGTCCTCGTAGCCTTCCGTCTTGCCGTAGGCTGCGTTGCGGTGGTTGCGCATGACCCGCAGCATGTGCTCGCGGTTCTTGGCAAAGCCGTCGAATGGCCCCAGCTCGGACGCGACCTCTGCCGAGGTTGCGTAAGCCACACCAGTCATGATCGCGGTCAACGCTCCGCAAAGCGCGCGACCCTCAGCCGAGTCATAGCTGTAGCCCATGTTCATCAGCAGGCCGCCGATGTTCGCGTAGCCAAGGCCAAGTGTCCGGAAGTCATAGCTGAGCTGCGCGATTTCCTTCGAGGGGAACTGCGCCATCATCACCGAGATTTCCAGCGTCAGCGTCCAGAGGCGCGTAGCATGGATGTAGCTTTCCGCATCGAACACGCCGTTCGAATAGAAGGTCAGCAGGTTCATCGACGCCAGGTTACAGGCCGTATCGTCGAGGAACATGTATTCCGAGCAAGGGTTGGACCCGCGGATCGCACCATCTTCCGGGCAGGTGTGCCACGCGTTGACCGTGTCGTGGTACTGGATGCCGGGATCGGCACAGGCCCACGCCGCGTGCCCGACCTTCTCCCACAGATCGCGAGCTTTGATCGTCTTGGCGACGTCGCCGTCCTTGCGATTGATCAACTCCCAGTCGTCGTCATTCTCGACCGCTTTCAAGAAGGCGTCCGTCACGCGGATGGAGTTGTTGGAGTTCTGGCCGGAGACCGAGTTATACGCCTCGCTGTCCCAATCGGTGTCGTAGGTCGGGAATTCGATGCTGGTGTGGCCCTGCTTAGCGTAATCCAGCACCCGTTTCACGTAAGTCTCTGGGATCGCGACCTTTTTGGCTTCGCGGATCGCCTGCTTCAGGCCCGCGTTCTTAGCCGGGTCAACCGCATCTTCCAGCGAGCCGTCCCAGGTTTTGATGGCTGCGAAAATGCCGTTCAGCATCTTCTCGTGCATCTTGGAGCCCGCGACGATGGAGGCCACTTTCTGCTCTTCCAGCACCTTCCACTCGATGAAGTCCTCGATATCGGGGTGATCCGCATCGACGATCACCATCTTCGCCGCCCGGCGTGTTGTGCCACCCGACTTGATTGCGCCCGCCGCGCGGTCGCCGATCTTCAGGAAGCCCATCAGACCGGAGGATTTGCCGCCGCCCGACAGCTTCTCGCCCTCGCCACGCAGGTGGCTGAAGTTGGTACCGGTGCCGGAGCCATACTTGAACAGACGCGCTTCGCGGACCCAGAGATCCATGATGCCGCCGTCATTGACGAGATCGTCGGCCACGCCCTGAATGAAGCAAGCGTGCGGCTGCGGATGCTCGTAGGACGAGGTCGACTTCGTCAGCTTGCCGGTCTTGTAGTCGACATAATGGTGGCCCTGCGCGGGGCCGTCGATGCCATAGGCCCAGTGCAGGCCGGTGTTGAACCATTGCGGGCTGTTGGGCGCTGCCATCTGGCGCGCCAGCATCAGCTGCATTTCATCGAAATAAGCACGGGCGTCAGCTTCCTTGGTGAAGTAGCCACCTTTCCAGCCCCAGTAGGCCCAGGCGCCGGCAAGGCGCCGGAAGACCTGCTTGGCGGACGTTTCGCCGCCATAACGCTGGTCCTCCGGCATAGCCTCCAGCGCCTTTTCGTCGGCCACGTGGCGCTGAAGGAATGCGGGAACGCCTTTTTCCTTCACAGGCTTTGTCGCTGCGGGCACACCCGCTTTACGGAAATACTTCTGGGCGATGACGTCAGAGGCGACTTGGCTCCAACCTTGGGGCACCTCTACATCGTCTAGCTTGAACACGACCGTGCCGTCGGGGTTACGAATCTCCGACGTTGTCGTGGTGAATTCCAGATCCGCGTACAGGTCTGCACCGTCGCGGGTGAATCTCCGTTCAATTTTCATAGCTGCCTCATCATCGCCTGGACCCGTGCCAGGCCCCTGTTTCCCAACAAAGCGGTCTGCCAGGGTCTTCTGCCCTCTGACCGTCTCTCTCATTCCAGCGCTTGCTGGCCGTACGCACAGCTCTTCCAGTCGGGTGCCGCGGCACTCGGTGACAGACCGTGCTTTTGTTTTGCTGAGGTGTTATCCCTCTGCCCCCGCCGACATGCGCTATATGTGGTGGCGCTTGTGTCAGCCAGCACAACCTGACGTGTTCACCCCTATCGGGTCAACGGCTTTTTGAGGGATTTTTCGGGATATTTTTCTTGCAATCTGCTTGGCGATCAAACCGGTCCAGTAGAGGTGGTGATTCCTGTATACCGCGATGCACACCCTACATATGGATGTTTTTCTTTATTCAGGCCTAGATAGCGTATTTACCTGAGGTCATGCCTCAACAACTGCTCAGGGCTCGCACCCTCAAATCAGGCCGAGGCAGAAAGAATCTGCCCCCCACAATATGTAGTCATTCGGCCACAATTCGAGGGCTGAACACTACATAAGGCGCCCCTGAGGGCAGCGGATACAACATTTAGGAAAGTGGTCGGGGCGGCGAGATTCGAACTCACGACCCCCTGTACCCAAAACAGGTGCGCTACCAGACTGCGCCACGCCCCGACCGTGGGCGCGTCATATCGGTCCTTTGGGCCATTGCGCAAGCCCTATCAAAGCGCAAATAACATCACTCGTCGCACGGCCATACTGCTTGGGTCTGATCTATTGCGGGATGCCGCAATTGCGTGCCTGCGGAAATACCGAAATCGGCAGTCACGCCGCCATTCACTTCAAGAACATATTGAATGTCATTGCTCCCGCCCGGAATGCCCGTGCGGTCAAGCGGGATCGCGTTTTCGTGGACGTGCCGGACCACCCCGTCCGGACCCACAAAGATCATATCAAGGGGGATCAGTGTGTTTTCCATCCAGAAGCTCACGCGCTGCGGACGCTCGTAGACAAAAAGCATCCCGCTCAGACGCGGCATCTCTTCTACATGCATAAGACCTTGCGCGCGTTCCGCCGGAGTGTCCGCAAGGGCAACCCGGAACCGGACTGATCCCCAATCGCCCCGCAACTCGACACGATCCTCACGGCACGCGGCAGCTGCGCCGGCAGCATTCACACAAATCAGAAGAAGCGCCAGACAAGGGGCCAAAAAAATCTTCGTCATTTACCACTGCCCCTTTCGGGCGCTGCAGGCACAGCCCGCATCCGCAGCAGTCTGACCTTATGCTTGATCCCAGGTGCGGATTTCCGCAGCCATCTTTCCTCGCGGCCCGTCAACGATTTTCACCGCCACCGCTTCACCGGGCTGGAGTTCCGAAAACCCGAACCGGCGCAAAACCTCGACATGGACAAACACGTCTTCCGGCTGGCCGAACGCGTTGGCGAACCCAAAACCCTTGGACTTGTCAAACCACTTCACACGCGCTGCGACAAGGGGCACGTCGGTCACATCGGGGAGATCAGCGTGTGTGCTGTCTGCCGGTGCTTCACTCTCCGGCAACGCCTCGATCGAGATGACCTCGGTCGCTTGCAGCCCTCTACCGGTTTCCTGCGTCAGCAATTTGACCCGTGCGCCCTCCGACACGGAGCCTCGCCCGAAGTTCCGCAACACATTCGCATGTAGCAAAATATCCGGGCCGCCGCCATCGGCCAGCACGAATCCAAAACCCTTAGCGGCATCAAACCACTTCACCTGTCCGGCAACCGCGTCGTCCAAGGTCACATCAGGGCCCGTATGCATAATATGCTCCACTTCCACCACGTAGTGATGGTGAAGCACCCACAGCCAGACACAAGGTCAAATACTCTATTCTTAACAGTATCTTACATTTTCATGATACATGAAATTGCAAAAAAGACACACCCTTAGTTAGGTGACGTTTGGGTCAATTACGGGTTCAGGCGAACCACCTCCCAAGGCGCGCCTTGGCCAGTGCGCGTCCACCGGAACCGGTCGTGCAAACGAAACGCTCCATCCGCCCAAAACTCGATCTCTAACGGCGTGATCCGGATGCCGCCCCAAAACGGAGGGCGCGCCGGGTTGGGCCCGTGCAGCGCCGTCACACGCGCCACTTCGGCCATAAGCGTTGCCCGACTATCCAGCGGTTGCGATTGTTGCGACGCCCAAGCGCCCAACCGACTTTTGAGAGACCTTGAGGCGTAATACGCATCCGCCTGCGGCCCCTCTTCACGAGACGTCACGCCGCGCACCCGAATTTGGCGCCGCAACGATTTCCAGTGCAACACGAAAGCCGCCTTCCCTGCCCCCTCAATCTCTTGCGCCTTGGCCGAGCCGTAGTTCGTGTAGAACACAAACGCGCCATTCCCGTCGCCGTGCGCCTCAATCTCTTTCAGCAGTACCATGCGCGCATTCGGCAGCCCATCGGCATCCACTGTCGAAAGGGCAATTGCGTTTGGATCGTTCGGCTCACTTACCTCGGCCTCAGTCAACCACGCCTGCGCCAAGGCGAACGGGTCGTCGCCTGCAAAGATACCGTCTCGCGTCGTCATTCCGAATGCCTCCGTTCCCAATCGCTCCATCAGCTAGCGGTCAGCATATGTTGCGACAAGGGTCGCCCACCTTGAAGCCCTGCGGCCAATCGCCTACGAGAGTTTCAGATCGTGACGGATGGGGACACAATATGGGCATGATGGACGGCAAACGTGGGCTGATCATGGGCCTCGCCAATGACAAATCCATCGCATGGGGGATCGCCAAGGCCCTCGCGTCGGAGGGGGCGGAACTTGCCTTTTCCTACCAGGGTGAGGCGCTGCTGAAGCGTGTTGGCCCGCTAGCGGAACAATTGGGCTCATCTCTGGTCGTGCCCTGTGATGTAGGCGACGCAGATTCACTCGATGCGCTGTTCGAAACCCTCAAGGACGAATGGGGCAGTCTTGATTTCGTGGTCCACGCCATTGGCTTCTCGGACAAAAACGAACTGCGCGGCAGGTATGTCGAGACCTCGTCAGCCAATTTCCAGATGACAATGGACATCTCGGTCTATTCGTTCACCGCCGTGTGCCAGCGCGCCGAAAAGATGATGCCCAACGGTGGCTCGCTTCTGACGCTGACATATTCGGGCGCGGAACGCGTCATGCCGCACTACAATGTCATGGGCGTGGCCAAAGCAGCGCTTGAGGCGTCGGTCATGTACCTGGCCGAGGATCTGGGCCGCGACAATATCCGCGTCAACGCAATCAGCGCAGGCACGATCAAGACGCTCGCAGCCTCTGGCATCGGTGATTTCCGCTACATCCTGAAATGGAACGAAAACAACGCCCCCCTGCGCCGCACGGTCACTCAGGACGAAGTCGGCAAATCGGCTCTCTACCTGCTCAGCGATCTGGGGTCCGGCGTTACCGGCGAAACCCACCACGTCGATGCGGGCTACAACATCATCGGCATGAAGAACCCCGAAGCGCCTGACATGACGCTGGAGAAAAAGGGCGAATGACCATCGAATGGGTGCATGTGCTGGCCTTCAACGCGACGTTGCTGGCCGCCATTGCGTCCCCCGGTCCATCGCTTCCGTTCCTGACCCGCACCGCCATGGCCGAAGGTTGCACCGCCGGTCTGGCCGCAGCTGTTGGTTTGGGCATCATGGCTTCGCTCTGGACCCTGGCCGCGCTTTTGGGCCTTGATGCTCTCTTTTCCCTGTTTCCTTGGGCTTACACAGCGGTGAAGATGGGCGGCGCGGCCTACCTGATCTGGATCGCCTTTCAGACATGGCGCAATGCCCGCGCGCCGCTTGGGACCGCCCCGCAGGTCAGCAAGGGCCGGGCGTTTCGGCAAGGGATGCTCGTCAATCTCGCCAATCCGAAATCCGTTCTCTTTTCGGCTGCTGTGATCGTGGTGATCTTTCCCGAAGGTTTAACCACAGCCGATAAAGCTCTGATTTACCTTAACCATCTGGGCGTTGAACTAGTCGTGCAGCCACTTTTGGCCGTTGCCCTCTCGACGGCGATCGTCCGCACGCGCTATCTCAGCGCCAAATCCATCTTTGACCGCATCGCAGCCGGCGTTCTCGTCGCCTTGGGCCTGCGCCTGCTCTTCGAACGAGGCACGCCATGACCACACAACTCCCCCACGAAAAAGGGTTCCACGTCAGCTGGGACCAGATGCACCGTGACGCCCGTGCGCTGGCTTGGCGGCTGGACGGACGTGGCCCCGACGATGGCGCGTGGAAGGCCGTGGTTGCCATCACACGCGGTGGGATGGCACCCGCTATGATCGTCAGTCGCGAGTTGGACATCCGCACGGTCGATACGATCTCGGTGAAGTCGTACCATGCGGGTGGCGGCAAGGCGGATCAGCAGCGCGAGGCGGAGGTTCTGAAATCCCCCGATGCCGAGTTGATGGGCGACGGCGAAGGTATTCTAATCGTTGATGATCTGGTGGACAGCGGCAAAACGCTGGAACTTGTCCGCTCCCTCTACCCCAAGGCCCACTTCGCCACGGTCTACGCGAAACCGAAGGGTGAGCCGATGGTGGACACATTCATCACCGGCGTTAGTCAGGACACCTGGATCTTTTTCCCTTGGGACATGGCCCTGCAATATGTGGAGCCCTATCGCGGCAAGGATTAAAGCGGTCAAAACGTGGTTGAAACAGAGAAAGCAAAACCTCTTTCTGGCGTAATTTCAATCGTTTAACCCACCTGCTGACACGTGAGCAGAGGCCGTCACAACCGCCGCACCTTCAGCTTGGTCAGCCGGTTTTGCTCCCGTTCAGCCACCTCGAACCGGAAGCCGTGGAACGCAAAGCATTGCCCCGGCAACGGGATCGTCTGCGCCTCATGGATCACAAGGCCGGCGACCGTGTTCGCCTCCTCATCCGGCAGCGTCCAGTCCGCCGCACGGTTGAGGTCGCGGATCGTCATGGCACCATCAATCGTGTAGTTCCCCGCGCTGTCAGCCTCCAGCACTGGCGCATCTTCCACGTCGAACTCGTCGGTGATCTCACCCACGATCTCTTCCAGAATATCCTCCAGCGTGATCAACCCACCAAGGGCGCCATATTCATCTACCACCAACGCAAAGTGCGTGTGGCGGCGCAGGAACTGGCGCATCTGGTCATCAAGCGTCGTGGTTTCGGGCACGAAATAGGGCTTCATCGCCACGTCCGAGATGTCGAACGCCGCAAGCCCTTTCGCATCTTCTCCCCGCGTCAGTCGGTCAATTGCGCGCAGCAGGTCCTTGGCGTGCACGACGCCCACGATGTTCTCCTGATCATCCTTGAAGACCGGAAGGCGGGTATGGGGCGAGCGGAGGCATTGCGTCAGGATCTCTTCCGGCGCAGCATCAGCGTCGATCATCTCGATCCCTGAGCGGTGGAGCATGATTTCCTCCACTGTCCGCTCGTGCAGGTCGAGCGCACCGAGCAACCGGTCGCGCTGCTCTTTCTCGACGGAACCTTCCTCATGGCCAATCGAGAGCGCGCCCATGATCTCTTCCTTGACCGACAACATGTTGTCGCCCGCCTCTATCCGCGTGCCGAACAGACGCAGCACGCCCCGCACGATAAAGCGCACGACTGCCACGACAGGAGCCATGACTGCGATGATCAACCCGATGGGCCGCGCAACACGCGCCGCCGACATCTCAGGGCTGTTGATAGCAAAGGTCTTAGGAAGCACCTCCGCAAAGATCAGGACGAGCGCTGTCATCACCAGCGTTGCAATCGCCACGCCGCCTTCGCCCAAGATCGCCGTGAATAAAGCCGTGGCCAAAGCTGTCGCCAAGATGTTGACGAGGTTGTTGCCAAGAAGAATTCCGCCAATCAGGCGTTCATTGTCTTCCTTCAACTCCAACGCCCGGGCTGCCCCGCGGGTCGGTCCCGTATCCTTGCTGGCGATCGACCGCAGCTTCCCGCGCGAGGCAGCCGTCAAAGCCGTCTCAGAGCCCGAGAAGAAGCCCGAACAGACAAGCAAAAACACAATCACCGCCGCGATGATCCAATTCGTGGGATCGGCCAACGCCGACGGTTCCGGGAGGGGCAATTCGTTTTCCATGGGCGGGTTATGGGGGCGCGGACGGTCCCATTCAAGGGACGCCCCTGCAAAACAGGCCAACTGCGAGGATAGCCCAAGGCAGGACGAGGGGTTAGGGCGCCCTACCCGCCCCGCGCCAAGGGGTGCTTTTCAAGCACCAAGGCTTTCAGCCTTTCGTCCAAGATATGCGTGTAAATCTCAGTCGTCGCGATATCTGCATGGCCCAGAAGCGTCTGGATCGCGCGCAGGTCCGCCCCGTTCTGCAACAGATGCGTCGCAAAGGCATGGCGCAGGGTGTGCGGTGTGACCTTGGCCGGGTCCAGACCGGCCTCCAGCGCCAATTCCTTGATCAGCGTGAAAAAGCGCACCCGTGTCAGATGCCCGGCTTTGCCGCGTGACGGGAAAGCGAAAGCACTGGGTTTCGCACCGGTCTCCACACGCGCTCTGTCGTCTTCGGCGTCCCTATGAGCCAACCACGCCGCAGCCGCCTCACGTGCCGGCGGGCTCAGAGGCACCATCCGTTCCTTGCCCCCCTTACCCATGACCAACAGCATTTGCGGATCGCCGCGCAGGGCAGAAATCGGCAGAGACACCAGTTCCGTCACCCGCAGGCCTGTGGCGTAGAGGATTTGCATCAAACAGTGGTTGCGCAGCCGGTCGCCCTCAGTCCGTCCGTGCCGTTCGGCGACGTACAGAAGCGCGTCGACCTCGCCAACATCCAGCGTACCCGGCAGCTTGCGCGCGCGCGCCGGGCCGGTGATCTGCAAGGTAGGATTGTCCGCGCGCCAGCCTTCCTCATGTGCGAACCGGAAGAGTTGTTTCAGCGACGACAAGCGCCGCGCACGCGTGGCAGGCGCCAGGCCCTCCGCCTCAAGACTGGCAATATAGCCTTCCAGCTTGTCGCGATCCGCACCGGCAAATCCGCCGCGCTTTGAAAGCCAGCCCATCGCGTCCGTCAGATCGCGCCCATATCCCAGCAAGGTGTTCTGCGCCGCCCCTTGTTCGGCTGCTGCCGCATCCAGATAAAGGGCGATCCAATCCGCGTCCGTGGCCGGGCCTGCCATCCGTTAGCCCTGCAATAGATGCAGCTGCAACGCGGTACGCCGCGCCACATCTTCTAGACCCACAGACCGAAACAGCACCAATGCATCGGTCACATCGTTCGGGTCGCTGTCCTGCGCACCCTGCCCCAAAACCAAAGCCGCTCGCAGCAAGGCTTCACCGAGTTGGTTGTTCTCAAGAAACAGGCTGTAGCGATGCGGCGGCAGATCAGGCGCGAACGCTGCGGCGATGGCCCGATCCAGCGGGTCACGCGCGTTTTCCGGCGGTAGGCCGCGGGCAATCGCAAAGGCAAAGCGCTCCGTCTCATCCTGTGGGACCGATGATTGCGCCACCTGCTCGTAGAGGGGCGATAAAAGGCCCACCCGCCGCGCAAGAATGCCAGCCTCATCCACCAACGGAGTGCGCAGCAACCGCTCGCCGTAAATGTCCGCAAATGCGACTTCCAGGCCCGCTTCCTGCATCGCAGCCCAGGCTGGGGCCAAGCGCCGCGATGTTTCAACCGGATCACCGGCCAAAAGCGCGGCATCAAGCGCTTGCAGCGCCTCGACCCGATCCCATACGGCACCGGACGCGGACGGCGCTTGGGAAGTGTAGATCGCTAACCATTCCTGCGGCGCGATCGCACCGGACCGCGTCAGCCGTTCCGCCGCATCCAACTGCGCCCGCCAGCCCGCCAGCGGCGAAAGATCAGCGTAAAGGAATGCGAGCGGCAGGCCGGTCATGTCCGGGCGTTGCGCAATCGCCATACGCATCTGGAACTCCAACGGCGTCAGCGTAGCATCCGGCGGCAATGGCGGTTCATCCTCGAACAATTCCGGGTCCAGGAAACGGGCAATTAGATCCCCTTCCTCTTCCGTAATCTCGCCAAGTGCCTCACCCGTGCCGAGCGACAGTGCCGCAGCTGACCAATCCCCACCCCGCGCCATGCAGAAAATGCGCGCGGGAAAGGTTGGCGCAATGTCCGGGTTCGCATTCATCGCGGCGCAGGCACGGTCTGAATGATCCGTCAGGAGGGAGACATCAAACCATCGCCGGAAGAGCCCCTCTTGCGTCGGTCCAGCCCGCTCCATAAGCGCCTGCGCCGGATCAAGTGCGCCTCGGTCCAATAACAGATCGAGCCGCGCGAGGAACAGTTCAGACCCCTCTGCGGGTGCCCCGAAAGGCGGGTCCAGTTCGGCGAGCGCCAGGACCTCGGTGAAATTCTGCATCGCTGGTAGGCCTTGCACCGGTTGTGCGCGCATCAGGCGGGCCAGCGTCTCCGTCTCTGACGTGCCCCAAAGGCCGCGCGGCAAGCCGGTGATGGAGGCTGGCAAAAGACCAACGGAGTCCAGCTGCATCGCATCCAGCGGCAGAACCGTAATCTGCGGCACGGACGCGTCGGTGGCGACATTCGCATGGGGGCGCGTGATGGCGTCCGACAGCCAGTCCGGCGTGCCCAATTCCGGCAAGCCAGTCAGATCGATCTCAGCCTCTTGTGCTGCAAGCGGCTGTGCCATTGCGACCAGCAAGACAAAGGTCGGTACGTTAGTCCACATCCAAAACCACCGGCTGCGTCACGGTCTGAACATCGGGCCGAAGGAACCCGGAATAGGCATATCCAACCAATCCCAGGAACCCGAGAATAGCCAATACAATCAATACAATAAGGATACGCCCCATGACCGCGCCCTGACCCCTCTGCGTGCCTGCTCCCTCGCGCCCCCGCGCAAAGACAGCAGCGTTTGCCGCCGCCGTATTTTCCATATAAGCCATGGACGGCGAGATTTCGCCACTTACGGAGGCAATTTTTTCGGTCATGGGCGAAAGCGTGCCACATGGGGAACGGCGGTTGACCCGCTCGGTCGTGCTGGTGGGCATGATGGGCGCAGGAAAGACCGCTATAGGCCGCGCATTGGCAGCTGAGTTGGGCGTTGACATGCGCGATTCGGACGCCGAGATCGTCGCCTCCGCACAGCTGACGATTTCCGAGATTTTCGACAAATATGGCGAGGCCTTCTTTCGCGAAAAGGAAGGTCAGGTCATCGCCCGGCTACTTGAAGGCCCGCCTTGCATCTTGTCCACCGGCGGCGGTGCCTGGTTGTCCGAGGCCAATCGCACCATGCTTAGGGAACAGGCTTGCGTGGTCTGGCTTGAGGCCGACCTTGACCTGCTCTGGTCTCGGGTGAAGCACAAAACGCATCGCCCACTTCTGCGCACCTCCGACCCCAAGGCGACGCTAACCGCCCTTTTGGAAGACCGTACACCGGCCTACGCGACAGCGCCCAACCGGGTAAGTGTCGAAGCCCATTGGTCGATCGATCAAACCGCTGCCGCCGTCATGGACGTCCTGCGCGCCACTGGAACCGTCACAACCAAAGCCCTTACTCAATGACCGATATCGTTCATGTGCCCCTCGGCGACCGCGCCTACGACGTCCGGATCGGCCCTGCGCTGATCCGCGATGCGGGTGCACAGGTTGCGCCCCTTCTCGATCGCCCAAAGGCGTGGATCGTAACGGAGCGCACTGTAGCAAGCCACCATCTTGGCGCCCTGACCGACGCGCTTAACAGCCACGGCATCACGTCCGAGGCCCTTATCTTGGAGCCGGGCGAAAGCACCAAGAATTGGGAAAACCTTGCGAAAACGGTGGATTGGCTTCTGTCAGAGAAAGTCGAACGCCGCGACATCGTGATCGCATTCGGCGGCGGCGTCATCGGGGATCTGGTCGGCTTTGCCGCCGCCATCCACCGTCGTGGCATCCGGTTCGTACAGATCCCGACCTCGTTGCTCGCGCAAGTCGACAGTTCTGTCGGCGGCAAGACGGGCATCAACGCGACACACGGCAAAAACCTCATCGGTGCGTTTCACCAGCCGGCTTTGGTACTCGCCGACATCAATGCACTCGACACGCTAACACCACGCGATTTTCTGGCCGGTTATGGCGAGGTGGCCAAATACGGCCTCCTTGGCGACGCCGACTTCTTCGAATGGCTGGAACAAAACGGCCCTTCCCTGTCTGAAAACGCGACCCTTCGGCAGGAAGCCATCCGGCGTTCTGTTCAGATGAAAGCCAACATCGTGGTCCGTGACGAGACGGAGCAAGGCGACCGCGCGCTTTTGAACCTCGGTCACACATTCTGCCATGCCTTAGAGGCTGCGACCGGCTATTCCGACCGGCTGCTGCATGGCGAGGGCGTTGCCATCGGTTGCGCGCTCGCGTTCGAACTCTCCTCCCGTCTTGGCCTGTGTTCTCAAGAAGACCCAAGCCGTGTCCGTGCACATCTGGCCGCGATGGGCATGAAGCGTGATCTGTCTGATATCGCAGGGGATTTGCCGGATGCAGATGGCCTTTTGGCGCTCATGGCGCAGGACAAGAAGGTGATCGCGGGCCAACTTCGCTTCATCCTCGCCCGTGGCATCGGTAAGGCTTTTGTCACGGCAGACGTGCCGCAGAACGCTGTCCGCGTCCTTCTGACGGAGCAACTTGCAGGCCGGTAGCCCCGTGGCAGGCCCTGCCCCACCTGGCTCCCAAAGCTTGCCCGCCAGCGGCATTGCAACGGATACGGCACGCGAGACGCGCGCATGTCGCATTCCGGCTTGCCCATAGCCCTTGAACCAAATCAGATGCGCGAAACATCTTATTGGGGAGAGCTCCATGAAATCCCATACCCGTGTGTGCATCATTGGCGGTGGCGTCGTCGGCTGCTCCGTTGCCTACCACCTGACCAAACTGGGTTGGTCGGACGTGACTCTCTTGGAACGGTCCGAGCTGACAAGCGGCTCCACATGGCACGCAGCCGGCGGGTTTCACACGCTCAACGGCGACACCAACATGGCCGCTTTACAGGGCTACACAATCCGTCTCTACAAGGAGCTCGAAGAGCTGACTGGTATGTCCTGCGGCCTACACCATGTGGGCGGCGTGACGTTGGCTGACACCCCCGAAAGGCTCGACATGCTCAAGGCCGAACGCGCCAAGCATCGCTTCATGGGATTGGAGACAGAAATCGTCGGCCCGGACGAGATAAAGGCGCTTGCGCCCATCACCAACACCGACGGCGTGCTCGGCGCGCTTTATGACCCGCTCGACGGGCATCTCGACCCCTCCGGCACTACACATGCATATGCCAAGGCCGCGCGGATGGGTGGGGCGGAAATTCATATTCATACCAAGGTGTTGGAAACCAACCCTCGTGTGGATGGAACGTGGGAGATTGTGACCGACAAGGGCACTCTTATAGCAGAACATGTGGTTAACGCCGCAGGCCTTTGGGCGCGGGAAGTTGCGGCCATGGCGGGCTGCTATTTGCCACTTCATCCTATGGAGCATCAGTACCTCGTGACTGAGGAAACGCCTGAGATTTACGAACGCGACACTGAGCATCCTCACGTCATGGACCCGGCTGGAGAAAGCTATCTTAGGCAAGAAGGGCGCGGCCTTTGCATCGGCTTTTATGAGAAGACCTGTAGGCCTTGGGCCGTCGATGGCACGCCGTGGGATTTCGGGCACGAATTGCTCCCAGATGATTTTGACAAAATCACCGACTCGATCGCGTTTGCCTTCCAACGCTTCCCGGTTCTGGAGCGCGCTGGCATCAAATCGGTGATCCACGGGCCGTTCACATTTGCCCCCGATGGCAACCCATTGGTCGGTCCGGTTCCGGGCTTGCGCAACTACTGGTCCGCCTGTGGGGTGATGGCCGGGTTCAGCCAAGGCGGCGGCGTGGGCCTGAGCCTTGCACAATGGATGATCGAGGGTGAGGCCGAACGTGACGTGATGGCCATGGACGTGGCCCGTTTCGGGCGGATCATCACGCCGGGCTACACACTGCCGAAAGTCATTGAAAATTATCGGACAAGGTTTTCAGTGGTTTACCCGAATGAAGAGCTGCCCGCCGCGCGGCCTTTCCGCACCACACCGATGTATGATGTCTTCGACCAAATGGGCGCGGTCTGGGGCCAGCAATACGGGCTCGAGGTGCCGAATTACTTCGCTGAAGGAGACGAGCCGCGCTATGAGACCCCGTCTTTCCGGCGGTCCAATGCCTTCGACGCAACAGCGCGCGAAGTGGCGGCTGTGCGCGGCGCTGTGGGGATCAACGAGGTTCAGAACTTTGGTAAGTACAATGTGCGTGGCCCGGGCGCGCGCGCATGGCTGGACCGGATCATGGCGGGCCGTATTCCGCAGCCGGGGCGGCTGTCGCTGAGCCCGATGCTGTCGCCGCGCGGCAAGATTATTGGCGACTTTACAATCACTTGCCTGAACGAGGCGCATTTCCTGCTGACCGGATCCTTTGGCGCGCAGGACTATCACATGCGCTGGTTTGAGGTGCATCTGGACGAGGATGTGACGCTTGAAAATGTCTCTGACCGCCGTACAGGGTTTCAGATCGCCGGGCCAAAAGCGCGCGACGTCTTGCAAGCGGTCTCGCGGGAGGAGGTCAGTGACATGGCCTTCATGGACGTGCGCCAGTTAACCATCGGATATTCCACGGCAATCGTGCAGCGCGTCAGCTACACCGGCGATCTTGGTTATGAAATCTACGTGGACGCGATGGAGCAACGGGCGCTTTGGGATGTGCTTTGGAATGCCGGCGCGCCGATGGGCATGAAGCCGTTCGGGATGCGGGCGATGATGTCGCTCAGGCTCGACAAGTTCTTCGGGTCGTGGATGCGGGAATTCTCTCCTGATTATACGCCTGCCGAGACGGGGCTAGATCGCTTCATCTCATTGAAAAAGAACGTAGATTTCATCGGACGCTCGGCGGCGGAAGCCGAACGCACCAACCCGCCGGACCGCGTTCTAGCTGCCTTCGAAGTCGATGCCGACGATGCAGATGTCGTAGCCTATGAGCCGATCGGGATTGACGGCGCCGTCGAAGGGTTCTGCACCTCCGGCGGCTACTCACATCATGCGCAGAAAAGTATCGCGTTGGGATTTGTGCCACGAAATAAGGCCGTTAAGGGATTGGAGGTTGAGATCGAAATCCTCGGCCAGATGCGCCCTGCCCGCCTGATCACCGAGCCACTGTTCGACGCCGACGGCACGCGGATGCGCGGATGACCGCCCCGCTGATACTTCTGCTCGCTGCTGGGGCGTCCAGCCGGATGAAAGGCCGCGACAAACTGCTTGAGCATGTGAACGGCACGGCGCTTTTGCGTTTGATGTCAGAGCGTTGCGTGAAATGCGGCGAGACGCGCGTGGTGTTGGGACTGGGTCAGGATGCTCGACGGGACGCCATCGAAGACCTGCGAGTCGACATCGTGGAAGCAACGGAGACAGACGGGATGGCGGCGTCGATCCGGGTAGGCGTCGACGGCATCAAGAACCGCCCTGTGATGATCGTTCTGGCCGATATGCCAGACATCACGGCATCGGATTTGCATCTGTTATCAGGCCTTTATGCGCAAAATCTCAGCCCGATCCTGCAAGCGGCCAGCAAGGACGGGCAACCGGGCCAGCCAGTGATCTTCGCACCGAAATTCCTTAAGCACCTTGCGAAACTGCAAGGGGATCAAGGCGCTAAGTCGATCCTGAAGACCAATGCAAAAGATGTGGCCCTGATCCCATTGGCTGACGAACGGGCCCTCACCGACCTCGACACACCCGAAGACTGGGCTGCATGGCGGGCAAGGAATCCGTCTACCTGAACGAGTCCACAAACGCTCGCTTTACCCAAAAGGAAAACGGGCAGCCCCTTCCCCCAGAAAGAGACCACCCGTCATTGGTGTTTGCTGCAGAATCCGGGGGACCGCGTGTGGTGCGAGATACACGCGGCCCCTAGGCACACTCAGAGTTGCAGAAGCTTCGCCTCGTGAGCCTTAAGCGAGCGGCGCGCGGCCGCGTAGTCGGTCAATCCACCTTCGGTCGCCAGTTCGGGGAACAGCGCGAAGATCTCTTCGCGGCTGGCCTCGCCCATGGAACCGAGTGTTTGGTCGCCGGGCTGGAAGCTTTCCGTCCAGGCGCCATCCGACAGAACCACTTCGTGGCGGTCGAACATGAAGTGGATGTAGGTCGTGCGCATCGTATCCATGATGCCGATGCCCTGACGGCCGACCAGGTGCTTGGCCGCAACCAGAACTTCGCTTTCTTCGAAGTAAAGCTGCGGTGTCTCACCCGTGATCAGCACGCGGTGCTGTGGGCTGACCAGCATGTCACGTTCAGGCAGGTTGTGCCCCAGCGACCCGGCCTTGATGAAGATCGGCTTCATGTTCAGGTGATCGGCCAGCTCTTCACGGTTGAGCGTGCGCTTACCGGTCCAACGGATCTCCTGGATACCGTTGTCGCGGGTGATCACCTTGTCGCCTTCGCGCAGACTTTCGACCGGAACCTCACCACGTGGCGTGGCGATCATGGCACCCGGCGTGAAGCACGGGATGACATTCTCGATCTCCTTGAACGTCAGGCGGCCCGATTCCTCGGTCTGCGTGTCGTCCGTGTAGAAGATCACGGTGCCGCTCTCACCAGGCTGACCGCCCGGATCGATGCTGTCGTCGAAGACCACCTTGAGCGAGCCGGAACCGGTGAGGTCGAGGGTATCCTCATCCCCATCGCCCGGATCTTCGCCGCCGACAATCTCGTCGCCGATGCCTTCCTGATAGTCGCCAGTGCCATTCGGATCGGTAAACGTGCCCACGTTGAACACATCGTCGCCGAACCCACCATCAAGGCTGTCTGCCCCTTGGCCGCCCACGATCACATCGTTGCCGTCACCACCGAAGATGGTGTCGTCGTCGATGCCGCCATCCAGCGTATCGTCGCCTTCGCCACCGTCGATCAGGTCATTGTCGTCTTCGCCGCGGACCACGTCGTCGCCAGCACCGGCGTTGATCGTGTCATCGCCGTTGTCGAGGATCGGATCGCCAGTGAAGCCGTCATTGGGCTCATCGATGAAGTTGGCCGCCGGGCTGCCAACGCCGCCGTCGATGGTGTCATCGCCGTCGCCGCTGTCGATATTGTCGGAGCCTTCACCGCCGATGATGCTGTCATTGCCGTCACCCGTGGTGATGGTGTCGTCATCGGTGCCACCGTCGATGACATTGTCGCCGTCGCCTGCGTCGATCACATCGGCATCGTCACCCGAATTGATGGTGTCGTCGCCGTCACCCGTGGTGATGGTGTCCTTATTGTCGTCTGGATCAGCGTCCGGAGGTGTGATGATGAACGGCCCGGTGCCACCAGCAGTCGGGATCGGCACACCGCGGTCGGGGTCGAACGAGCCCGGATTGTCCGAGTTGATCTCATTATCACCTTCAAGGTCAGTGATGCTGTCATTGCCGGTGGAGCCGGTGATGGTGTCATCGCCTTCGCCGCCGTCGATCACATCGTCGCCGGAACCGCCGGTCAGGCTGTCATCGCCATCGCCGCCGTCGAGCGTGTCGTCGCCTGCGCCGCCGGTGACGCTGTCATCGCCGTCGCCGCCCGAGACGACATCGTCGCCTTCGTTGCCGCGCACGGTGTCATCGTCGTCACCGCCGTCGATGGTGTCGTCGCCTTCACCGCCAAGGATGGAGTCATTGCCTTCGTCCCCGTCGATGCTGTCGTCGCCATCATCTGCGCCGCCGTCGATCACGTCGTCGCCGGTACCACCGGACACGGTATCATCGCCGAGGCCTGCGTCGATGGTGTCATCGCCGCCATTGCCTTCGATCACATCGTCGATGCCATCGTCGCCGTCGATCTGGTCGCCGCCACCATCGGTGGGGGCATTAGCGTCATCGTAGCCCGGGCCCATCAGCTCGCCGAATTCTTCGCCGTCGACGATGCCGTCGGCTTCTTTCGGAGGTAGGATCAGGTCTTCGATTTCCGCGAAGGTGACTTCGACCCATTCGTCTTCGCCGTTCTTCACTTCCACCGAACCGGAGGTGGAGTCGCCATCGGGATCGACGGTTTCAACCAGGTTCCGGTAGGAGACGAAGTCGCTCAGGTCGAGCGTGTCGGTGTCGATGCCTGAGGTGCCACCGTCAACTACGATGTCCGTGTCATTGTCGCCGTTTTCGTCCACTTCATCCTGATCGATAACAATGCTGTCCGCGTCGGCACCACCAAGGATGCTATCGCCGGCGCCGCCGTTGATCGTATCCGATCCGGCATTGCCTTCCAGCGTGTCCGATCCACGGCCACCCGTGATGCTGTCATTGTTGTTGTTGCCCTGAATGAAGTCCTGGCCATGGCCACCCTCGATGACGTCGTCGCCTTGACCACCTAGGATGGAGTCGTTGTCCACGCCGCCGTCGATAGTGTCGTTGCCGGTGCCACCGGTGATGGTGTCGTCATCGTCCTGACCGAAGATGAGGTCGTTGCCGGCACCGCCGTCGATGCTGTCATTGTTGTTGTCGGTCAACGGATCCGGGCCAAACGGTGCGCCGAAGCCATCGTCAGCTAGATTGACGCCATCGGGCGCCGGGGTTTCCAGACCACCGAAGATGGTGTCGTCATCCTGACCACCCAGAAGCGTGTCAGCGCCTTCGCCACCGATCAAGAGGTCTTCGCCCTGCCCGCCGGTTACGCTGTCATTGTCGATGCCCGCATCGACGGTGTCATCGCCGGTGCCTGCGTCGATGACGTCGGCATCGTCGCCGGTCGAGACAACATCGTCGCCCTCACCCGCAAAGACGGTGTCTTTGTCGTTGTCGGGATCCGCATCAGGGTCCACAGCCGGGATCGGGCCATAGCCGGGCCAGCCGCTGTCGAGCAGATTTTCTGAGCTGGAGGTGTCTATCGTGTCGTTACCACCACCGCCAATGACGCTGTCATTGCCGTCGCCGCCGGTGATGTCGTCATCATCCGCGCCGCCGTCGAGGACATCGTCGCCCACGCCGCCGTCGATGGTATCGTCACCGCCGCCACCGTTGATGGTGTCGTCGCCTTCGTCACCGGACAGATCATCGCCATCGGGGCTTGCGCCGCCGTCGATGCTATCGTCGCCGGTGCCACCCGACACGGTGTCGGAGCCCTGGCCCGCGTTGATCGTATCGTCGCCGCCATTGCCCTCGATGACATCATCGTCGCCATCGTCGCCGTCGATCTGGTCTCCGCCGCCATCGGTGGGCAGGTTGTCGTCGTTGTAGCCAGGGCCCATGAGTTCGCCGAACTCTTCGCCGTCGACCACGCCATCGGCGGGGGTCGGGTCAGCGCCGACTTCGATGGTGTGAACCGCCGAGTCCGTGCCGCCATTGCCGTCGGAGATGGTGTAGGAGACGGTTGCCGTGCCCTCGAACCCATCGGCAGGTGTGAAGGTGTAGACGCCTTCGGTGCCGGTGGGCGCAAGCGTGCCCTGATCGGCAGGCACGGTGGCTTCTGTCACGGTGAGCGTATCGCCATCCACGTCGCTGTCATTGGCGAACAGGTTGATCTCAACCGCAGTCTCGAAGTCCGTCACGTCGCCATCATCCACGGCGTCCGGCGCGTCATTCACCGGGTTCACCGTGACTGTGATCTGGCCTGGCGTTTGGTTCCCATCGGGATCTTCAGCCACGTAGTCGATCGTGGTCTCGCCGTTGAAGTTCTCGTCAGGCGTGAAGGTGATCGTGCCATCGGGGTTGATCTCGACCGTGCCGTCTGGGCTGGTTGGGGTATCCGCGAAGACCAGCGGCTGACCATCGGGATCGCTGTCATTGGCCAGCGGGTCAATGATGACCGGCGTATCTTCGTCGGTTGTCGCGGTGTCATCCACGGTCACCGGCGCGTCGTCCACCGGGTTCACCGTGACAACCACATCAGCCGTATCGGTGCCGCCATTGCCGTCGGCAATGGTATAAGTGATCGTCGCGTCGCCGTTGAAATCATCGGCGGGTGTGAAGACCAACTCGTCATTGACGATGTCCACCGTGCCTTCGGCAGGATCGACCACGGCGGAGATAATCGTCAGATCATCGCCATCGGCGTCGCTGTCATTGTCGAGCACGTCGATGGTGACTGGCGTATCTTCATCGGTGGTGGCTGTGTCATCCTCGGCCACGGGGCCGTCATTGACTGCGCCGACCGAAACGATGGCCTCGCCTTCATCCGTACCGCCATTGCCGTCGGAGACGGTGTAGCTGATCGTCGCCGGGCCATTGAAGTTCGGTGCGGGCGTGAAGGTGACAGTTCCGTCGCCATTGTCGACAACAGAACCTTCCGCCGGATCAACCGAGACGGATGCCAGTTCCAGCGTGTCGCCATCAACGTCAGTGTCATTGCCAAGCAGATCGACGACAACGGCCACATCTTCATCGGTGGTTTCGATGTCATCGACAGCAACCGGATCATCGTTGACCGGAGTCACGGTCACATCGACGGTGGCGGTGTCGGTGCCGCCGTTATTGTCGGTGACGGTGTAGGTGATCTCGGCCGGGCCGTTGTAGTTTTCGGCCGGGGTGAACACGAGTTCGTTGTTTACGACCTCTACAGTGCCCTGATCGGCGGGCACGGTCGCGCCCACGATCTCAAGCGCATCACCATCGGGATCGCTGTCATTGCCCAGCACATCAATGGTGACAGGCGTGTCTTCATCGGTGGTCGCAGTGTCATCTTCGGCAACCGGGCCGTCATTGACCGCGCCAACCGAGACAACCGCCTGGCCATCATCGGTGCCGCCATTGCCGTCGGAGACGGTGTAGTCGATCACAACGGGCCCGTTGTAATCAGGTGCCGGGGTGAAGGTGACAGTGCCGTCGCCATTGTCGACCACGGTGCCAAGCGCCGGGTCAACCGAGACGGAAGCCAACTCAAGCGTGTCGCCGTCCACATCAGTGTCATTGCCCAGCAGATCGACGATGACGCTTTCGTCTTCCATCGTCGATGCCGTGTCATCCACTGCGACCGGATCATCGTTGACGGGCGTGACATCAACCACGACTTCCGCCGTGTCCGTGCCGCCGTTGCCGTCTTCGATCGAATAGCTGATCGTCGCCGGGCCATTGAAGTTCTCGGCTGGGGTGAACAGAAGTTCACCGCCCACAATCTCGACTGTGCCTTGATCCGCCGGAACCGACGCGCCGGTGATGGTCAACGTATCGCCATCCACATCTGTGTCATTGTCCAGCACGTCGATGGTAACGGGGGTGTCTTCGGGCGTGGTCGCGTTGTCGTTGACCGCATCAGGCGCGTCATTGACCGGCGTAACGTTGACCGTGGCTTGGCCATCATCCGTGCCGCCATTGCCGTCGGATACGGTGTAATCAATCACGACCGGGCCGTTATAGTTCTCAGCCGGAGTGAACGTGACCGTACCGTCGCCGTTGTCGACAACCGTGCCAAGGGCGGGATCAACTGAAACGGAGTCCAGCTCAAGCGTGTCGCCATCAACATCGGTGTCGTTGCCGATCAGGTCGATCACAACGGCAGTATCTTCCGGCGTCGTGGCACTGTCGTCCACCGCGACCGGATCGTCATTCACCGGAGCGACGTTGAACGTAACGGTGGCCGTATCCGTGCCACCATTGCCATCGTCGATGGTGTAAGTGACGCTGTCGGTGCCGTTGAAGTTTTCGTCCGGCGTGTAAGTGAAGGTGCCGTCGCCATTGTCGGTCAGCGTGCCGTTTGCCGGGTCGCTGATATCGGTGATGGTCAGCGCATCGCCGTTCGGGTCGCTGTCATTGGCCAGCGGGTTGAACGTGGCTGACGTGTCTTCATCCAGATCGACGGTATCATCCATCGCATCGGGGTCGTCGTTGAACCGCTCACCCAGGATCGTCTCGATCTCAGTGAAGGTCAGCGTGTCACCGGTGGGGGTGCCATCGGCATTGACGAACTGGATGGTGCCGGACGTCGAATTGCCGTCCCCGTCGGGTGTCTCGTCGATCACGCGGAACGGGCCTTCGCCGGTCAGGTCGAGCACGTCCATGTCGTTCGCGTCACCCGGCGCAGTGGAGCCTGTGCCGCCATCAACGACGTCGCCATTGTTGCCGCCAAAGATCGTGTCGGCATCATCGCCGCCCTTGATCGTGTCGGCACCATCGCCACCGGTCAGTTCATCGTTGCCGGTGCCGCCTTTCAGGCTGTCGTCGCCGCCTTCGCCGTAGATCAGGTCATCGCCTGCACCGCCGACAAGGGTGTCGTCGCCTGCGCCTTCGGACGGGTTCACACCCGGCACATCGAAGTAGACGTCGGTGACGTTGATGCCGGAATTGGCGCCGCCATCCTGCGTGTGGAAAATCTCAATCTCGGAAACCGGGCCCGGAATGGTCACAAGAACAGAGTAGTTCTCGGACGTGTCGGGCTCATAGCCGCCATTGCTGTCAGCGGTGTCGGCCAAGCCGTCACCATCGGTATCGATCAGGGTCAGCTTGTCACCACCGGCAAGCTGCACTTCGATCGGATCGCCGTTTTCGTCAAACGCCTTGATGGTAACAACGCCGTCGCCATCAATGTCGTTCACACGGAACGACACGTTCTCAACCGGGTCCGAGAAGCCAAGCGTGTACGTGTCGGAATTGCCCTGGCCGCTGGTTTCGCTGTCGAGCGAAGAGGTCGCGTCAGCCGCTGCGCCGCCGGTGTCGATGCCATCGACCAGCTGCGTATCAGACGTGATGTTGTCGCTTGCGCCACCGTTCACTTCCGAGAAGGAGACGGTCACATTCCCTGTATTCTGGCTGAAGTCAGATGCGTTGGATGGGCCAAGATCCCACTGGAATACTTCGCGGACGGAGCCGTCATCCTGCGTGCCGCTATCGCCATAAAGCGTGTCGTTGCCTGCGTCGCCAAAGCCTTTGTCGTTGCCGGAACCGCCAAGGATCAGGTCATCGCCGTCCATACCTTCCAGCACATCGGCACCTGCACCGCCGTCCAACGTGTCATCACCGCCGAGCCCGCACAGCGTGTCGTCCCCATCTTCACCAAGCAGCAGGTCATCGCCCTGATCGCCCGACGTGTCGTCGCCAAGGATGAAGTCATTGCCGGACCCGCCTTCGACCGTGTCGTCGCCTTCACCGGCGTAGACGGTATCGTCGCCCGCACCGGCGCGAATGGAATCGTCATCATTGCCAAGCTGGTTGTCACCTGCATCAACCATATCGCCTTCGGGGTCCTGATCGTAGGCGGCATCAATCAGATCGTCGCCGGAGGTGCCCTCCACGATATAGTCAGGGCCTGCGGAGGCCACGAATTCGAGGTTGTCGATTGCACCGGAGCCGTGCAGCGTCACCTCCATGCTCGCGACACCTGCGACGTCGATGTGCACCACGCATTGGCCGTTGTTGCCGGTCGGCCCTGCGTGGATCGTGTCGATGACATTGCCGTCGGCATCGAGAAGCTTGATTTCAGCGGTTTCTTCGATGTCGAGGAACGTGAGTGCCTTCACGGTGGCCGCTGTCTCAAACGCAAATACGACGGTACCACCGCCTGCATTATCGTCTGGATCACTGCTGTCGCCATCTTCCGAGATGATCAGAACGTTGCCAAGGTTGTTGGTCGCGAGATCGTGGTCACCACCCGTGGGATTGGACGTATCGAAGATCATCGCATCGCCAGATCCGCCCGAGGCGGTGATCGTGACACCGTTACTTTGGAATTGGTTGGTTACAACATCGCCGGCAGACAGATTGTTGAAGTCAATAACCGTTGTCATCTCGCACTCTCCTAATGCCGACCACATGCCGGCGTGCCCGCGGGAACGGGAAAAATCACAGTCAACTGATCGCGATGGTCAGACAGACCAAGGGCGACCGCTCACGTAATCCAACACTGGAAGGAGAGGGGCGGGTCATTCACCCGCAACAGGCAGCAATCTTGGCACCGAAAGCTCGGCACTAAGACGTGTTACGTATCCGTTTGGGTCGAACTGACCCAAGACACAACGGCTACACCCCTCCCGCACTATTCCTGTGCGATCAATCGTGTGCGGCCGCCCCCGTGGCCTATTTGCAGACATCGCCCCCCAGTTGGGCTGAGATGCAGATAGCGGAAAACTTGACGGCATTTGAAGAGAAAATTTCGACAAACACGTCACAAATGCGGCGAACGGGCGTCAAACATGGTTCAGAAGCGGGTCGCGAAAGCGCCGCATTGTTTCGCAATTTGAAAGGGAGACGCGGATGGCGCAAGCCGCTTACGGTTGAAATCGCTTTGTTTTCTGCAACTTCACCAAAAACCGAATGATAGCGGTTATCGCCAATCTGCAGGATTGTTAAAGAATTGGAAACAAACGTTAACTTACGTTAGGGAAACAGTCTGTCTCTTCGCCCGAAAACCGCCACATTGCTTAACCTGTCCTTTTAGATAGGTCAGCGAGACGTTTTGGCCTGAATAACGTCCAACAATGCGAATCGTATGAACTGTGTCCGGACCCCGATTGCAAACCGAAGACGCGCTCCGCCCATATAATCAGCGACAACTTGCTTGAACGGATGGGCTGGTACCCGAGGTCGGACTCGAACCGACAAGCCTTGCGGCGGGGGATTTTGAATCCCCTGCGTCTACCAATTCCGCCACTCGGGCCCAGTGGTGTGTCGCTTACCGTTGCCTGCAAGCGGCGTCAACGGGCGACAGGCCTGCCTTGACCGTCGCGCAACGATGCGGCACCCATCGCGCAAAGCTTTATGTATAATCCGAGCAGGACACGCAGATTATGTTACGCCGCCTTTACGATTGGGTGATGGGTTTTGCTGGCCATCGCCACGCCCTGTGGGTTCTGGCCATTGTCAGCTTTGCCGAAAGTTCGGTCTTTCCGATCCCACCCGATGTGCTGATGATCCCGATGATCCTCGCACGGCCTCAAAAGGCATGGCTCATCGCGGGCGTCTGCCTTATATCCTCCGT
This sequence comes from Gymnodinialimonas sp. 202GB13-11, assembly GCF_040932485.1. NCBI lineage: Bacteria > Pseudomonadati > Pseudomonadota > Alphaproteobacteria > Rhodobacterales > Paracoccaceae > Gymnodinialimonas > Gymnodinialimonas hymeniacidonis. The sequence continues at coordinate 1,224,857 of NZ_JBFRBH010000001.1, read as the reverse complement.
GCTCGGCGGCCTTCTGGGTTATGCTATCGGTGCCTTTGCGTTCGAAGAGATTGGTCGCCCAATCTTTGAATCGCTTGGCAAGCTGGATCGCATCGAGGAATTCAATGAACGCTTTAACGGCGTGGGCTTCTGGGCGGTGCTGATCGCAGGGCTGACGCCCTTCCCCTACAAGGTCATTACCATCATGTCGGGCTGGACCGGGATGCCCTTGGGAACCTTCATTATCACTTCCATCGTCGCGCGTGGTTTGCGCTTCTTCATCGTCGCGGGCCTGCTGTGGAAGTTTGGGGAGCCGATCCGCGACTTCATCGAAAAGCGCCTGGGCCTGATGTTCATTCTATTCTGCGTGCTGTTGGTGGGCGGCTTTTATGTGCTGAGGTTCCTATGACCCTGACACGCCGCCATCTCATCGCCGTTGCGGGCCTCGGTTCGTTTGGCCTGTTTCTGGGCGCGCTCTACTTTCAATATGTCGTTGGCCTGCTGCCCTGCACGATGTGCCTTTGGCAGCGCTGGCCGCATCGCGTCGCAATTGTGTTGTCCGTCATAGGCGTCGCAATCCCCAATGCGATCATCGCGCTACTTGGTGCCGTAACCGCCTTGGTCGGCGCAGGTCTGGCGCTACTGCATACAGGAGTGGAGCGGGAATGGTGGGACGGACCGCAGGTTTGTGGCGCGTCTGCCGCGCAGGATGTTGGGGCATTGACCCCGGAACAGTTGTTCGACACCACGTCCGGCCCGCAGCTGGTTCTATGTAATGAAGTTGCGTGGGAATTTCTGGGCCTGAGCATGGCGTCCTGGAACGGCCTGATCTGCCTCGGGCTGGCCGTGATCTGGCTTATGGCGGCACGACGCCCCGCCTAGGCCCGTCGGCCGCCTTTGCGGGTGTTCAAAAGCAAGCTGGTCTCAGACGTCTCAACGCCGTCGATACGCCGGATATCAAACAGCACGCGGTCAAACTCTTCCAAAGTGTCCGTCCCGATCTCCGCAATCAGATCCCACTTGCCATTCGTCGAATGCACCTGCTTCACAGCGGCATGCCCAGTGAGCCTGTGCATCACTCGCTCTGCACCTGGCCCGGAAATCGCCAGCATCATCAAGCCGCGCACAGGCGCGTCCATAAGGTCTTGGGCGGTTTGCACCGTATAGCCTCGGATCACGCCTCGCAGTTCCAGCTTTTCGATCCGCGCGCGCACTGTTGCCCGGGTCACGCCCAGTGCGGCGGCCAGATTGGACAAAGAGGCGCGGCCATCGCGGCGCAGGGCAGACAAAAGAGTACGGTCAATATCATCCATAATGGCAGCGTATAGCATCGTTTTGTATGATATGCGCGCGAATTGCGCACTATGACTGCTTAAATATCCCCCGTTTCGCACGGAAGATGCACGCGAAACAGCGAAGGGACGATGGCAATGGATTGCATTCTGGTGGGCGCGCCGATGGATTGTGGCAAGACACGGCAGGGCTGTCTGATGGGGCCTGATGCACTTCGGGTTGCCGGATTGGCACGGGCTTTGAGTGAGCTTGGGATCAACGTGCATGACACAGGCAATGTTGCCGCCTTAACGAACGACATTGCCGACCATCCGCACCTGAACGCCCTGCCCGAGACAATTGGATGGACCGAAGCGCTGATGCACGCCGCCGAGGCCGCCATGTGCGAAGGGTTTCCGATCTTTCTGGGCGGCGATCATGCGCTGTCCATGGGAACCGTCGCGGGCGTCGCAGCCCATGCCAAGGCGCAGGGTCGCCCGCAATTCTTGCTTTGGCTCGATGCCCACACGGATTTCAACACGCCGCAAACAACTACCTCAGGCAATCTGCACGGCTGCCCCGTGGCCTATGTGACCGGACAGCCGGGGTTTGATGCCTTCCCCGCCGTCCCTTCCCCGATCCCGGCGGAAAATGTCTGCATGATGGGCCTGCGCTCCGTCGATCCACCGGAACGAGAGGCGCTGGAGGGTCTTCCGGTGGACCTGCACGACATGCGCGCTATAGACGAACATGGCATCGCAGCCCCCTTACGCGCGTTTCTGGCCCGCGTTGCCGAGGCGCGCGGCGCGCTTCATGTCTCGTTCGACGTGGATTTCCTCGACCCGAGCATAGCTCCCGCTGTCGGCACCACCGTTCCCGGCGGCGCAACCTACCGCGAAGCGCATCTGGTGATGGAGATGCTGCATGAAAGCGGGCTCGTCACGTCGCTCGACCTCGTGGAGTTGAATCCCTTCCTCGACGAACGCGGGCGCACGGCTTCACTAATGGTGGAACTCACGGCCTCCCTCATGGGCCGCAAGATCTTCGATCGCCCCACCCGCCCCTATGCCGGAGGATTTGCCGCATGACCCTGCCCGCCCCGTCCGAGCGCGCCTTCGTCCCCTTCGTTTCCGTCGCCAACATGATGGCTCTGATCCACGAGATCGGGCTGGAGCGGATGCTCGTGGAACTCTCCGACGCCATTGAGGCTGATTTCAAACGGTGGGAGTTGTTCGACAAAACCCCACGCGTCGCCGCCCATTCGCCGGATGGCGTGATCGAGTTGATGCCGACCTCGGACGGCACGCATTACGCGTTCAAATACGTAAACGGGCATCCGAAAAACACACGCGACGGGTTGCAAACGGTCCAAGCATTCGGCCTGCTCGCCGATGTCGACACAGGCTATCCGGTGCTGCTGTCCGAAATGACGGTGCTGACCGCCCTGCGCACCGCGGCAACCAGTGCAATGGTCGCTAAACACTTGGCCCCGAAAGGCGCGACGGTAATGGCCATGATCGGCAATGGCGCGCAGTCGGAGTTTCAGTGCCTCGCCTTCAAAGCAGTCTGCGGCGTAGAAACCGTCCGGCTCTACGACATTGACGCAGCCGCTACGGCGAAGGCGGTGCGGAACCTTGAAGGGTCGGGTCTCAAGGTCGTGGCCTGCACCTCTCCGGAAGAGGCCGTGGAGGGCGCGCAAATCATCACGACCTGCACCGCCGACAAGCAATACGCGACCATCCTAACCGACAACATGGTGGGTGCGGGCGTGCATGTGAACGCGATTGGCGGCGATTGTCCGGGTAAGACGGAGCTGCACCGGGACATCCTGCTGCGCTCCGACATCTTCGTGGAATATCCGCCCCAGACGCGGATCGAGGGGGAGATACAGGCACTGCCAGAGGATCATCCGGTGACGGAGCTATGGCAGGTGATCCGGGGGGAGGCCCCGGGCCGGACAGATGCGCGGCAGATCACGCTGTTCGACAGCGTCGGATTCGCGACTGAGGATTTCAGTGCGTTGCGCTATGTGCGCGAAGCCCTCGCGCGCCACGCCATGTACGACCAGCTCGACATGCTGGCCGACCCAGACGATCCACGCGACCTCTTCGGCATGGTCCAACGCGCCCGGCCCTGAAATCCGGCGCTAGTGCAGCGTAAACTCACCCGTCACATTGCGCCATTCACCCGGCGCAATCACCTTGCGGTGGGTGAAACGCACGGTATGAAGCGGGCCTTCGATCTCGTCCTGCCAGAATTCGATGAACTCGAATAATCGCGGGTAATCGGGGGCGAGATCATAGTCCTGCCAGACAAACGTGTTCAGCACGTTTTGGTAATCCGGCATCCTGTAAATCATCTCCGCCGTGGTCAGCCCGTATCCTTTCAACATCAGCTCGGTCTCGGTCATTTTGCGGCACCTCTTTTGCGTTGCCCTCCCATTCCGATCTCCAGCCTGCGATGGATTCGTTAATAATCAAAGAAAACAAATTGTTAGCAGACGTGATGCCGCGCTGCCAAAATGTGCGCCCGCCATTGCACCCGATGTCGCGGCAGAGTATGCTGTCAGCAACAAAATATAGCGTAAAGCACAGCGGACAGGCGAGACTTTGACGGATACTCCCGACACCCCCGAAGACGGCGGCGAAACCCTGCCTGAACGGCCCGAATATTCCGGCCCCACAATCGACATCTCGGCGGAGATGAAGACCAGCTTCATCGACTACGCGATGTCGGTAATCATCTCCCGCGCGATCCCCGATCTGCGCGACGGGTTGAAACCGGTGCATCGCCGCATCTTGTTCGCGATGCACGAAACCGGAAACACCCACGACAAAAGCTACCGCAAGTCGGCGCGCCCCGTGGGCGATGTGATGGGCCAATACCACCCGCATGGCGATAGCGCGATTTACGACGCGCTGGTGCGGATGGCGCAAGATTTCTCCATGTCGCTGCCGCTACTCGACGGACAGGGCAATTTCGGCTCCATGGACGGCGATAACCCGGCGGCCATGCGCTATACCGAGGTGCGCATGGACGCGCCCGCAGCCTTCATCCTGGCCGATATCGACAAGGACACGGTCGATTTCGTCGACAACTATGATGGCAAGCAGCAGGAACCGAGCGTCTTGCCCTCGCGCTTCCCGAATATGCTGGTCAACGGCGCGGGCGGCATTGCGGTGGGCATGGCCACCAACATCCCGCCGCACAATCTGGGTGAGGTGATCGACGCCTGTCAGGCGCTGATCGAAAATCCGGATCTGTCGTCAGAAGAGCTCATCGAATACGTCCCTGCCCCGGATTTCCCCACGGGCGGGATCATCCTCGGCCGCTCCGGCGCGCGGAAAGCCTATCTGGAGGGGCGCGGGTCGGTCATTATTCGCGCCAAGACGCGGACCGAGGAAATCCGCAAGGACCGCTACGCCATCGTCATCGACGAGATCCCTTATCAGGTGAACAAGGCGTCCATGATCGAACGCATCGCCGAACTGGTCCGCGAAAAGAAGATCGACGGCATTTCCGGTGTGGCGGACGAATCCGACCGGATCGGCGTGCGCGTGGTGATCGAGTTGAAGCGTGACGCCACACCCGAGGTGGTGCTGAACCAACTTTTCCGCTTCACGCAGATGCAGACCAGCTTTGGGTGCAACATGCTTGCCCTGAACGGCGGCAAACCCGAGCAGCTTACATTGCGCGGCTTCCTGACCGCCTTCCTCGACTTCCGTGAAGAAGTCGTGGCACGCCGCACCGCGTTTGAGCTGCGCAAAGCTCGCGACCGGGCCCATGTGCTCTGCGGTCTGGCCGTGGCGGTGTCGAACGTCGACGAAGTGGTGCGCACCATCCGCGCCTCCGCCGATGCGGCCGAAGCCCGCGCCAAGCTCATGGAGCGCCGTTGGCCGGCCGAGGAAATCCTGCCGTTCATCAAGCTGATTGATGACCCGACCCACAAGGCCAATGAAGACGGCACCTATAACCTGTCTGAGACACAGGCCCGCGCGATCCTTGAGCTGCGCCTGCAACGCCTGACCCAACTGGGTGTGAAAGAGGTCACCGACGAACTCGAAGAACTGGCGGGCAAGATCAAGGAATATCTCGCCATCCTCGCCTCGCGTGAACGTATCCTCGAAATCATATCTGGCGAACTCGCTGAAGTGCGCGAGAGATTCGCCGTCGACCGCCGCACGGAGATCGTCGATTGGTCCGGCGACATGGAAGACGAGGACCTGATCGAGCGCGAAGATATGGTCGTGACGATCACCCAGGGCGGCTACATCAAGCGCACGCCCTTGGCCGATTTCCGCGCCCAGAAGCGGGGCGGCAAGGGGCTGTCGGGTGGGTCGATGAAGGACGACGACGTTGTGACAAGCCTGTTTGTCGCCAACACCCACACGCCGCTTCTGTTCTTCACCACCTCCGGCATGGTTTACAAACTCAAGACATGGCGCCTGCCGCAGGGCTCACGCAGCAGCCGTGGCAAGGCCATCGTGAACATCCTGCCCATCGAGATCGGCACCGGCATCGCGGCGATCATGCCCGTGGACCGGGACGAGGATCATTGGGACGAATTGCAGGTTGTGTTCTGTACCGACCGTGGCACCGTGCGCCGCAACGCGCTGTCGGATTTCGCTAATGTCATGCGAAACGGCAAGATCGCCATGAAATTCGAAGGCGAAAGCGAAGGCTGGCGCATGATCAACGCGCGCATCGCCTCGAACGACGACGACGTGATGCTGGTCACCAAGAAAGGCCGCGCGATCCGCTTCCCGGCGACGGATGTGCGCGTCTTCAACTCCCGCGCCTCCACCGGTGTGCGCGGTGTGAAACTGGCCGAGGGCGACGAAGTCGTCTCGATGTCCATCATCCGCCACTTCGATGCGGAAGCCTCGGAACGCGCCGCCTACCTCAAGCAACGCCGCCTAATGGCCGGCGCGCCTGAGGAAGAGGTTGATCCAGAAGAGGAGGAAGTAGCCGAGGGCCAGTTGTCTCAGGAACGCTATGCCGAGATGTCGGCCGCGGAAGATCTGATCCTGACCATTACCTCAGGTGGCGCAGGCAAACTGTCCTCGTCCCACGACTACCCCGTGCGCGGACGTGGCGGCCAAGGCGTGATGGCCATGGACAAGGCGATGCGCGGCGGCGATCTGGTGGCAAGCTTCCCTGTCGATCTCGACGATCAGATCATGCTCGCGACCTCCAAGGGCCAGTCGATCCGCGTGCCCATCGACGGCATCTCCTTCCGCTCGCGGTCTGCGGGCGGCGTGAAAGTGTTCAACACCGGCAAAGGTGAAGAAGTCGTCTCGGTCGCCTATATCGCCGACCAGGGGGATGAGGATGCCGAGGTGATCGAAGGCGGCGAAACGGACGGTGAGGCCGACGCAGAATGAACGAAGACGTTCTTGTCTACGCCGCCCTCGCGTTCATTGCCATTGTGACGATCATGTTTGCCCTCGGCCTGCGCCGGGGGCGCAACGTGCAGGCGACGAACGAACAGATCGCTGCCAACCAGCAGCGCCAGATCGAACTGCACGAACGGCAGGTCGCGGCTCTGGAACGCATCGCTAACAGCCTCGAAAACCGTGGCTGATCTACTCGCGCTCCTCGGCCGCCTCCTCCTCGCGGCCCTCATGCTGGCGGGCACGGCGCAAAAGCTGGCCTCTCCGACCGAGGCGCAAGCCCTCCTTGCGCTCGCCGCCCTGCCCGGCTGGCTCATCTGGCCCGCCGCCATTTTCACCACCATCGCCGGCATCGGCATCGCCCTCGGCTTCGCCACGCGCCCCCTCGCCATCCTTGCCGCCGGGTATTGCGTCGTCACCAGCACCTTCCACATCCTCATGGATGACCCCTGGCAGATGACCATCGCCTTCAAGAACTGGGTCATCGCAGGCGGCTACCTGATGCTCGCCGCCCATGGCCCCGGTCGCTTCGCCCTTTCCCTTGGCCGTTTGAGCGCCTAAATCCCCCCCATGACAGATCTCACCATCATCGGCGGCGGCATGGCCGGGTCCGAGGCCGCATGGCAGGCCGCAAACGCTGGCCTCAAGGTCCGCATCATCGAGATGCGCCCTAAGGTCGAAACCTTCGCCCATCGCACTGGCAATTTGGCGGAGATGGTGTGCTCCAACTCCTTCCGCTCCGACGACGATGAGCAAAACGCTGTGGGCCTATTGCATTGGGAGATGCGCGCGGCAGGCTCGGTCATTATGACGACAGCCGACGACCACAAACTCCCCGCGGGTGGCGCGCTGGCCGTGGACCGCGATCCCTTTGCCGAGGCCGTCACTGCCAAACTCCGCGCCCATCCGAATATCGAAATCGTCGCGGATGAGATCACCGCCCTGCCCGACAGCGGCCAGACCATCATCGCCACCGGCCCGCTGACCGGCGGCGCGCTGGCCCAAGCCATCGCCGATGAAGCCGGACAGGAAAGTCTCGCCTTCTTCGACGCCATCGCGCCCATCGTTTACGCCGACACGATCAATATGGACGTTGCTTGGCGGCAATCCCGCTACGACAAAGGCGACACGCAGGAAGAACGCGAAGCCTATATCAACTGCCCAATGACGAAGGACCAATACGAGGCCTTCATCGACGCACTCCTCGAAGCCGACAAGACCGAGTTCAAGGAAGGCGAGACCGCCACCTATTTCGACGGCTGCCTACCTATCGAGGTCATGGCCGAGCGCGGCCGCGAAACGCTCCGCCACGGCCCGATGAAACCCGTGGGACTGACCAATCCGCATGATCCGCAGACCAAGGCCTGGGCCGTCGTCCAGCTCCGCCGCGACAATGCGCTTGGGACGCTCTACAACATCGTGGGCTTCCAGACCAAGATGAAGTACGGCGCGCAAAAAGCTGTTTTTGCTATGATTCCGGGGCTTGAAGAGGCCTCTTTCGCGCGCCTTGGCGGCATCCATCGCAACACCTTCATCAACTCGCCCACGCTGCTGGATGATCAGATGCGCCTGCGCTCTAAACCGCATATCCGCTTCGCAGGCCAGATCACCGGCGTCGAAGGCTATGTTGAGAGCGCCTCCATGGGTCTGCTCGCCGGGCGCATGGCCGCCGCTGAACATCACGGCCACGCCCTCGCCCCGGTGCCGAACACCACCGCCATGGGCGCGCTTGTCACCCACATCACCGGCGGAGCGGAGGCCAAGACCTTCCAGCCGATGAACGTAAATTTCGGCCTGTTCCCACCGGTCGAAGGCCTCAAAGGCGGACGGCGTGGCCGCAAGGATCGCTACAAGGCCTACACCGACCGCGCCAAGTCCGATTGGCAAGATTGGCTTGGCCCTCAGGCGCAGGCCGCCGAGTGATCTGGACGCACCGGCCATCACGCGGTTAACGTCCCGCCCATGGCCACATTCGACAAACCGCTCTGGACCCCGCGCTCGCCCGAAGAAACCCGCGAAATCTACCGCGATTGGGCAGCGACCTACGACACCGACGTGCAAGGCGCGGGCTATGCCACGCCCGCACGCCTCGCCAAAGCACTGGCCGCGGCCGCGCCGGATCTCTCCGCACCACTTTTGGATTTCGGCTGCGGCACCGGACTTTCGGGCATGGCATTGGCGGCGCAGGGCTTCACCACCATCGACGGCACCGACATCACGCCAGAGATGCTGGAAAAGGCCCAAGACACAGGCGCGTACCGCAAGACATGGGCTGGCCAACCTGGGGATGCGCCGCCCGAGGGCTATGCCATCATCGCCGCCATCGGCGTCGTCAGCCTAGGGGCCGCCCCCGCTGACACGCTGCACACTTTGCTAGACGCCCTCCCCTCAAATGGCCTTCTGGGCTTCAGCTACAACGACGCCACGCTTGCCGATCAAAGCTACATGGACGCGCTCGCCAAGGCCCAAGAAAAAGCGACCTTGATCCACGAAGCCTACGGCGACCACCTGCCGGGCAAGGACATGAAGTCCTCCATCTATATCCTGCGCAAATCGTGATCACCCGCTTCGCGCCTTCGCCCACGGGGCCGCTGCATCTGGGCCATGCGTTTTCCGCGATGCTAGCCCATGACATGGCGATGGCCGAGGGCGGGACATTCCTGCTTCGGATCGAGGATATCGACGGTCAGCGTTCCAAGCCGGAATGGGAGGCGCAGATCTACGACGACCTGCATTGGCTTGGCCTGCGTTGGGAGGAGCCGGTTCTGAGCCAATCGGATCGGCTGGAGACCTACCGCACCGTGCTTGAGGACCTATGGCAGCGCGGTTTCCTTTACCCTTGCAACTGCACCCGCCGTGATATTCAGGCTGCCCTGTCAGCGCCGCAGGAAGGGGCGGAGCCGCGCGCCGGGCCGGACGGCCTGATCTATCCCGGCACCTGCCGCCACGCCAAACCGCCGCATCCCAACCATGGAACGCCCATGCCGCCCATGCCTGAGAATGCCGCGCTGCGCCTGCTATTGGACGCGCACTTTATTCATCTTGCCGAACCCCGCGTCGGAGGGGCTGTGTTCGGCTTCCAGGAAACAGGACCCGGGCTGCGCGGTGACATCGCCTTCACGGTGGAAGAGGCCATCGCCACCATCGGTGACATCGCGCTGGCCCGTCCGGATTTCGGCACGTCCTATCACCTGTCCGTTGTGCTGGACGATGCGACCCAAGGCGTGACGCATGTGGTGCGCGGTGCCGATCTGTTCGAAGCCACGAAAATTCACGTGATCCTGCAAAAGCTCCTGCGCCTTCCAACGCCGATCTACCATCATCACCGCCTGATCCGGGATGATCAGGGCAAGCGCCTTGCCAAGCGCGACGATGCGCGTGCGATTTCGAAATACCGCGCCGATGGGGCCACGCCTGCCGATATCCGGGCGATGGTAGGCCTTTGACACCTTCTTTTTTTGAAGATACCTCGGAGGTTTGGGCGCAGCGCACCCATCGCGCGCCTGCGCGCCGGACGAAGCTTCACTCCGGCTTCATCAATTCCACTTCCTCGCCATCCTGAATGGCTGTGTAGAAACACACCCGACGGTTCGTGTGGCACGCCGCCCCCACCTGATCGACAATGGCCAACAGGCAGTCCCTGTCGCAATCCACGCGCAAATCGACCAGCGCCTGCGTGTGACCAGAGGTCTCCCCTTTGATCCAGAACGCTTGGCGCGAGCGGCTCCAATACGTGACGCGCTTCGTCTCCAGCGTTTTCGCCACAGCCTCGGCATTCATCCACGCCATCATCAGAACCTCACCGGTCCCCTCCTGTTGCGCGATGCAAGGGATCAACCCGTTGGCATCATAGCGCAGCGTTGCCGGATCGAAGGCCGCCATGTCGCACCTCTTTGCAAATCAATTGTCCGCCGCTACCTATGGGAGGACGTTCCGAAAGGCAAAGCCATGGCCAGCGACAGCGATCTGATCAAGCTCTATTCCCAGCGCATTCTTGCACTGGCTGCAGATATTCCGCATCGCGGGCGGCTGGACGCGCCCCAGGCCAGCGTCAAGAAGCGCGCGCCTTTGTGCGGCTCAACCGTGACTGTTGATCTGGACATGGATAACGGCGTGATCTCGCGCTTCGGGCAAGATGTGAAGGCTTGCGCCTTGGGCCAAGCCTCCGCCGCCATTCTCGGACAAAACGTGATTGGCCGCAGCCGCGCCGAGATCGAGGGCGCGCGCGACAGCCTGCGTGCGATGCTGAAAGATGGCGGCCCGGTGCCGAGTACGCCGTTTGAAGGATATGAAGTGCTGGAACCGGCCCGTGAGTATCGCAACCGCCATGCCTCAATCCTTTTGGCCCTCGAGGCCACGACCGAGGCGATGGCCGAGGCCGAGCGCGCCGCCTGCGCCTAATCCGATCATCCACAAAAAAACCGCCGCACACCCGGGGCTGGGTGGCGGCGGAGGAATGCGTATCCGAGGCGCTCCGAGGCAGGGAGCTAAGGGGTGTCAGAATGGCAAAAGCGGGGACAAGTCGCTTATGCCGAAACCCGAAATGGACCGCAGGCAGAAACAGGTAAGGCGTTAAATGGCCCCCGGCAGGAACAGCATTCCGACCGTGATTGCCGCCAAAGCCACAACACCGGCCAGATCATACATCAGCGTGTTGCGCGAGCGTGCGAGGATCTGAGTGGCTTGGTGGATCATGGCGACCTCCGAAGGGCTTGGTTAACGTCTTGTTGATGCTTTGTTCTCATGCCTCGATAAAATTGTAAAGAACTTTTTGAGAACATTTGAGAACAAAACGCGGTTTGTTCTCCTTTCGGGTGCTTAACCGACCCCGAGTAGGCGGATCGCCTTGTCCTGTTCCATCAACCACAGAAGGACGCGAGCAGAGTGCCCGCGCGCGCCCGCAAGGTCGGGATCAAGGGCAAGCAGAGCGCGCGCATCCTTCTGCGCCAGCGCCTGCAATGCGCTCTGTTCCTCCAAGTCTGCGATGCGGAAACGAGGGAGACCCGATTGCGCGGTTCCAATCAAATCCCCTGCCCCGCGGATCGCGAGATCCTCCTCGGCAATGCGGAAGCCATCTTCGGTCTCCCGCATAACTTGCAGACGGCGACGGGCGGTTTCTCCCAAAGGCTCGCGAAACATCAAAAGGCAGGTGCTTTCCGCCGATCCACGCCCCACGCGACCCCGCAACTGGTGCAAGGTGGACAGCCCGAAAATCTCGGCCTGTTCGATCACCATGATGGAGGCATTGGGGACATCCACCCCGACCTCGATCACCGTTGTGGCGACCAGCACCCGTGTCTCGCCCGCTTTGAAGCGGGCCATGATGGCATCTTTGTCCGCCGGCGGCATTTGACCATGGACCAATGCCACCACATCATCACCCAAGGCCGCGCGCAGCATCTTGAAGCGCTCCTCGGCGGCGGTCGCGTCGTAGACCTCGCTTTCCTCAACCAACGGGCAGACCCAGTAGACCTGCCGCCCCTCCTCAAACGCTTTGCGCAGGCGGGCGACCACTTCGTCTATCCGTGCGGTTGAGACGAGGGCCGTCTTCACGGGCGTCCGCCCGGGCGGCTTTTCATCCAGCACGGACACATCCATATCACCATATTGCGCAAGACTAAGCGTGCGGGGGATCGGCGTGGCGGTCATCACCAGCACATCCAGCGCCTCCCCCTTCTGGCTGAGCCGCACTCGTTCCCGCACACCAAAGCGATGCTGTTCATCGACAACGGCCAGACGCAGATCGGCGAACGCCACATCGTCCTGAAAAACGGCGTGGGTGCCCACAAGAATGTGGATGTCACCGCGCTTGAGGGCTTCGAGCTTGGCCTTCCGCTCCCTGCCCTTATCCGCGCCGGTCAGGATTGCACAGACCACCCCAGCCTCATCGGAAAGCGGTTTGAGGTTCAGGTAATGCTGCCCCGCAAGGATGGAGGTCGGCGCCATCATCACGCCCTGCCCTCCTGCCTCCACCGCCGTCAGCAGCGCCATGAAGGCCACAAGGGTTTTGCCCGCCCCCACATCGCCTTGCAGCAGGCGGTTCATCCGGTGCGGACGCTCCATATCATCGGTGATCTCAAGGATCGCACGGGTCTGCGCACCCGTCGGGGCATAGGGCAAGCTGGCCAGAACCTTCGACCGCAGATGCCCCTCGCTTGCCGTCACGATGCCCGGCTTTTTGCGCCGATGCGCGCGCGCCAGGGATAGCGTAAGTTGATGGGCGAAGAGCTCATCATAGGCGAGACGTTCGCGGGCGGACGTGGCACGGCTCAGGTCGGCCGCACTTTTGGGCGCATGAACCTCGGCAATGGCATCCGCCCAGGAGGGCCATTTTTTTTCCTTGCGTAGATCGAGGTCGATCCACTCCCCCAGATATTCCACGCGTGCAAGTGCGGAGGACATCGCCTTGTAGACGCCGCGCTGCGTCAAGCCTTGGGCGAGCGGATAAACAGGCTCAAAGGCGGGGATCTCAGCAGCCTCTTCGGGCGGCAGCATGTGATCGGGGTGCGCCATTTGCGCGATGCCATCGTAAAGCTCTACCTTACCCGACACGACCCGTCTGCTGCCCACTGGCAGCTGGCGTTCAAGATAGTCGCCACGCGCATGGAAGAACACGAGCTGAAAGGCGGTTTGCGCGTCCTCGACATCCACCCGGTACGGCCCGCGCCCACGTGGTTTGTGGTGCTTGCCAATAGTCACTTCAACGGTTGCAAGCCCCGGCAAGGGCACATCGCGAATGGACGCGCGGCGGGTTCGGTCAAGGCCACCGGAGGGCAAGGTCAGGATCAGGTCCTTGGGCGTCTCCACACCGATCCCGGCATAATGCTTGGCTGTTTTCGGGCCCACACCATCCAACGTTTCAAGCCCGGCAAACAGCGGGAACAGCAGCTCTGGCCGGCCTTTCGCGGGTTGATCAGCCATCGCCCACCAGCGCCAGCCAGCCATCTTCGTCGATGGTCTCGATCCCCAGTTCCGCCGCCTTCGTGGCCTTTGACCCGGCCCCGGGGCCTGCAACCAACAGGTCCGTCTTGGCGGAGACACTGCCCGACACCTTGGCCCCAAGGCTTTCGGCGCGCGCCTTGGCTTCGGCGCGGGTCATCTTTTCGAGGCTTCCCGTGAAGACGACGGTCATGCCCGCAACCGGGCTGTCGGTTGCGCGCGTCTCCGGCGCGGTCGGGGTGAGCATGGCGACGAGGCGGTCGATGGAGGCGCGCTCCGTCGCTTGCTGGAACGTGGTCACAAGCGACACGGCAACGGTAGCGCCGATGCCGTCGATGCCGATCAGATCGTCCCAAGCGGCCTTCGCCTCGGGTTGTGTGTCGGCCCAGGCCGCATCCCTTGCGGCGGACAGATTAGCGCGGCGGCCTTCGTCGGCGGCTTTGGCACGTTCGGCCACAATGGCCTCTTCGGCAGCGCGATGGGCCGTGGCGGCGGGGGCTGCCTTGTCGACTGTTTCGGCCAGCGCGTCCCAACTTGTATAGTGGCGCGCCAGATCAGCGGCGGCGACTTCACCCACATGACGAATGCCCAACGCGAAGATCAGACGGGCCAGAGCAATCTCGCGCTTTTCTTCAATCGCCTGGAACAGGTTTTCCGCCGATTTTTCGCCCCATCCCTCGCGGTTCTTGAGCTGTTGAAGGCCCTGCCCAAACCGCTCACGCAGGGTGAAGATGTCGGCAGGTTCCTTGATCCAGCCGTCCGTATGGAAGGCCTCCACCTGCTTGGCCCCGAGCCCCTCAATATCAAAGGCAGCGCGAGAGACGAAATGCTTGAGCTTCTCTACAGCCTGCGCGGGGCAGATGAGACCACCCGTGCAGCGCCGCACGGCGTCCCCTTCTTCGCGGATCGCTTGGCTTTCGCATTGCGGACACGCGGTGGGGAATGCGTAGGGCTCTGCGGTTGCGGGCCGCTTCGACAGGTCGACGTCCGCAACCTTCGGGATCACATCGCCTGCCCGGTAGATCTGCACGGTGTCGCCAATGCGAATGTCTTTGCCATTGCGGATAGGCGCGCCATTTGCATCGCGGCCCGCGATATAATCCTCATTGTGGAGCGTCGCGTTTGAAACGACGACGCCTCCGACCGTCACGGGCTTGAGGCGGGCTACGGGACTAAGCGCACCGGTGCGGCCGACCTGAATGTCGATACCCTCAAGCGAAGTCCAGGCCAGTTCGGCCGGGAATTTATGCGCAATAGCCCAACGCGGCGTGGTTGAGCGCATACCCAGACGGCGCTGATAAGACAGATCGTCGACCTTGTAGACAACGCCGTCGATGTCATAGCCGAGGTCAGCCCGCTCCTCCTCGATTCTGGCGTAATGCGCCAGCATCTCCTCGCCGCTGTCGCAGGTTTTGGTACGGTCGTTGATCTGGAACCCGAGCGCTTCAAGCCGGGCAAGAGCGTCTGTCTGTGTCTCGGCTAGCGGCACGCTCACCTCGCCCCACGCATAGGCGAAAAATCTCAGCGGGCGCGACTTGGTGATGGCCGGATCGAGTTGCCGCAGCGATCCCGCAGCCGCATTGCGCGGGTTTGCAAAGGTCTTGTCGCCAGCGTCCTCCTGCCGTGCGTTAAGGGCCGCAAAGTCGGCGTGAGACATGTAGACTTCGCCCCGAACTTCGAGGATTTCGGGTGCTCCGCTCAGGGTCGTCGGGATGTCGCTGATCGTGCGGGCATTGGAGGTCACGTTTTCGCCGGTCGTGCCGTCGCCGCGGGTGGCGGCGTGGACAAGGGTTCCGTTCTCATAGCGCAGCGAGAGGGAGAGGCCGTCGATCTTTGGCTCTGCGGTGAACGGCAAGGGAGCGTTGTCGCCAAGCCCGAGGTAACGGCGAATGCCGCCTACAAAGTCCTGCACATCGGAAGCGTCAAAGGCGTTCGACAGGGACAGCATTCGCTGTGAATGAGTGATTTTGGAGAAGCCAGCGGAGGGGGCAGCCCCAACTTGTTCAGTCGGGCTATCGGGGCGCTTCAGATCGGGAAAGCGGGCCTCCAGCGCTGCGTTTTCCCGTTTGAGCGCGTCATATTCGGCGTCGCTTAAGTCTGGCGCATCATCTTGATAATAGGCAGCATTCGCGGCACCTAGAGCCTTGGCCAGTTCAGCAAGGCGCACTTTGGCGGCTGCCGCATCCAATTGCTGCACCCCCTCCTTTGCTGCATCGGTTTGTTTCGACATGGCCAAATCCCCCGATCAATGCCTCCACCCATCGGTGTAGGTCGCAGGGCGGCGATGGTCCAGAGTGACGGGACGCTGCTCGCGATGTACTCAACGAAAGACGACCCTCGGCAAATGCCCAGGGCCGTTTTTCGGTAGCACTGCAGGGAAGTCAGTTCAGCCGGTCGCGGCCATGTCCATCTGCTGGGTCTGTGGCACGGGATCGCGCAACACATATCCGCGGCCCCACACCGTTTCGATATACGTGTCGCCGCCCGTTGCCTCAGACAGCTTCTTGCGCAACTTGCAGATGAACACGTCGATGATTTTGAGCTCAGGCTCGTCCATGCCGCCATAAAGATGGTTCAAAAACATCTCTTTCGTCAGCGTCGTTCCTTTACGGAGCGAAAGCAGTTCGAGCATTTGGTATTCCTTGCCCGTCAGGTGCACTGGCGCCCCTTCGACATCAACGGTCTTTGCATCGAGATTGACGGAAATGCGTCCGGTTTCGATCACCGATTGCGCATGGCCTTTGGAGCGGCGGATGATGGCATGGATGCGGGCCACCAACTCTTCGCGGTGGAATGGTTTGGTCAGGTAATCGTCTGCGCCGAAGCCAAAACCCTTCAGCTTGTTTTCGGGGTCATCGAGGCCAGAGAGGATCAGGATGGGCGTTTCCACCCGAGCGGTGCGCAGATGGCGCAGAACCTCGTGGCCAGACACGTCCGGCAGGTTCAGATCCAGAAGGATGATGTCGTAGTCGTAGAGCTTTGCCAGATCCATCCCCTCTTCCCCGAGGTCGGTGGAATAGACATTCAGGTTCGCGTGTTTCAGCATCATTTCGATGCTGCGCGATGTGGTAGGATCGTCTTCGACTAGCAGAACCCGCATCAGCTCTCTCCAATTGATCTCGTTTGTTAACTCCACTCTTCGTTGAAATGGTTAATTACACGTTACCGGCTCGGCGCTATTTCTCCAAAAGATCACTTTTCTTTTGTCCTTTATTCGCGAAACTTCTGGAGAGCCGTTGTTTTCAAGGCTTTTTCTCCGTGTTTTGAAACCGCCATTCGCCAGCTTTCCAATTCCTCTTTCGATAGCGAATAGGTGCGAATCGCTTCTTCCGACGTCATCAGGCCGTGATCCACGGCATGAACGACCGCCGCTTTCCGGCTGGCCACCCACCTTGTGGTCTTGGCCGACGGCAGATCTGATCGGGTCATGGTTGAGCCATCTGGCAGGGTCACCGCATGGGGCCCCTGGATTTTTCGAATGTACATCTCGGCCTCAAAGGTCTTGTTCTTGGGTCACGGGCACTGTGACCGACGAGGCTTAAGATCAAGTAAGCACGCCTTGAGATGTCTCGGCTTTTTCCTATATGCCTGCGGCACGCTTCCGATAAGGCACATTCCCATGGCACTCGACCGCGCCGATGGCGTCAATTCCCTTGGCTTCGCAAAAGCCCCGCAAGACACGCGCGTTGTGGTCGCGATGTCGGGCGGTGTGGATTCGTCCGTTGTGGCCGCAATGTTGGCAGAGGAAGGCTATGACGTCGTGGGCGTCACCTTGCAGCTTTATGACCATGGCGCGGCCCTGGCAAAGAAAGGCGCGTGCTGCGCAGGGCGTGACATCCATGACGCCGCGCGTGTGGCCGAAACCATGGGCTTCCCGCATTACGTGCTGGACTACGAAAACGTCTTCAAAGACGCCGTGATCGACGAATTCGCCGACAGCTATCTGGCCGGTGCCACACCCGTGCCGTGCATCCGCTGCAATGAGCGGGTGAAATTCAAAGACCTGCTTGGCACGGCCAAAGACCTAGACGCCGATTGCATGGCAACGGGGCATTATATCCAGCGGATGATGGGCGACCAAAAGGCTGAGCTTCATTCGGCCGCCGATGCGGCGCGCGACCAAAGCTATTTCCTGTTCTCCACCACGCAAGAACAGCTCGATTACCTGCGCTTCCCGCTGGGTCATCTGGCGTCAAAAGCCGAGACACGGGCGCTGGCTGCAAAATACGGGCTGAGCGTGGCCGACAAACCCGACAGTCAGGACATCTGTTTCGTGCCAAACGGCGATTATGCCGCGGTGATCGAAAAGCTGCGCCCCGGTGCGGCCGATCCCGGCGAGATCGTGGATATGGATGGTAACGTGCTGGCCGAACATCGCGGCGTGATCCACTACACTATTGGTCAGCGGCGCGGCCTTGGCATCGGGGGGCTGGCCGATCCGCTTTACGTGGTCAAACTCGACCCCGACACACGCCGCGTGATCGTCGGTCCGAAAGAGGCGCTCAGCACCCGCACGGTCCCAGTGCGCGAAATCAACTGGCTCGGCGACGCACCTTTCGACAGCCGTAACGTGTGGGAATTGGACGTCAAAATCCGCTCCACCCGCCCGCCCCGCGGGGCGACGATCCGGCCGCTTTCGGCCACGGAAGCGGAAGTGGAGCTGGTGGTCGCCGAAGAAGGCGTGAGCCCAGGCCAGGCCTGCGTGTTCTACGACCCGACCGGCACCCGCATTTTTGGTGGTGGCTGGATCCACAAAGGCTAAGGCGCACCTAACTGGTCCCTGCCAGGATATACGCCTGCACGTCGAGCTGACGGGTTCCGCCCTCCATCTGAAACAGCCCGACATGGACCAGCCGCACACCGTTCGCGTCATAGGCGCCCGATGCCTCGATATCCGTCAGAATGCCATCTATCGGATATTCCCGTTCAATCGGCGCGTCGACGCCGCGCACGTCATCGAGCCGTGCGCTCAACCACCCGACCGCGATTGTGACATCGTATTCAGGGCGCGGCTCCGGTCCCATGATCGTATTGGCGCAGAAGACGCTGCCGATGGCATCCTCTGGCCAGTTTTCCAGAACCCCAGGATAGATCAGCGCCTCGTGCTGGACATTCTGCTGTTCCAACCTCGACAGATCGCCAGACAAAAGCGCATCCCGCGTTGCAAGTCCAACGCGCAGACAGCGCAGATGGCCGGTTGCAATGCCGGGGCCGAGGTCCGCCTCGGTGGTGAAGACGTCGAAATGCATAGGGTCGGCGTCGAGCACGTCCTGCCAGGCCGAATTGACCCTGGGATGTGCGTCGGGGGCGGGCATGACGGCGTGGACCGCATCGGCAAAGCCTTCGGCGGATTGCCCGGCTTCGAAGATCAGGTCCAGCAACGGGCGCGGATCGACCTGCGCGTCGGCGGGGCCGGAGGCAACGCCCCATAGAAACAGCGCTGTTGTCCACGTCTTCATCAAACCGCTCCTCCAATCAGATATGCCCGGAACGAGACCTGTTGGTGCCCGTTCGTCAGGATCACATCGCCCGACTCGACCCAGACCATAGTATCTCCCGCCTCGTTCCACCCGGATAGCCTGAACCCATCCTCTCCCAACAGCCGCAAAAACAGCCCGCCGCTTTCGCTTTCCACATGAGAGAAGACCGCACTCAAACCGGTCACCGCTTCGGCCTGGAGCAGGATCGCGACCGTCTCAGCGTCGTCCCAGATGAAGGTGCAATGCAGACGCGCCACTGCGGCCTCTGGCCAGACCTCCGCATCATCGGCCAAGGGAAGGACCGCGCCCATCAAGCCAAACGTCTCGGGCCGCGCGAAGCCGTGTTCGGCGAACAGATCGCGGGTCGCCAACCCGTATCGCGCGCAGCCGAACAGCGCACCGGGCCGGGGTGAGGCCCCCTGCCCGCCAAACGTGCCGCCGAGCGCCCATCGAAACGGATCTTCTTCTGCCGTGATGTCTGGCTCCGGCTCGAACCGAGCATCGGGCAAGACCGCTTCCAGATGCTCCCTGAAATCGTCCGACCGGGCATAGGCATGGGATCCAAGGCTGAGCACGTCGGCCAAAGGGAACTCCAAGGGCTGCGCGTGGAGCGGGAGGCCGTGCAAAGCGGCCAGAGCAAGGACAACCAGAGCGCGTTTCATCGGCGCAAACGCTACGCTGCTGCCGTCATGCTCACAACGGGTCAAACACCGCCCGCAAGGGCGAAACTGCGCATCGCCACTGAGCTGTTGGTTGCGCTGAGCGAAACCGTCGCCGACTCGACCAAGACCCCATCCAAGGGAACAGCCCCGCTTGCATCGGCCTGCCGAATATCCGAGCCGAGCCCCAGCGGGTCATCTTGCCAAACGCGCGTTTCAAACCAGTCCGCAAGGGTGGCGTCGACGAGAGATTCATCCAATGCGATGTCCACCTCGTGGGTTGGCGCGGCAAGGACGTATCGGCAATTGAGTACTGCAGACGCCGCACCGGGCCAGACCGCGCCGTCATCGATACGAATATCAGCCTCGTGCAGTACGGTTTCGGCCTCAAAGCTCAGATCACGGTTCTCAGCAAAGAAATCCAGCGTTGAACGCCCGTATTGCGTACAGGCCAGCCCAAAGGCGCTGAGCGGGTCTTGGGACACTAATAGCGTGCCATCGATCATCCAAAACGCTTCATCCTCGACCGCTGGGATCAGGTTGCGGCGCGCGATCCGGTGGTCCGGGAAATGCTCTGTCAGCCGGTCCATCAGCGCGTCGGCGCTGCCCCCAACCATCATCGCAAGATCAAACGGCAGGTCCAGAATGGGTGGTGCATCCTCTGCATGGGCAGAACTTGCCAGACCCAAAGCAAGAAACGAGGCCAACAGGGATCGGACCATTTTCGTCGCTCCTTTGAGAGGAAAGTGGCGCGGTTGACGCGCGATGGAAATAGTGACGTCTCACGCCGATGAATGCTGTTTGATCAGCTAAACATCAATAAAGTAAAGAAGATCACTGTCGTTTCTCGTCGATCTATGCTGATTGATGACGGTTTCGTTTATTATGAAATGGCCCCCCTTGAGTTGAAAAATGGCCCCCCATTCTCGCGTCCGTAAAATCACACCTCCGACGGCGAATCCGACGCCTAGGAGAACTCAGCGAATTCGCGGAAGAGCGCGATCTCCTCAATAGCGGGGACAGGATCAAGTTCCTCCGGGACGCCAACAACGATCTTGGAAGCATCAAGTGCTTTCACCAACACATGATTGTCGATCCAGCTATTGTCCCACAGGTCTGCTGCTTGACCGTCTACGATCTGGCAAATCGGTTCGAGGCTTGAAAAATTTAGATCAACGCCGTTGGCTTTGGTTATCCGTTGCAACCATACCTCAAGATGCCCGTTGTGAGGTATTCGCTGCATTTTTTGGATGACTTTGCTCCAGAGAAGTTGTCGGTCTTGCTCTGGCG
Organism: Gymnodinialimonas sp. 202GB13-11; assembly: GCF_040932485.1. Lineage (NCBI taxonomy): Bacteria > Pseudomonadati > Pseudomonadota > Alphaproteobacteria > Rhodobacterales > Paracoccaceae > Gymnodinialimonas > Gymnodinialimonas hymeniacidonis. The sequence goes on along the minus strand of NZ_JBFRBH010000001.1, from coordinate 1,203,845 downwards.
CGAACGAAATTAACTTCGCGAGTATTCCGGACAACGCTGGGAACGCGCTCGGTGACACTACCGCAATGTCACAGACTATTGCCACTTGGACTACAAGATCGTCAGGCGCTACCGTGACGGTCATAATTTTCTGAAACGCATGGTCAGCCAACCGTTTGACAGCACCTGTGTTGGGATACTTCCGGGCAAATGAGTGCAAACGTAGAAGCTGCTTCTGCACCGACTTCGCTTGGGTGATATCCATGTCCTCAAGCTGTATACCGGCCAGTTTCTCAGATTTGATTGCCCCCTCAACGATGTTGGTGCTGACAGATGTCTTCGCACCGCCAAGCTGCATCCCCACCTTCCTTAGACAGTCGCTGATAACCCGCACGATCTTGGTGGCCAGCTCGTCACTACATGTGAAGACGCTGTAGTCGTCACGGTATCTCAGGATATGGAAGTCTGTTTCACCCTTCAATTGATTGGTTATCAGGTGGTCCACATAAGCCAACACGAGCTCGGCAATAACGTCCATCAGAACGGAACCTTGAGTAATCCCGTTCGTCTGTCCGTAGCGGCTGTTCCTGATATGGAAGTCTATTTGATTACCTAGAAGTGTCCTGTCGGTTTGATGTTGCTTTGCGAAATCATACCCGTGAAGCGCCCAAGGAATGCTGTGCGTATACAATGAAGCGTAGCAGTTGGAGACGTCAGTTTTCAGTAGGTGCGTGTATTCAAGTGATAGAGCGAGCGACCGTTGTTCGTAGCGCAACCACCAATTTCTAACCTGCAACGCATCATGACTAGTCGATGTGGACGACGCCATAGGGAAGCCCGTGCACTCAACAACTCCAGTCTGTAGCTCATTGAAACGCTCTTGAAGAAGCGACCAGTTCGATTCCTCACAGATTAGCTGAACCAAAGTGATGTAGATGGCTGGGTGGATGAGCTCAAATGGTCGCCATGCGAAACGTCCGTCTTTGGTGCTCAACAGCTCGTAGTTTACGCCAGCCGTGTCGACAGGTCGGTGTGGTTTTGCTTTCTGAAAATCGGTGTAGGGCCTGCCCGATAGAGCAGCCGATACGTCAGAAAGAATGGATCCAAAGCTAATGTATGGTGGAAAGTCCGATCGAAAGTAGCATTCTGGCCGTTCTAGGTAAGCCCGGGCTGCTGCACCATCCAAGTCGATAACTCGTTTCATCTTTATCCTTTGTAGCTTCAGACAAACCGTCCCCGTAAAAAGTGTTGCTCTGATGACCACGCTGATACGCCTGCGCAGCAGCGCCTGAGCAAACGAAAAACGTGCAGCGCGACAGAGTTTCCTCCACGACGCAATCGGGTCGTTTCACCGTTCATAGAGCACCTTAGAGAATCAATCCGGCAAAGTATGGCGCGGTTGAGCGGGCTCGAACTTATGACGATTCTGGTTGGTTGGTGACGGTTAAGGCGCATCACGAATGCCATTTTAGGCCGTTTGACAAGAGCATTGGCCCCCCAAATGGCCCCTCGAGACAAAAAAAAAGCCTGTAACCCCTTGGGATTACAGGCTTTTTTGAGGGTGGTGGCGCGGTTGACGGGGCTCGAACCCGCGACCCCCGGCGTGACAGGCCGGTACTCTAACCAACTGAGCTACAACCGCTCACCCTTTACACCGGGCAACCCGGCGTGAGGGGCGGTTTAGGGCTAGCCGCCTGCCCCGTCAAGCGGTCCGTCGCTTGGATTTGCGGCTTTTCCGCAGCCCGCGTCTTGCCAGGCTCATCTACCCCCGCCGAATAGGGCGTTCCGCTGCTGGCCCAACACCCGCGCGCTGCCGTTCGCGGGCGAAAACATAGAGGCCCGCGCCCGCGATCAGGGCGGTGCCTGCAAGCATCACCCAGCCGGGGCGTTCACCGAAGACCACCCATCCCAAGACAATCGCCATGGGTAGTGCAGCATATTCATAAGAAGCAACCGTCGCCGCATCCCCCAAGCGATAGGCCTGGCTGAGGCAATAGCCGATCATCCCAGACATCAGGCCAAGGATCGCGAACTTCCAGATGTCGTCTGACGCGGGCCAGATCCATGCGCGGAGAAGGAAAACAAGGCTCTCATTTTGTACCTGATCCGCGAGCCGTCCGTCGCCCACACTGATCCAGAACAGGATCGAGACACCGATAAACGCCACCTGAATGTAGATCGCCATGGCCGACGCCGCCGACTTCGCGCCCAGTTTGCGAGTCATCACCTGCATACCTGCGTAGCAGGCCGCCGCAATCACCGGCAAAAACAGCGCGCCCGGCGGCACGTCCCCCCAGTCGCTGGACGGCAGCATCATGACGCCCACACCGGCAAAGCCCACCAAAAGGGCCGTTAAACGATGTATGCCCACACGCTCCCCCAGAACAGGGATCGCGAGCAAAGTGATGAAGAGGGGAGCGACGAAGAACAGCGCTGTCGCAACACCCAGCGGCATAACTGCCAAAGCCGCAAAGAAGGTCATGTTCGCAATCACGATCAGGATCGCTCGCACAAGGTGTAGCCCCGGCTGGTCCGTTTTCAGCAAGGCTAGCCCGCCCTCGCCCATAAGGATCACGGCGGTAAAGCACAGCCCGATGACCGAGCGGATGAAGACCATTTGGTGCAGCGGATAGCCGCCCGACAGCAGCTTGATCAGCGTATCGTTGACCGAAATGCAGGCCATGCCGATCAGGATCAACACGATGGCGCGCGTTGGCGTCCCGCTGCTCATACATCTGCCCCGCTCAGCCGGTCGGCCAGCCAGACCGTATCGCGCCATGTAACCGTCACGGCAGGCACTGAGACGCCAAGAATGTCATCGGCAAACTCCGCGCTCTCCTCGCCGCCCCATGCCTTGTAGATCGCGCGGGCCTGCATGTTGGCGCATAGCACCTCCAGCGAAAGCGGGCCGGGAATGGCCAGAACCGCAACAGAAGACATCAACGCCCGACCGATCCCATGCGCGCGGAATGCCGGGGCCACATGGAGGTTATCGAGAAAGGCGTGCTCGTCAGGTCCCGAATCCAGCATCGCCGCGAACCCCAACAAAGTGCCAGCCCCGTCGCGGGCCACAAGGCACCGCCGGTCACGCAACGCGCCGTTGTGCCACTTGCGCGCCATGTAGTCGGTCAGATGCGCGCCCAACGCATATTCGGGCAGAACCCCCGCATAGTCCCGACGCCAGTTCGCCTCATGCAACTGCGCGATCTCGGGCAGGTCCTGCGGCAGAGCCGGGCGAATATGCATGACAAGGGACGGTGACATAGGCGGACGGTGCATGGCCCACCGGCCAAGCGCAAGAGACGGCGTTACAATCCGCGATGGGTGCGAACGAGGTCCTCCAACAAAGCCAACTCCGCCATGATCTCCGACAACAAGCGCGCTGGCAGGTCGATCTGGGCAAAAGGGCCAGTTTCAGGCTCGCCGGTTTCAATCACAATCGTCATGGCCTGTGGCGTATCGCGCTGCGCACGGTAAAGGTCGATGATGGATTGCAGCTCAACCATTCGGAACACATCAGCCGCCTGCGCATGTCGCATCAGGAAGGTCGTGTCGGATCCATCCAGAAACAGGCCTGCTCGAATATCATTCGGCGCGGTCTCTCCCAGAACCGGGGCAAGCGTCGAATTGGCCAATATCCCGGTGTCCAGCGCCGAAACCTCGAAGTTCAGCCAGGCCAGCGCCCCCTCAGCATCATACTCCAGATCGAACACGACGCCGCGCCCGACCGAGACATCGATCCGGCACCAAAACCCGCCGGGGTTGCGCTCCGGCGGCAGGTCTTGCGGGATCGGACCACAGGCCGACAGGACCAAACCTGCGCCCTCGCCATCGGTGCGCAGGATCTGCACGTTGTCCGGAAAGTACTGAACGAAGGCGGTATTCGGGTCGTCCGCAATGGCGGCTGAGACCTGAATCATCGGGCCGTAAACCTCACTCGGCACCAGCGTACAGATCAAGGGGCTGCCAAGCTGGCCGGGCTCCACGAAGTACTCCGGCAAAGCCGTCGCGCGCGCATCTTCCGGCAAATCATCAGCGATATAATTCTCGGCACAGGCCTCAGCCGAGAAGGCCATGCCTTCAGAGCCTACCAACCCAAGCGCGCAAACCAAAACGAAAAACGGATATGCTTTCAAAGCGCCCTCAGGCCATTGCTTCTGCCAACACGCTGACCCTAAGGGCGCGGCGCGGGGCTGTCACCTGTCTGGCAGCGGTATGAACTCGCCATCATCGGTCGGTGGCAGTTGGAAGCGGCCATGTTGCCAATCGCCTTGCCGCCAAGCCTCTTTCGCCTCTTCGATGCGCTCTTTCGAGGAGGCCACGAAGTTCCACCAGATATGACGCGGCCCTTCCAGCGTTTCACCCCCAAGGATCATTACGCGCGCGCCCTGATCGCCGGCCTGCATGGAAACCCGGTCCCCGGGCCGGAACACCATCATCTGGCCCTTCTCAAAGGTCTGACCCGCAATGGTAACGGCCCCCTGCACCACATAGGCCCCACGATCCTCATGGTCGTCCGGCATGGGCAGCTTGGCCCCAGGCCGCAATACGGCGTCGGCGTAGAACATCTCGGACGGGGTGGCGACCGGCGCGGCCTCGCCATAAGCGGTGCCGAGGATCAGGCGCAGTTCCTTCCCTTCGCCTTCCAGAAACGGCAAGTCTGCCTTGGCCGCATGAACGAAATCGGGCGCATTGTCTTCAGCGTCCTTCGGCAAAGCGATCCACGTCTGAATGCCCGCCAGCCGGTAGGGCTGTTTCAACATCTCACCGTCGATGCGCTCCGAATGGGTGATCCCGTGGCCCGCCGTCATCAGGTTCACCGCGCCCGGTTCGATCCATTGATCGGTGCCAAGGCTGTCGCGGTGGTGAAACTTGCCCTCATAAAGGTACGTCACGGTCGACAAGCCGATATGGGGATGCGGGCGGATATCCACGCCCTGCCCCGTGATGAACTCCGCCGGTCCCATCTGATCGAAGAAGATGAACGGCCCCACCATCTGCCGCTTAGGCGCGGGCAAGGCGCGGCGGACTTCGAAATCGCCCAAGTCACGGGCGCGCGGCACAATAACGGTCTCGATCGCATCCACATCGTCACCGGTCGGGCAATCGGGGTCGAGGGCGGGGTTCCAGCTCATGGGTCAATTCCTCATTACGTGTTCAACGTAGTTAGCCCCGTTGCAGGATCGCGCCAATTCCCGGAATCCAAACCGTTTCTGTGCGCTCTCGCTCAGACAGCTTTCATGCCGAACACTTCTACGCCCTGAATCGGCTGCTGCTTTTGCGCCAGCTGGATCCCCGTGATGATCCGAACGGCAAGCCAGACGATCCATGCAATCCAGATCAGAAAGCCAATCAGGACAAAGGCCAGAATGAAGCCCGCGATGATCCACACAAAACCCCACCAGAATGTCCGGATCAGGAAGGACAGGTGCGTATCAAGCACCGGATCCTTGCCGCGCTCCACATAGGCGTAAACCACACCGGCCAAAGCGGTGAAGGGCACAAAAATGCCAACACCCATGAGAATGTAAATGATGATCGCAGGCTGCAGTGGATCGCCTTGCCTGGGCGACATGATCGGTGGAGGGCCTTGGTCTGACATGCTGGATAACCCGTTCTTTTTGCGCGTTGAACCGACTGTGACAGCAACGCCTTGCGCGGGTCAACAATGCGCGTGTCGTATCGATGATCGGGTTCGGAAAGGAGGGCTCATTTGCAAACACGTCTGCCTGCTAAAACACCCTTATTCGCTCTTCAGAGGAGAAGGTGGTGGGTGGTGAGGGGCTCGAACCCCCGACATCCTCGGTGTAAACGAGACGCTCTACCAACTGAGCTAACCACCCGAACCGACGCGGGCTGTAACAAATCCTTTGCCACTCCGGCAAGCGGTTACTGACCTAAAATGCACGCTTTTCCGTTTTCCACGGCATGAACGACACCTTGCCCCCCCGGCAACGTGCCAAGCGCCTCCGGTGGCAGGCCCAATGCAAGGCACCGAAGCAAGCGTGATGTGACACCATGAGTGACTAGGATTGTAGGCTGCGTGAGTGCGTCCAGTACCGCCTGACACCGCACGGTCATATCATCCAGCGTCTCACCTCCGGGGGCACCGAACTTCCACATATGCCAATCCTCGGTCGGGTTGATGCCGCCTACCTCAGCCGCGATCTCGGTCGGCGTACGCCCGGTCCAGTCGCCTACATTGATCTCCTGCAGGCGCGCATCTTCAACCGCTGCCTCAAAATGCGCGCCCAACGCGATCTGCGCCGTGGTCTTGGCCCGGCCAGACGGGCTGTAGAACGCCGCTTGGCTGCCATCCAGAACGTCCGCCAGAATGGCCCGCTGCACCTCTGCCTGCGCGCGCCCCAACGGGGTGAGCGGTGAATCGCCCCACCCCTGCATCCGGTCGGCTAGGTTCCATTCCGTCTGCCCGTGGCGCAGCACGTAAATCGGCGGGTAATCAGGGCGTGCCATCATCTGCCCCTGCATCCATTTCCGCCACTTCCTCTGCGCTTCCGACCCACCGGCGCGGCCCCGCGCCCCGAGCGCCCATGCGATCATCGGCATTATAAAGCGGGCAATGCTCCATCGACAGGCACCCACAACCGATGCACGCGCCCATCTGGCTGCGCAGGCTTTGCAGGGTGGCAATCTTCTCATCCAATTGGGCGGCCCAGACATCCGCAGCCTTGCGCCATTCGTCTGCCGTGATCCGCCCATCAGGCAACGAGTCGAGCATCGCCTTGATTTCTGCGAGCGGCACTCCCACGGCCTGAGCCGTGCGAATGATCGCCACCCGCCGCAATTCACGCCTGTCATAGCGGCGATGATTGGCCGCCGTTCGCCAGGATTGGATCAGCCCTTCGGCCTCATAGAAATGCAGCGTCGACACGGCGACACCGGCCCGCTCCGCCATCTGGCCGACGCTGAGATCTTTCGCGATGCGAGAGGACATTGGCGCTTTACCTCAAGTGAACTTGAGGCCGTAGCCTCATGAAATCAAATCGATTCGCCAAGAGGAAAAGACAATGAACACTCAAATCACGGCCCAAGCGCCCATCGCACACGCCAGCCGTCCCACCCTTAACCGCCTCTGGCGCTCATGGTGGCTGCGCGCCGCAAAAGCGCAGCAACGGCGGTGCCTCGAACGCGTTTTGACCGACCCGCATCTGGCCCGTGATCTGGGCTTGCCGGTCAACGAACGCCCGATTTTGCGCACGGATCTGTGGTGAGGCGCCCTACAAACGCAAGCCCACCCGAGCCAACCGCGTTCACAAGAAAGGAAGGTTGGTGGGTGATGAGAGATTTGAACTCCCGACATCTTCGATGTGAACGAAGCGCTCTACCACTGAGCTAATCACCCGCCGTGGGGCGGCATTTAGCCCTCTTCGTCGGGCTTCGCAAGGGGGGCGACATCGCCCGCCGTCGGGTCCGCCGCGGCCCGCTTCAGCTTCAGCGTCAGCATCTCGCCATTGGGCTTTTCGAGGCGCTTTTTCACCATCAGCTTGCCAAGCGGCGGCACGATCACCTCTTCATTGGCGTCGAGCGCTTTGCCAATCTCGTCCAGGACCACATCGAAGACCATCTTCGCCTCGGACCGCTTCAGCGACACGCGATCCGCCACCGCCTGGATCAGATCCGGTCGACGCAGCGCGTCAGTGGCCGTGGATGCGGCAACCTCGGCCGCGGGCTTCGGTGCGGGTGCTGCGGGGGATGTCGGTGCAGCCGCTTTGGCCGCCGTCGCAGACGTCGTAGAGGATTTCTTGGTGCTTGTGGTCGATTTGCGCCGCCCGGCCGATGTCGCCTTGGCCGTCGTGCTTTTCGCTTTGCTCGTTGTCTTGGTCGCCATCTCGATCTGCCCTTCCACCGGCGTCACGCAAAAGCCCGCGCCGATTGTTTCCATTTCGACAACAGCTTAACCGATCAGCGTCCATTGGGCCAGTGTGCGGCAAAATTAGAGTTAACTGGCCGCATCCACCAACCGCAAACGCCGCCGATCCCAGCGCGGCCAGCCGATCAATTCGGACACGGTTACAAAGCGGAACCCCCGCCCCATCACACCATCCAGTGCGGCTGGCATCGCGCGCACCGTTGCCGTGTGGATATCATGGGCGAGGATCACGCCACCGGGATGCGATCCATTGACCACCCGGCTCGATATCACCGACGATCCGGGGCGTTGCCAGTCCAGCGTATCGACAGACCAGAGCACCGTTGGCATGGCGCGGGTCTGGTGCAGCATCAGGCGCTGCCGATCATAAAGGTTGCCATAGGGTGGGCGCATCGTGACCGGTGGCCGTCCAACAGCCTCGTAAACAGCGCGATTGGTGCGATCCACTTGGTTCAAAACCGACCCGTCCGAATGCCCGTTCAGATTGGGGTGCGACCAGGTGTGATTGCCGATCTCGTGCCCTTCATTGACCATGCGCTGCAAAATCTGCGGATAGCGCGCGGCATTGCGCCCGATCACGTAAAACGTGGCCCGGATGCCCCGTGCGCTCAGCATATCTAGCAGTTGCGGCGTCAATCGCGGGTGCGGCCCGTCGTCGAACGTCATCGCAACGTAGGGCTGCGCAGTGGGAATACGTGTGACGGTCGCATCAACGCCGCGGCGAATTTCTCCACGTCCGGCAAAGGATTGGGGCATGGATTGCGCTTGCGTGGCACGCGAAACGAACGGCACGGCAAGGGTGGATGCTGCCAAATGCAGCAGGGCACGGCGGTTTACTCTGGACATGTCGCGTGGACCCTCGCGATGGCTTACGCCCCCCCGCTCGCACGATGGGCGAAAGACCGCCTGTCGCGCAACGAATCGGTTGGAGGATTGCTCGAATCAGAGGTGGGGCGTTGTCGAATGGCCACGATTCAGGCCCACCGCAGGCCGCGAGCACGCCCAAATCGTTGCGAGAGCGCCACTTTTTGACGCCTGAACGCTGTTTGTCGGCGCTTTTTGAGCGAGTTGCATTGATCGACACCCCTGCATTTTGCCAATGTCAAATCAACGCGGGGCTGCAACGCCGCGTCTTTCGTCTGCTTAACACTCGGGGAAATCCTATGAAAAAAGTTTTGATCGCCGCTTTGGCCATCGCCGCATTCGCAACCGCCGCACAGGCCGGTGGCATCGTGACCGTCACGCCGGAAATCGTCGTGGTTGAAGATACAGCAGCGTCGAACGGCGGCATCTTCGTGCCGATCTTCGCGCTTCTGCTGCTGATCATGCTGCACCACGGCTAAGGGTCGGGTGCCGCGCACCCATCCATATCAAGATCACCGCTTCGGTTTAGAAGCGTGTTGATGGGCGCCCCGTTCTGCGGGGCGCTTTTTTTATTCAAAGGGGGAAGACACTTATGAAAAACTTTTTGGCTTTAACGTTGGCGGCCAGCCTGACCGTCAACACAGCGTTCGCGCAATCCGCGCCGCAACCACAGATGGACGTAACCGTCATCCATCAGAATACGGCCGAAACGGCCGAGCATATCATCGTTCCGGCCCTGGCTATATTGATGGTTCTTCTCGTCCTGACCGCAGCCAATGACGGTGGCATGATGAGCTACGCCCATGCCGCAAGTGACGAACGCCTGAAAGAAGACATCGTGCGCATCGGCACAACTGAGGCCGGGTTTGGCATTTATGAGTGGAGCTACATCGGATCAGATCAGCGCTTTCGTGGCGTGATGGCGCAAGAGGTCATGCAGTACCGCCCTGATGCGGTCACTCCGATGCTGGGGGGCTATCTGGCGGTCAACTACGACGCGCTTGGCCTGACCATGGAGTTGGTGGACTAAACGCCGCTCATTGCCATCGGCACAAAAAAGGCCCCACCGACACGATCCGGCGGGGCCTAACTATGTTCAGTGCGCGGTTGCGCCGGTGCCACCACGCTCCAGCGCCGCTTGGGCCGCAGCTGCCTCTTCCGCTGCTTCATCCCATTCAATGGGTTCCGGCACAGACGTCAGCGCATGTTCCAGCACTTCCGACACGTGGCTGACGGGGATGATGTTCAGCCCCTCTTTCACGTTGTCCGGGATTTCCGCCAGATCCTTCTCGTTCTCCTGCGGGATCAGGACCGTTGTGATGCCCCCACGCAGGGCTGCGAGCAGTTTCTCCTTCAACCCGCCGATGGGCATGGCGTTGCCGCGCAGGCTGACTTCGCCGGTCATGGCGATGTCACGCTTTACCGGAATACCCGTCAGGACCGAAACAATGGAGGTCACCATTGCCAGACCCGCACTCGGCCCGTCCTTGGGCGTTGCGCCATCGGGCACGTGGACGTGGATGTCCATCCGGTCGAACTTCGGCGGCTTAACCCCGATCTGCGGCGCGATGGAGCGGACGTAGGAAGAGGCCGCATCAATCGACTCCTTCATCACGTCGCCCAGCTTACCGGTCGTCTTCATCCGCCCCTTACCGGGCAGTTTCAACGCCTCGATATGCAGCAGGTCACCGCCGACTGACGTATAGGCGAGGCCCGTGACGACACCGATGGCGTCGGCATCCTCGGCCAGACCGTAACGGAACTTCTTCACGCCAAGGAAATCGTCGAGGTTTTCGGGAGTTACGACAACTTCTTCATCCTTCCCGCGCACAATCCGCGTCACCGCTTTCCGCGCCAGTTTGCCAATCTCACGCTCCAGGTTCCGCACGCCCGCTTCACGGGTATAGGTGCGGATCATTTCCTGCAACGCTTCCGGTTCCAGCGTGAATTCCTTGGCTTTCAGACCATGGTTCTTCACCTGCTTGGGGATCAGATGGCGATGCGCGATCTCCGCCTTTTCATCCTCGGTGTAGCCGGCCAGCGGAATGATCTCCATCCGGTCCAGAAGTGGCCCCGGCATGTTGTAGGAGTTCGCGGTGGTCAGGAACATCACGTTCGAGAGGTCATATTCAACCTCAAGATAGTGATCCACAAAGGTGGAGTTCTGTTCCGGGTCCAGCACTTCCAACATGGCCGACGCCGGGTCACCCCGGAAATCCTGCCCCATCTTGTCGATTTCATCGAGCAGGATCAGCGGATTGGTCGTCTTCGCCTTCTTCAGCGCCTGGATGATCTTGCCGGGCATCGAGCCGATATAGGTCCGCCGGTGACCGCGGATCTCGGACTCGTCACGCACCCCACCCAGCGAAATCCGGATGAACTCGCGCCCCGTAGCCTTCGCAACGCTCTTGCCAAGCGAGGTCTTACCCACACCCGGCGGGCCGACAAGGCACATGATCGGCCCCTTCAGCTTCTTCGAGCGTTTCTGGACTGCCAGATACTCAACGATCCGTTCCTTGACCTTCTCAAGCCCGTAATGGTCGTTGTCGAGGATCTCTTCGGCGCGGCCGAGATCCTTCTTCACGCGCGATTTCACGCCCCACGGGATCGACAGCATCCAGTCCAGATAATTGCGCACCACCGTAGCCTCGGCGCTCATCGGCGACATGTTCTTGAGCTTCTTCAGCTCCGCATCCGCCTTCTCGCGCGCCTCTTTCGACAGCTTGGTGGCCTCGATCCGCTCTTCCAGCTCGGCCACTTCGCCCGCGCCGTCTTCGCCATCGCCCAACTCGCGCTGGATCGCCTTCATCTGTTCGTTAAGGTAATATTCCCGCTGCGTGCGCTCCATCTGAGACTTCACGCGCGTCTTGATCTTCTTCTCGACCTGTAGCACGGACATCTCGCCCTGCATCAGGCCATAGACCTTCTCAAGCCGGGCGGCGACTTCAAGCGTTTCCAAGAGCTCCTGCTTCTGGTCCACTTCGATACCCAGATGGCCCGAAACAAGATCCGCCAGCTTCGCCGGGTCCGATGCCTCGGACACGCTCGTCAAAGCCTCTTCGGGGATATTCTTCTTAACCTTGGCGTATTTCTCGAACTCTTCCGCGACCGAGCGTGTCAGGGCGGCAATCGCCTCCAGATCGCCAGTGGATTCCGCCAGCGGACTGGCCGTCGCCTCGAAATACGGGTCGACCATGGTGAACTCGTCGATATGCACACGGCGACGCCCTTCGACGAGCACCTTCACGGTGCCATCTGGCAGCTTCAGCAACTGCAACACATTGGCCAGGACGCCATTGTCATAGATGCCGTCCGCACTCGGATCATCATCCGCCGGATCACGCTGTGACGACAGCAGGATCTGTTTGTCGTCCTGCATCACTTCTTCAAGCGCGCGGACCGACTTTTCCCGGCCCACAAACAGCGGCACTACCATATGTGGAAACACCACGATGTCGCGCAGCGGCAGGACGGGATGGGTGGTTTGCTCTGGCATAAGCCTCATGCCTTCCTTTTGTTCAGGCAAGGGTGCGGGGCCCCGCTTGGCGGCAGCCTAGCCCCCTTCCTCTCTCGGATGTCTTAACGTGGGGCGCGCACAGGGTGGTTTCAAGCGACCGATGCAGCACGCAGCATTTGCGTCACGATGCACAGCTTGGTCGCGCGACACAACCCACGCCTAGGGGGTATTGGTCGCACATACGCAAAATACTGTGGAAAACAGGAAAGCCGGGGCACCGCAGAGGCACCCCGGCGCGTCCATTCAAACACGCAATGGTGTCTACCGCGTCATTGTCACCGGGCGGTACACTTGGATGGAGCCCTCTTCACCCACAACCGTGCCGTAGATCGCACCCGTGATGGTGGTGTGGTTCAACACCCGGAACACCGCCCGATAGTTCAACAGAACACCGTCTTCGCTCAGCGAAAACTGCGTCTGCAGCATCGGGTATTCCGTGACATCGCAGCCGACGACCACCGAGACCTCTTCCTGCGTCAACGCCCCGTCCACAGCCTCCGCCACCTGCTCAAACAGAATCGAGCTCGGGACGACCGCTACGTCCAGCAGCGGCGCTTCCGGGTCACTCCAGGACGTGACCTGCAAATCGCCGCCGCTCAGTATGAAATCCGCCGTGGATGCACCTTCCGCCGGAATAGGCACTGGCATCACCATGCCGCCGCCGGACATCACGCCAAGCCCTTCAAGGTTGGCGACCTCCCAATTGCCCACAAGGCCTTCCGAGATGTCGGCAATGTAGGTGGCCGGGTCCATGTCGCAGATGTCAAACGGTGTCACCTCTTCCTGCGCAAAGCTGGCGCTTGCGGAAAACAAGGCGGCGGTCGTCAAAAAAGCGAAGCGGGAAAAGCGTGGCATGTCGGTGTCCTTTCAACTGATGAAATGCAGTTATTCCATCATGTAGGTCACAGACATGTCAGGCCGTAGTACGGTTTCCCTTCATTTGAGGGGGAGTGGGCAAAAGGCTTTCCCCTCCATGCCCTCAACACCTGACCGCGGTTACACACGCGCCAATTTGCGCGCCTGCCAACCTGCGATGGACCAATCCCTGCGCTCGGTCAGGTGGGCGACAACACCGTCCAACTCGCTGGCCACGAAATCATCCAGCACCAGAAGCAACCACGTGCCAAGACCTACATCTTCATAGGTATGGGTTATGCGAACCTTACATTTACCCGGGGCGATCCCTTCGCAGTGTAATTCGAACGTGCCGGACTGGCCGCTGCGACGCGGGCCATCATCGTTGGGCTCAAAGTCATAAACACCGTGATAAGGGCGCGCATCGACGCGACGATCCTGTCGTTGCACCAGCATTCCATAAGGCCCCAGCCGATACCGCGCCTCGCGGACGTTTGGCCCCAGATCGGGCCGATCCTTGACCTCAACCAAACCCTCTACCCAATGGCGGTCGGCGGCGCCGGTTTCTGGTATCAAGGCGGCCCAGATCGCATCAGGTGCGGCGCGAACGATCCGCTCTGCCGCGGCACGCAATGGCAGGCGCAGCCCCCATTTGCGGCCCACATCATGGGCCAGCGCAAGTTCGACAACGATGTAGGTCAGGAAAAATCCGAACCAGTAATGGGCCTCAACCGACAGCCCCAGCGGCAAAACCGGGTCCACAATCCTAAGGCACTCCATGATCAGGTAGGCAAAGGCCCCCACTTCCAGCCCGCGCCTGAGGCCCGGAGCAAGGGAGATCACCAAAACGGCAATTGCGCCGAACACTAGGAAGACTGCGATCCCAAGCGAGGCGAACCTGATCCAATTGGGCCCCTGCATTTCATGTTTGAAGAAAAGGCGGAGCTCCGGCGTGTATTGCCACATGAGCGTAAAGGCGGCTGCGATGAGCACGGCGAATAGCGCAAGCCTGCGCCGCTGGCGGTATAGACGTCTGAACATGCCCACTCCTTTGCGCCAAAATGGTCACGCAAAGGGGCAAAAGAGCGACAAAGTTGGGCAAAAGCCGGGGAAATGGCCGGAGGGACAGTCAGTCGAAGCCCGGCGCGCCCTGCCCCGTCATCTTTTCGACCTCAAGGCCAAGATGCAGGCCAATCGCCATTTCAATCCGCGCTACCTCGTCCGCGCCACGGGGGCCGTCCCACATCAGAAACGCGCCGCGCGTCGGGCTGAGCGCCCAGATTTCCGTGGTCTTCGTGGCCCTGAGCCGGGTTGAGGGGCCTGAGCCAAAGTTGCTACGCACCGTGTCGTATCGCCCGACGCGTAACCCATCCTCGGCGGCCACATGCCAGCCCCGGATCGGGCCGGGGCGGCGCAGGCCGTCGGGGCTGATGACCATGGCCACGCCGAAAGCCGACCAAAGCGCGTGCAAAACGGCCCAAAGCAGAAGCAGCGATACGCCAAGCAATACCCAGACCCAAAGCGCGAGTTCGCCAAGCGAAACCGCGACCGCGACGATACGAAGGCCGAATACGGCCAGCCCGCCGAACACCATGGCGGCGATGACAGCCGCCAGGGCCGATCCATGGGCGCGGATGATCGTTCGTGATGCCAAGGTTTGTGTCCTCGCCTTGTTTTCGATGCGGCAACGAAATCTCGTAAACCGCCGCACTCTAAATCTTATACAGTAACACGTTTTTTGTTTTGTATGAGTGACTTAACCCATCTGCTCACGCGTGAGCAGCTTCAAATCGGCGCAATATCACCCTCTGCCCGACGTGCGTGGAATTCGGCCTCGAACGCATCGAAACGATCCTCCGCAATCGCAGCCCGCATCCCCGCCATCAGCTCCTGATAATAGTGCAGGTTGTGCCAGGTCAGCAGCATGCCCGAGATCATTTCCTGCGCCCGGAACACGTGGTGCAGATAGGCGCGGGAATAGTTGCGGCAGGCGGGGCACGTGCAATCCTCATCCAAGGGGCGCGGATCATCGGCGTGGCGCGCATTCTTGATGTTCACCTGCCCCCGCCGCGTCCAAGCCTGCCCCGTCCGGCCAGAGCGTGAGGGCAGCACGCAGTCCATCATGTCGATGCCCCGCTTCACCGCGCCCACGATATCATCGGGCTTGCCAACCCCCATCAGATAGCGCGGCTTGCCTACGGGCAGCTGATCGGGCGCGTAGTCGAGGCAGCCAAACATCGCATCCTGCCCCTCGCCCACCGCAAGGCCACCCACCGCATAGCCATCGAATTCAATCGCTCGCAAAGCCTCAGCACTCTCCGCGCGCAGGTCTTCTTCCAACCCGCCCTGCTGGATACCGAACAGGGCATGGCCGGGCCGGTCGCCAAACGCATCACGCGAGCGCTGCGCCCACCGCATAGACAGCCGCATGGAGCTTTCCAGCGCCGCCCGATCCGCCGGAAGCGCCGGGCATTCGTCGAAACACATGACAATGTCAGACCCGAGCAGCTTCTGGATTTCCATCGACCTCTCGGGGCTCAGCAGGTGTTTCGACCCATCGATATGGGACCGAAACGTCACCCCCTCCTCGGTCAGCTTGCGCAACTCGGCCAGCGACATCACCTGAAAGCCACCGCTATCGGTCAGGATCGGTTTGTCCCAGTTCATGAAGCGATGCAGCCCACCCAACCGGTCGATCCTCTCCGCCGTTGGACGCAGCATCAGGTGGTAAGTGTTGCCAAGCAGAATGTCCGCTCCGGTCGCCGCCACGCTTTCGGGCATCATCGCCTTGACCGTAGCGGCCGTTCCGACCGGCATGAAGGCCGGCGTCCGGATCTCGCCACGCGGCGTGTGGATGGCGCCGGTGCGGGCCTTGCCCGATGTGGCGTTGAGGGTGAAATGAAAGCGCTGTGTCATGAGGCGAAGCCATGCACCGACACGCGGCGATTGCCAAGGGGTGGGCGATGCTCAATGCTGCAGCAACGCTTCAGAAACGGAACCCCCATGCCCCAAAAGCTTTTTGCGATCCTCCTCGGGCTTGCAGCCCTCCTTGCAGCGCCGCTGAGTGCGCTGACCGTGGCCGAATTGACGGCCATCCACGAGACACGGAACGAACCTTATGAGTTGAACAGCATCGTCATGGACGATGAATGGCGACGCGCGGTGGCAGCGGACCTGCGTTTCATCGATCCGAGCGTCGCGCAGGAGGTATTGGCCGCAGCGGCGAGCCGCTTTGACGCCGCCAATATCCATATCTATCAGCAAGCCGACACGTCACTCGTGTCCCATATCGTGGCGCTTGAGGTGGAGGGCGAGATTGTCCTTCTCTCTTGGCATTCCACCGCCTTTTTCGAGATCCCGGAATTGGTCGAGCGGCGCATCGACCTGCTGGATGATGTTCTTCAAGCCTTCGCCCCACAACGTTTTCAAGACGGTTGGGCCGGGCAGACCTTTGCGGCAACCATCGAGAACGTCCACGCCTGGGCAGACGGCGCGCGCGACGGGCCCTATCCTGGCTGGACTTATGAGGACCAAGCTGGCGTCCAAAGCCTCGGCTCCTCCGTCATTCCAGATTGGGTTGAGATCACCGTGACCTCTTTGTCCTGCGAACCGCGATATCCCTCGCAAGGGTGGGCCGTTCAGTTTTTCTGCGTCGACTAGCGGAAGGCTGACCGCCCCTCCGCCAGCCAAACAAAGACAAAAGCCGCGCCCGCCGTGCGGCCCTTGCTTTTTTGCGGTCTTCATCTGCCATTTTTGCAAACAACTCCCGCTCCTCCATCATGCTGGTTCTCTCGACCGATGGGATTTCAATCTTGCGAATGATCTCGTGCATTTGCCATCTCCTTTTGTTTATAAGGCCTTGTAATGCCCGCGCCTCGCACAGTGCGACGGACAGCATTGCGAGGCGGTTTTCAAAAATGAAAAGGTTGCGCCATGTGGGATGACCTCGCCCTGTTCTCGGAAGTGGCCCGACAAGGCAGCCTGACCGCTGCCGCAGAGCGGCTTGGCAGCAGTCCCGCAACGCTCAGCCGCCGGATGAAAGCGCTGGAAGCCTCTCTCGGCCGCCCGCTCTTCCTGCACGGACGGCAAGGCTATGCCTTAACGAGCGAGGGGCGCGAGCTGCTGCGCCGCACCGAGCGGATGGAGGCCGCGGCGGCTGACATCACGGAATGGCGCGACCGCCCGCGCGGCAAACGCAGGGTGCGAATATCGGCAGGCACTTGGACGGCTATGATCCTGTCGCGGCACCTGACTGCTTTCTGGGATGCAAGCTGCGATTGGGTGCCGGAATTCCTGCAATGTGAGTTGGACATGGACATCGCCCGGCGTGAGATCGACATCGGCATTCGCAACCGAAGGCCCGACCAGCCGTGGCTGGCCGGGCGAAAGACAGCCAGCGTGCATTTCGCAGCTTATGGGAAAACACCCGACGTGGCCGGTTGGATCGGCGCAGCGGGTGATCGGGCCAACACGCCTTCGGGCCGCTGGACCGAAGCGCATCACGGCGACGATATCGTGACCCGGGCTAATGAAGCGCAACTTGGCATGGCGATGGCGCAGGCCGGCGTGGGGCGCATGGTGCTGCCGACCTTCATCGGGGATCACACGGCAGGGCTTATCCGATTGGGCGCGCCAATTGAGGATTTGACCTCAGAAGAATGGCTGGTCTGCCACCATGAAGGCCGCCACGACCCGGCCATTCGGCAGGCCCTGACGGCATTGGCGCAGTTTCTGAGTTCGGACGGTCGCACCAAGGCCGCATGACCCGCGCGGCCTTTACGACCCAAGGCGCAATCCCTATATCTTCGCTCAGGTATTCGATTGGGACAGACCATGACCGAGCAGACCCCGCAAATGGAAGGCGCACCACTGATCGCGCCCTCAAGCACGGACCACCCGTTGTATGACAATGTGGTAGAAGCCTGCCGGTCCGTGTTCGACCCGGAAATCCCGGTGAATATCTATGACCTCGGCCTTGTCTACACGATTGATATCGGGCCGGAAAACGACGTCTCTATCATCATGACGCTAACCGCACCGGGCTGCCCGGTGGCCGGAGAGATGCCTGGCTGGCTGGCCGACGCGGTCGAGCCGCTTGACGGTGTGAAAACCGTCAATGTCGAGATCACCTGGGACCCACCCTGGGGCATGGACATGATGAGCGATGAAGCCCGCCTCGAATTAGGCTTCATGTAACGCATCCCCTGTAAAGTCGGGCTTTCCTTACGCCTTGTGACGCGCGCGTCGCCTTGCGGTCAGCCCCCCTGCCTGCCATCGTGGATGTGGGGCTAAACCTCGTGCCACTGCGTCGTGACGGAGGCGTGGTGCGGGCAGAGGATACAGGACAGCCATATGGCAGCCTACACATTTGCGGCGCTCTTTCTGGCGCATGTCTTGGCGGACTACGTGCTGCAGACGACCTGGATGGTCGTGAATAAGCGGCGCGCCATCGCCATGGCGGCCCATATCGGCCTTGTTCTGGGAACGATGTGCCTGACAACGCTAACGTTCAACCCGTGGTTTCTGGCATTGGCCGTTGCGCATCTGTGGATCGACATCGTCAAAACCTATGCCATGCCCGAGGGACTGTTTGCCTATATCTTCGACCAGCTTCTGCATGTCGTGTCCGTCGCGGGGATCGCATTGCTTGCCCCGGGGATCTGGCCCGCCAGCCCCTTGGCGGAGGTCGAGAACCTGCCGCTTTACTACATGATCGCAGGTGGTGTGCTGTTTGCCGCGCGCGGCGGGCAATATGCCGTGGCGACCATTCTTGCCCGTCAGGGTTTGGGCGACAGCAAGGGCGTGCTGCTGGGATGGTTTGAACGCGCGGCCTTGTGCGTCGTGCTGATCGGCGGCTGGCCCGTATTCGCCGGTGCAGTTTTGGCGGCAAAGGCCATTTACATGGGCGCGAAAATGCCGGGCCGGGATACCACATCACGCAACAGGCTTATCCTCGGATCGGGCATTAGCTTGGCCTGGGGGCTGGCGGTTGCGATCCCTTTGGCGCTTGTCATGCCGATGATGCACTGACACGGGCTTGAGGCGCAGGCTCCCTGCCCTTACATTAGCTACTGACACGCACTCCAAAAGGATCGCCCCCATGTTCGGCATCCCCGGCAAGCAAGCCGTAACGCTCACCGACAAGGCCTCCGCCCAGATCGCCAAGCTCATGGCACAGGGCGGCACGCAAGGGCTGCGCATTGGCGTCAAGAAAGGCGGCTGTGCGGGCATGGAATACACGATGGACTATGTGTCCGAGATCGACCCGAACGATGAGGTCGTGGAACAGGATGGCGCCCGGGTGATGATCGCGCCGATGGCACAGATGTTCCTGTTCGGCACCGAGATCGACTATGAGGTCAGCTTGCTGGAAGCGAGCTTCAAGTTCCGCAATCCCAATGTGTCTGACGCCTGCGGCTGCGGCGAGTCGATCAAGTTCAAGGATATCGACGAACTGGCCGCTGAAAAGTGAGCGTTTCGGCCGAGGAGATCGCGCACGCGGTTGAGTTGTTCTCGGGCCTTGGCGACATCACCACACGGAAAATGATGGGCGGTCTGTGCCTGTATCACGAAGGCACGATCTTCGCGCTTTTGATGTCAGACGGGCAGCTTTACCTTAAAGGTGCTGGTGATTTTCAGCAGGTGCTTGAGGATGAGGGCTGCACCCGTTGGCAATACCAGCGCGAGGGCCGCGACAAGCCCACGTTCATGCCCTATTGGACGATGCCGGACGCTGCCCTTGATGACCCCGACGAGGCCGCGACCTGGGCACGCCGGGCGTTAGAGCATCTCTAGGATGACCGCGGATTGACCCTTACACCTGTCGAAACGCCGTTTGGGCCGGGAGAGGTTTTTATCCTCAAGGGCCATGTCCGCCATCTTTCACTTCCGGACCGAGTGCTGGACGGTATTCCGGTAAGCGTAAGTGTGCACGATCTCGGCGATATGGACGGCCCCGCAGGTGCGGAGCTTTCGGATGGTGTGACTGCAGCTCTTTCTCTGGCGACCCCGTGGCTGGACAGGTTCGAAGCCGATCATCGCATCGCGCTGGACCATCTTTCGCAGGCAGGGTTCCCGCCCGACATTCCTATTGTGCGGGCGACGTGGCAATTGACCGTCGCGGCCCCCAACAAATGCAGGCCCGAAATCAAGGCCACGCATCCGTTGGAGATAAGCTACTTCGATGGTAAATCTTGGGTATCGATCTATCTGGACGCGGACGGCAATGCCGACATGCTCCTGTCGCGCACGCAGTTGGATCAAATAATCGCATCGGCGAGAGTAGAGGCGCAACGCGCCGTCGCCGCACCGCTTAATCATTCCGTTTTTGGCAGCTTCAAACCCGAAACACTGCTGACCCTCAAACGCAAGATGCTGAATGGTAAGCGTGTTGCGATTGACCTCTACCTGCCCGACACAGCCATCGACAGGCTTGCCTCTGGCGATCTCGATCCTTTCGTGCCGCTTGTCGAACGCCTTACCGAGCTCGCCCCTGCGGTCCGAACCGCCGCCCTGTCGTGTAAGGCGGATTGGCTTGCCGATCTGCTCGACCCACTGAACGCGCATTTGCATCCAAAGCTCCTCAAGACCTTTCCCAAGGCGCAGAGCGACGGGATTGGCGATGAGGCCTTCCTCAACAGCCTTTGGATCAGCCGCATCAGCCTTGCGCCCTTCGGTTCCGGACCATCGGACGCAGATCCGTGTGCCACGTGGGATCTTCATGCCCTGCCCAAGAAGGCGGACAATACGATCTTCGCGGTCAAAACGGCCCCGGATGGGACCGTCCTTTCGGCCGCATTGGAAAGCTGAAGCACTTGCGAGGAGAGCCGACAGGCTCGAGGAGCGGCCGCCCCTACTCCGTTCCCTGAAGGTGGGTATAGGTCTCCATATACCGCTTCGACAAATGCTCACCGGCTGTGACCGAAGGCTGCCCCTCTGCCGACACGTCCGTATCGAACACCGGGTTGAAAAACAGCGGGATCGAAATCCGCTCCTGCGCGCCACCGATCACCCTGTGCGGCGTGGCGCGGACCTGACCGGCAGTCCACATCTCAAGCATCTCGCCGAAGTTGATGATGAACGTGCCGGGTTGCGCCTCCACCGGCACCCACGTCCCGTCACGCAATTGCACCTCCAGCCCCGGTTGGCCGTCAGTGGCCAGCAAGGTCAGGCAGCCATAGTCAGTGTGCGCTGCAATGCCGAAATCCTTCTCCCCCGCCCAAGCGGGGCGTTCGGGGTAGTAGTTGCCACGCAGCAGAGCCATGGGCTTAGCGAATTTATCATCAAAGAAGGTCTCGTCCTTCCCAATGGCCACCGAAATCCCCGCCAGAAGGCGCAGGGCAATCGCACGGGCTTGGGTGAAATAGCCCTCGATGGCCTCCTGAAAGCCTTCCGGTGCGTCCGGCCATTGGTTCGGCGCGTAGACCGGCAGGCGTGCGAACGGATCGCCCTTGGGAAGCTCCACCCCACAATCGAAGACCTCTTTGTAATCCGGGTTCGCCGCCGGATCGACCTGTTCGGACCCCGGCCCGCCCCAGCCCCGGTTCGAGCCTGTGACATTCATGTTCACCGCCTCTTTCACGTCACGCGGTCCCTTGAAGAAAGCGCGGTAAGCGGCAATCGCCGCCTCCACATCCGCCGTCGACAGCGCGGTGTTGTGCAGCGTCAGAAACCCAACCTCTTCCGCGCCATGCTTTGTTGAGGCCAGTGCCGCCGGCTCGCGCGCGGCAAGGGCTTTTGCATCAATGTGAGGGATCATCTCGGGCACCTCTCGGGTTGACCATGGGGCGTGGGTTTGCCATCGCTCACCCCCACACAAAATTCTCGGAGGCGGCGATGGCACGGAAACTGGCGGCAGGCAACTGGAAGATGAATGGCACCACCGCAGCGCTGGCGGAGGTTGCGGCGCTGACCGCAGCCATCGAGGCCGAGACCTGTGAGGTTCTGCTCTGCCCGCCCGCAACGCTGATCTCGCGCATGGCGGATATGGCGCAGGGCAGCGGGCTTATGATCGGCGGACAAACCTGCCATCCCAACGGATCGGGCGCGCATACGGGCGATATCTCGGCGGCGATGCTGACTGACGCGGGCGCGTCCCATGTGATCCTCGGCCATTCGGAGCGGCGCGCTGACCATGGCGAGACCGATGAAGACGTTGCCGCGCAAACCGCCGCCGCCACCGGCGAAGGCCTGATCGCCATCGTCTGCGTGGGCGAGACGGAGGCCGAACGCGACGCCGGTGTCACCCTCAACGTGGTCAGCACGCAGCTTGCGGGCTCTGTCCCAGAAGGCACCGACCTAGCCAAGCTCGTCATCGCTTATGAACCGGTCTGGGCCATCGGCACGGGCCGCACGCCGACGCTGGAACAGATCGCCGAGGTGCATGACCACATGCGGGCCGAATTGACGGAGCGGTTTGGACAAGGCGCGCATAATATCCCCCTCCTCTACGGTGGGTCGGTGAAGCAGTCGAACGCGGCTGAGATCTTTGCGGTGTCGAATGTGGACGGCGCGCTGGTTGGCGGCGCGTCCCTGAAGGCGGCAGATTTCAGCGGGATCGTCTCAGCGCTGTCTGGCGCCTGATCCCATAGAAAAGGCCGCCCGCGCCAAACACGGGCGACCTCTGTTTTACGTTACATCACTGGGCGGGAACGTAGCGTTCCGTCGCAATGCGGATGATGCCTTGATAGCCATCCGAATACTGACGCACGGCCAGCAGGTAGCGGCCTGCATTCACCCGCGCCACGATCTCGGAATTCAGCGTACCATTGGAATCGTCGTTGTAAGCGATTTCCTGGCCCAGATCGTTGTAGAGAATGATCAGCGGGTCACTGTCGGTCACTTCGACCGCATTGATGACAAGCGCACCAGCCTCAGGCACGTCCATCGAGAACCATGTCGCCTGCGTGCCCGAGATCTGTGCATCGCGCACCGAACGGCCCGGCAACACGCCCAGATCAACGATCGGGAAGGATCCGTCCATCGGCGGGGCGGCTTCACCGGTTGCATAAAGCTCGGCCAATGCATCCGCCTGGCTGTACGCCAGGACGGACACCGTCACCGGCACATCTGGGTTAGACAGCGCCCGCATACCAATGCAGTAGGTGCCCGCCTGAAGCGGTTGGGTGAAATCGAGGCGGCTGTTCAGCGACCAGGTGCCACCGATCTGCGCGTCGTCATTCTCGCCGATCAGCGTGCCGTTGCCGTCAAAGACGTAGATATACGGGTCCGCATTCGGGTTCTCGGCACGCACCGAGATGGTTTGCGGGCTGTTGAGCGTGAAGCGGTAGTACGGCGCGCCGTTGATCGTGTTAACCGCGCTGACGCCGCCATTGGCCAGATCACCATCGAGTGGGCCGGTGCCAAGCGGCGTGGCCGCGGTTTCGTTGGTGCAGGGATCAACGCCGACGAACAGCGAACCGCCGCCGCCACCGAAGAAGCCACCGGTCAGGCCGGATGTGATGGCATCATGCTCCAGACGGCTGATTTGAATATCCGAGCTCAACTGACCACCCGCAAAACCGCGTGTCAGCATGCAATAGTTGCCGGGCTGAAGCACTGTCTCGGCACGGCTGGCCCAACCGCCGCCACCGTCATCATCGGTGATGACCAACGTTCCGGCTTCGTCGTAAATCTCAATCACGCTATCGCCACTGCCAACCGGCTGCGCCTCAAGCCGGACATCGCCGGCCTCGCTGACGCTGAAAAGGGAGATCACGTTGGCATCAAATGCGATTGGCACGTTCGATTGCAGCAATGGGCCCTCGGATGTCGAGATATCGGACGCTTCGGCGCTGCCGCCAATCCACTGCCCTGTCACGCCGATGCCACCACACGAAACCTCCTGAGCCTGAGCCATTCCGGCGGTCAGGGCCAGCGTGGCCGTTGTTGCAAGGGCAGAAAGAGTAAACTTCATAAATTTTCCTCCAATAGACCGGCGTGTCCTGTCGCGCGCCGGCTCCTCGTTCATTTATGCATGGTGGGCGGGCCTATTCCAGTGGATTGGTTGGAATAATGCAGCGGGGAATTTTCCGGATTTGCCGACTTGCCAAGGCCCTGCCATAACGAATCCCGTGACCGAACCGCGATCTTCCAACGGGCTATCGCCCTTGCGCACACGCGCTGCACGCCCCCGGCGGGCCATTTGGCTGGTGGCGTTGGCGGTATGTGCCGCCCTGATCGGCGTTCTGGCGGCGCAGCCCCGTATTGAGCGCCTCTATTTCAGGCAAGCCGGGGCTGAGGATACCGCAACCTTGCGGCTGGCCACTCAGGTTCTGCGCGGCGCATTGGAGCGAACGCAGGCTTTGCCTGCCTTGATCGCAGATCGCCAGATCCTGCACCAAACGTTGGCCGAGCCGGAAAACGAGGGGCTTGTGCCCTTCACAAACGAGATGCTTCGTCAGGCGGCTCTCTCGCTCGAAGTGTCAGATATCTACGTGATGGACCTCAGCGGGCGGACAATCGCGACGTCCAATTACCGCTCCGACACGTCCTTTCTGGGCCGTTCGTTCAGCTTCCGCCCCTATTTCTCGGATGCCCTCAGCGCCGGGTTAGGGCGCTTTCATGCCTTGGGGACGACATCGGGGCAACGCGGCTACTTCTTCGCGGCACCTGTGATCGACAATACCGAGGTTCTGGGCGTGGTTGCCGTAAAGCTCAGCCTTGATGGCTTCGAGGAGGCTTGGGCCGAAAGTGCGTCCACCATCATCGTGACAGATGTAAACAACGTCGTGTTCCTCTCCGACCGGCCCGATTGGCACTTTCGCACGATTGCCCCCTTGCCGGATGCCGCCGTCGAACAGATCACTTTGACACGACAATATCCGGTTGAGCGTTTGCGTCCCCTTTCTCTTGGAACCGAACCATTAGACCCCGATCTTGGCTTCGGTCTGGACCTTCTGGAGGTTGGGGATGAACGGTTCGTCAGCCAAACCGCCCTGATCGCAGCCGCAGGGTGGCGGGTTTCGATCCTGACGCCCACAGGCCCCGCGACCCAACAAGCGTGGACAACCGTCTTGCTGCTTTGGTTGGTGATCGTGATCGCGGGCTTGATCCTTGCCGCCGTTCTCGGGCGCCGCGCCCGCCTCATCGAACGTCTCGCTGCCGAGCAATCGCTCGCCGCCTTACTGGAAGCGCGCGTTACGGAACGCACCGCTGCCCTGAAGTCCGAGGTTGAGGAACGGCGCGCAACGGAAGAACGCCTGCGCGCAACACAGAAAGAACTGGTACAGGCTGGCAAACTCGCCGCGCTTGGGTCCATGTCCGCCGCGTTGAGCCACGAGTTCAACCAACCGCTGGCCGCCGTGAAATCCTATGCTGAGAATGCCGGCACTTTCCTCGATCGCGGGCGATCGACCGAGGCCCGCGAGAATATCGAACGCATCTCAGGCATGGCCGACCGGATGGCGTCGATCTCAAAGCATTTGCGGAACTTTGCCCGCCGTCCGCAGGACCGGACCGGCCCCGTTGCGCTGACGCAGGTGGTCGATGACGCGCTGGAATTGATGCAGCCCCGTTTGCGCGCCGTGGATGTGCACTATGACCGTCCACCCGCCGAGATCTGGGCGCGCGGTGGCCCGGTTCGCTTGCAACAAGTCGTCGTCAACCTGCTTGGCAATGCGCTTGATGCGATGGCGGGAATGGAGCCGCAAAGGATCGAAATCATCCTGACCGGCGGCGAAAGCTCCGAAATCGCTGTCCGTGATTTCGGCCCCGGCCTGTCGCAGGACGCGCTTGAGCAGGCCTTTGATCCGTTTTTCACCACGAAAGACCCTGGTCAGGGTCTCGGGCTGGGTTTGTCGATTTCTTATAACATCGTGCGCGACTTCGGCGGGCAGTTGGCGGTCACAAACCATCCCCAAGGCGGTGCAGTCTTCCGCATTGTTCTTGAGGCCGCGGCCCCCGCCCCCGCAGAGGTGGCGGCGCAATGACCCTTGGCCCCGTCCTGTTTGTCGATGATGAGCCCGACCTGCGTACGGCCGCCGGACAGACGCTCGCACTGGCCGACTTGCCTGCCCTGCTCTGCGCCTCCGCAAGCGAGGCTCTTGAGCATATCTCAGACGATTTTCCCGGCATCCTCGTCACCGACATCCGTATGCCCCAGATGGATGGCACCGCGCTGATGCGGGCCGCACTCGACCGCGACCCGGACCTGCCTGTCATTTTGGTGACAGGCCACGGCGATGTGGAACTTGCCGTCAGTTCCCTTCAGGCCGGGGCGTATGATTTCATTGAAAAGCCCTACGATCCCGCGCGCCTTGTGGACATCGTGCGCCGCGCCTTGGAAAAGCGTGCCCTGACGATGGAGGTGCGGGCCCTGCGCGGGGATTCCGGCGCGAACGACCCGATCACCAGCCGCCTGAACGGACGCTCCGCCGTCATGTCCTCTCTGCGCAACCGTCTGCGTGCCGTTGCAAGCGCCGATACGGATGTCCTGATCGAAGGGGCCACCGGCACCGGCAAAGAGGTCGCCGCCCGCGCGATCCACGCCGCCTCGGACCGCGCCGCGCGCCCCTTTGTGGCCATCAACTGCGCCGCTTTGCCGGAAGCGTTGATCGACAGTGAACTTTTCGGCCATGCCCCCGGTGCCTTTCCCGGTGCCACGCGCGAACGCTACGGCAAGTTCGAACATGCCCGCGGCGGCACCCTGTTTCTGGATCAGATCGACAGCCTCCCGCTCCCCGTTCAGGGCAAGTTGCTGACCGCCCTGCAAGACCGCGCCATCACACCGCTTGGCTCGAACGAGGCCGTGGCCCTCGATCTGCGCGTCATCGCGGCGTCGAAGCACTCTCTGTCAGACGCCGTCGCCGCTGGCACGTTCCGCGATGACCTGTTCTATCGCCTCAACGTTGTGACAGTGCAGATGCCCACCCTCGCCGAACGGCGCGAAGATATTCCGGGCCTTTACCAGATCCTGCTGAGCCAGGCCTCCGCCCGCCATAACCGACCCGTTCCAGTGATCTCACCCGAGGCGCTGGCCGAGATGGCCGCACGCGACTGGCCCGGCAATGTGCGGGAGCTTCGCAATGCAGCCGAACGCGCCATCCTCGGCCTTGATGGAACGGCCAGCGACGCGACGCCCACCGGCAAACTGGCAGACCGAATGGCCGCCCATGAACGCGACCTGATCGCTGCTGCACTCAGCGCCCATGGTGGCTCCGCCAAAGCCACGTACGAGGCGCTGGGGATCAGCCGCAAAGCGCTCTACGAGAAGATGCAAAAGCACGGGCTGGAGCTGCAAAGCTTCCGTCCAACCCGCGCAAGCTAAGCCTTCAACACCCCACATTGGGCCGAATGTGTCACTTTCGACCCATCCATTGGCACCTTTTGGGTCGAATTCCACCCAAATCCGGATGTGCAGGCGCGGCGTTAGCGCAAACAAGAGGACGTGGCTGTTGTCTGCCCCCACCCGGCCCCGCATCCCTTCGCCCAAGCGCCCGGTGGGGAGCCGGCGCGCGTTAACCAGGGAGACATCCATGACGTTTACAAAACTGGGCGCACTCGCGCTCTCCACTGCCCTTGTGTCCTCCGCCGCCTTTGCAGACGGCCACATTGACCGCACAGGCTGGCCGGAAAGCTTCACGCTTGGCACGGCAAGCCAGGGCGGCACTTACTTTGCCTATGGCTCCGGTTGGGCCAACCTTGTGGCGGACGAACTCGGCATCTCCGGCGGCGCCGAAGTCACCGGTGGCCCGATGCAGAACATGGCGCTTGTCCACACCGGCGAAGCACAGTTCGGCATGACCACAATGGGCCCGGCCTCGGACTCGATCGCGGGCAACAACCCCATCGCCCCCGGCCTGCAAATGACCGGCGCCTGCGCGATGTTCCCGATGTACCAGACGCCATTCTACATCACGGCGCTCGCGTCCTCCGGCATCGAGTCGGTCTCCGACATTCCCGAAGGTGCGCTGATGGGCTTCGGCCCCGCAGGCTCCACCGCGGACACCTACTTCCCGCGCATGATGGAAAGCCTTGGTGCCTCGTTTGAACGTCGCAACGGCGGCTTCAATGACATGGGCAGCCAGCTTCAGGACGGCCTGCTCGACGTTTGGGGTGTTGCAGGTGGTATCCCAACCCCGGCGATCAGCCAGCTAGAAGCCTCGACCGAGATCACCATCATCGAGATGACCGAGGAAGAGCGCGCGTCGATCCTGGAGAACTTCCCGGTGACGCCGTTCGACATGCCCGCAGACACGTATGAGGCGCTTGATGCGGACTCGCCTGCGGTTTCCATGTGGAACTTCGCCATCGCCAATTGCGAACTGCCTGACAGCTTCGTCTATTCGGTAGTCGACGTGATCATGGCCGACAATGAGCGGATGGTGAACATCCACCGCGCGGCCACCGCGACGCTGCCTGAGAACTGGGACACCAACAACGGTGTGATGATGTGGCACCCGGGCGCGGCCCAGTGGTTCACTGAAAATGCCGGCGCCGAAATTCCGGCTGACCAGATCTTCGGCGGCTAAACCCCAGATCATCGGGGCGGGCCTGGCGAGAGTCAGGCCCGCCTTT
This sequence comes from Gymnodinialimonas sp. 202GB13-11, assembly GCF_040932485.1. Classification (NCBI taxonomy): domain Bacteria; kingdom Pseudomonadati; phylum Pseudomonadota; class Alphaproteobacteria; order Rhodobacterales; family Paracoccaceae; genus Gymnodinialimonas; species Gymnodinialimonas hymeniacidonis. The sequence goes on along the minus strand of NZ_JBFRBH010000001.1, from coordinate 1,175,223 downwards.
TTCCCGTAAGACTCTTCGAACGGCTCACCGCCCTTTCATTCGATGGACGCCCCAAAAATGACCGACCAGACCGCGCAGCAGCCCACCGACGATCAAATTGATGGCCCCGTTCTGGCCGAGGGCGTGGATGAAGAGCCTGTTGAAGGCAATCGTCGCTTGTTCAGCGGATGGATGTTCACGGCGACGGCTGGTCTCGCGTTCATTTACGCGGCTTTCCACATGGCCGCCTTGAACGGTCTGTCGATCTCAAGCTGGACCGGGATCGACATCTCGTTCCTGCCGCGCTTCCCGATGGAGACGTGGAACTTCCGCATTGTCCATATCGCGGGCGCGCTCGTTTTGGGTTTTGCGCTTTATGCGTCCCATAAGTTCAGCAATGAAGCGGCCGAGGTACGAAAATCACGGCTTCTGTCTCTGGCAGGCTATATCCTGATACTGCCCGCGCTGTTGGCGGGATACACCGTCATCACCTTCATTGTGCAAATCAATTCGGGCACGCTGCCCGAGATGGGCGGGCTGATCACATGGGGCTCCTTCCCCGGCACGGATACTTACAATGCTGAGGTCTATCGCTTTGGCCTGCCGCTTCTGGTGGCCACAGGCGGCGCCATCGTGCTGAGCTGGTTTGAACGGCAAGCCCGCTCGCAGATCGCGGCGGCTGATATCGTTCTGGCGCTCTGCGCCGTTGTTGTGGCGCTCTATCTCGTCGTCATCTATGGCACCGCCGCGCGTAACTCGGTCGGCACGTCCTTTGTGCCCATCGGGGTCGCCTTTGCAGCCACCGCAGGCTCGGCGATGATCCTGGAACTGACCCGCCGGGTCACCGGGATGGCGCTGGTCGTCATCACCGGGATTTTCCTGCTTTATACATTCACAGCGCACCTCCTGCCGGGCATTCTAGCGGTACAAAATCCCTATTCCTGGCAGCGCTTCTTCGGCCATGTCTATTCGGATGCGGGCATCATCGGGCCGACAACGGCAGTCTCGTCCACCTACATCATCCTGTTCATCATCTTCGCGGCCTTCCTTCAGGCCTCCAAGGTGGGCGATTATTTTGTGAATTTCGCCTTCGCCGCCGCAGGTCGTGCGCGTGGTGGCCCGGCCAAGGTGGCGATCTTTGCCTCCGGTCTGATGGGCATGATCAACGGCACCTCAGCCGGCAACGTGGTTGCCACGGGCTCGCTCACGATCCCGCTGATGAAGAAGGTTGGCTATCGCAAGCAAACCGCCGGCGCGGTTGAGGCTGCGGCCTCCACCGGTGGGCAGATCATGCCGCCGATCATGGGCGCAGGCGCCTTCATCATGGCCGAGATCACCGGCATCCCTTACCAGGAGATCGCGATAGCCGCGATCATTCCCGCCATCCTCTACTTCACCTCGATCTACTTCATGGTCGATTTCGAGGCCGCCAAGCTCGGCATGAAAGGCATGAACGAGGATGAGATCCCGAAATTCCGCGACATGGCACGCCGGGTCTTCCTGTTCCTGCCCATCGTCATCCTGATTGCAGCACTCTTCATGGGGTATTCCGTGATCCGCGCAGGGACGCTGGCGACTGGCGCCGCAGCCGTGGTGAGTTGGCTCACCCCCTATCGCATGGGCCCGCGAAGCATCGTGAAAGCCTTTGAGATTGCTGGCACCATGTCCATCCAGATCATCGCGGTCTGCGCCTGTGCGGGCATCATCGTGGGTGTCATCAGCCTCACCGGCGTCGGCGCGCGCTTCTCCGCTGTGCTGCTGGACCTTGCCGGTGTCTCTCAGCTTCTGGCGCTCTTCTTCGCCATGTGCATCGCGATCCTGCTTGGCATGGGCATGCCCACAACCGCAGCCTACGCCGTCGCAGCCTCTGTCGTGGCTCCGGGCCTCGTGCAGCTCGGCATCCCCCACCTGACGGCGCATTTCTTCGTCTTCTACTTCGCGGTGGTCTCGGCCATCACGCCCCCCGTGGCCCTGGCCAGTTACGCAGCCGCAGGCATCTCAGGCTCGAACCCGATGGAAACCTCTGTCGCCTCGTTCAAGATCGGCATCGCTGCCTTCATCGTGCCGTTCATGTTCTTCTACAACGGCGCGCTCCTGATGCAGGGACCGATCGTGGAGGTCGCAGGCGAAATGGTGCATGAGGCCCCGGCGTGGTACAACCTCGTCCGTGCTGGCGTCACGGCGATCTTTGGAATCTTCCTGCTATCGTCCGGCATCCAGGGATGGTTCATGGGCAGCCGCCCGGCCTGGTTCCTGCGCGCGGCCCTGATCATCGCGGCCCTGCTGATGATCGAAGGCGGCATCATCACGGACCTCATCGGCGTCGGAACCGCGGTCGCGATCTTCGTGGTCCAGCGCATCTTCAATCCCGCACCCAATGCGCCGATCCCAGTGCGCGGCGCGGATTGACCTTTCGACGCTTCACACCGCATTAAGGTTAACGCGCGCGCCGACCACGGAGCGCGCGTTTTCCATTCCGGGCACGCGCCGTCTTCCGTGTGCCAGAAATATCCCCGCCGGAGGCATCCAATAGACGCCATGCAGACCCTTCACCAGCCTCCGACAGAGCAAGACTTCGTCCAAAACCCCTACCCCTTCTACGACCGCGCTCGCGCCACAGGGCCACTGTTCCACTGGGCTGAATACGACCTGATCTGCACAACAACCCACGCCCTCACGAATACCATCCTGCGCGACCGTCGTTTTGGCCGCGAACCGGTGGACCAGCTTCCAATCCCCAACCACCTCAAACCCTTTTACGATGTCGAGGCCCATTCCATGCTGGAGCTTGAGCCACCCCGCCACACCCGCCTGCGCCGCCTTGTCCTACACGCCTTCACCTCGCGCCGCATCAAGGCGCTGGCCCCGGAAATCACCCAACTCACCCACGATCTCATCGACCGTTTTCCCAACGGTGAACACGACCTGCTCGACACATTCTGCCGCCCTATCCCCGTCATCATCATCGCCCGCCTTCTTGGCGTGCCAGAGGCCATGGCCGACGACCTACTGCGCTGGTCCAATGCGATGGTGATGATGTATCAGGCAGGTCGCACCAGCGCCGATGAAGAAAAGGCCGTGCAAGCCACCGAAGACTTCGTCGCTTTCCTGCGCGGCTATGTGGCCGAGAAACGGGCAAACCCCGCAGATGATCTGATCTCAGCCCTCATCGCCGCGGAAGAGGATGGCGAAACCCTCTCCACTGACGAACTGATCACCACCTGCATCCTGCTTCTGAACGCAGGGCACGAGGCGACGGTCCATTCCCTCGGCAACGCCATCAAACTCTGCCTCTCGGACAGCCACCGCCCGCCCGCCGACGCTGCCCCCTTCGTCGAAGAAATGCTGCGCATTGACCCGCCGCTACACATGTTCACCCGATACGCTTACGAAGAGGTCACGCTGCAAGGCCACACATTCCTGCGCGGCGATCAGGTTGGGCTTCTGTTGGCCGCCGCCAACCACGATCCCGCCACCTACCCGGACCCGACCACATTCAACCCAGACCGCCAAGGCCCCGCCAACCTTGCCTTCGGGGCGGGCCTGCACTTCTGCGTCGGCGCACCGCTTGCCCGCCTCGAACTGGGCATCGCCCTGCCCGCCCTCTTCGAGCGCTGCCCGAACCTCCGGGCCGCATCCCCTTCACGCTACGCCGACATCTACCACTTCCATGGCCTCGAAAGCCTGCCCGTGACCTGCGGATAACCCGCCTTCCCATATCCGCATCCTCCTGCAACGGTGGCCACACGACCGGACACCGCTATTCAGGAGAAACCGCATGATCCTAATCTGGGGCACCAAGGGCCGCACATCCGCCGCTGGCGAGGGGGAGTTCTACTGCCCCGATTGCAACACGCGCCACAACTATACCCTGCAAGAGGTCAAACGCTGGTTCACCTTTTTCTTCATTCCGATCTTTCCCATGGGCAAGCTCGGCGAATACGTCGAATGCAACACCTGCAAGGCCACCTACAACGAACGCGTGCTCCAGATGGACCCGGACCGCGCCCGCGCTGAGTTTGAGGCCGCTTTTTCCGTCGCCGCCAAACGTGTGATGTTCAAAATGGCACTAGCCGATGGTGACATCGACGACGCAGAGATCACTCAGATCACGCAAGCCTTTTCCAACATCACCAAACGGAGCATCGACGAAGGGGACATCGCAGCCGAGCTTGAGGCCGCCCGCGCCGACACCTCTTCCATCGCCGATTACCTGCGCGCCGTGGCCCCCGGCCTGAACGACACCGGCAAAGAGCTTGTGATGCGCTCTGCCATCGCAGTGGCCAAGGCTGACGGCCACCTCGATGACAGCGAAGTGGCAGAGCTGCACGCGTTGGTACCAGCCCTCGACTTGCCGCGCCCCTATGCCAATGGCATCTTCGCCGAAGAAGGGCTGCGGCCGATTTAATTGCAAAAGGCCAAGGGCTTGGGCGACACACCACTTTTCACACTGCCCGGCCCCTGGCGGATCCCGATCCAGTTTGACGTCAGCTTGATCGTCCTCGCGATCCTGTTTGGGGTGCTCTACCTTGATCGCGGCATCGGTGCAGCGACTTTGGCCTTCGGCATGATCGTCGTGGCCATCCTCCTCCATGAACTTGGTCATGCGGCGGCCTGCGTGGTGCAAGGGGTGCCCGTCACCCGCGTGGTCCTGTTCGGAGGTGGCGGGTTTTGTGAATTCACCGGCTCCGTCACGCCGAAGCAGGAGGAATTCATCGCTATCGCCGGCCCCTTGGTGAACCTGACGCTTTGGGCCTTGGCAACGCTAGCCCTACCCCTGACCGTCACCGAAATCATCCGTGAGACAATTGTAAACGGTTACCCGATCGCGCCTTTCATCGGCCCCGGCCCGGCGTATGAGGCGCTTTTCATGTTCGCCCGCCTCAACCTGTTCCTGGCCCTTTTCAACCTGATCCCCGTCCTCCCGCTGGACGGGGGGCGCTTGCTCAACTCATGGCTGCACCGCTTCATGCGCGGCATAACGGCAAACAAAGTGTCCGGTGCGGTTGGCGTGGGGCTGGCGATCCTGTGGATACCGCTGCTCTTCGCGGCCTACTTCACCTTCGGCTTCGTGCTGCTCTACTTTCCCAGCATCACGCTGCACTGGCGGTTGTTTCGATCTGGGGCTGCGTAAGGCGGTAGGCCAACGCGATCAGAACAAGGGCGCTGTAGACAACTGCAAGTTGGCTCAGGATCATCTGCCAATCCATGAAAAGGAAATGAGCGACCCACAATGGTGGGTTCCAATCCGATGATAGCACCACCTGCGCAAACGCTTCGACGCCCATCCACCCCAAGACCGCCGGGATTTGTAGGCAAAGCGCGAAGACCGCGAAGGCTGCGGCCGTCACGGCAACGCGGCCCCAACCGGGGGTGGGACCGCGGGAACGCTCCAGAGCAGCGGCAAAGCGCGGCGCAAGCTTTAGGAAGGCCAAGACCGAGATCATCGGGACCAGCACCCAGATCACAATGTCGATGCTCGGTGGAAGAATTGGCCACCGCGCAAGCAACAACGCTTCCAGAAGAAACGGCGCCAGCACCAAAAGAAGCAAACCAGCGACCCGTAGGATCTGTGCGAACGGCACACGCCATCCGCCAACCCCGCCTAAAGCACGCCACCAGATTGCCAACCCCCACGGCCCAAGGATGATCCCGTTAACGACCAGAATTGCGATCAGCGTCTCAGGGTGGCCCGCGATCCACATCAGGTGCTGCAACATCACGGGGTCCCCGCTCCCATCCGCGGCCCAGAAGTCGCGCGTGTAGTGCCCCGCCAAAATCAGCCCGGTGGCAAATTGCAACGCGATCGTCGCCGCAAACGGCAGTCCGAACATCACCAACGCCGCTCGACACGCGCCGCTTCCATGGCGAAAAGGAGCGGCCAGCGCCGCGAGCATCGGCTTACTCCGCCGCGTGTTTGCGGGCTTTCAGCATCGGTGCAAGGTAATGACCCGTATGGCTCTCCGCGACCTCGGCGACCTGCTCCGGTGTACCCTCCGCCACGATCCGCCCCCCGCCATCGCCGCCCTCTGGGCCGATGTCGATGATATGGTCAGCGGTCTTCACCACATCGAGGTTGTGTTCGATCACGACAACCGTATTGCCCTGATCGACCAGCTCGTGCAGCACCTCCAGCAGCTTGCGCACATCTTCGAAATGCAGGCCCGTGGTCGGCTCATCCAGGATATAGAGCGTCCGCCCCGTTGACCGTTTCGCCAGCTCCTTCGACAGCTTCACCCGCTGCGCTTCACCCCCTGATAGCGTTGTCGCTTGCTGGCCAACCTTGATATATCCAAGACCCACACGTACCAGCGCATCCATCTTTTCCCGGATCGACGGCACGGCCTTGAAGAACGTCTGTGCATCTTCAACCGTCATATCAAGAACGTCCGCTATGCTTTTGCCTTTAAAGCGAATTTCCAATGTCTCACGATTGTACCGCGCGCCTTTGCAGGTCTCGCATTGCACGTAGACATCGGGCAGGAAGTGCATCTCGATCTTGATGACGCCATCGCCCTGACAGGCCTCACACCGCCCACCTTTCACATTGAACGAGAACCGCCCCGGCTTGTAGCCCCGCGCCTTCGCCTCCGGCAGCCCGGCAAACCAGTCGCGGATCGGCGTGAAGGCCCCAGTATAGGTCGCCGGGTTCGACCGCGGCGTTCGCCCAATCGGGCGCTGGTCAATGTCGATCACCTTATCAAGATGCTCCAACCCCTTGATCGTTTCACACGGCGCAGGCGTCTGCCGCGCGCCGTTCAGCTTCATCGACGCCGTCTTGAACAGCGTCTCAATCGTCAGCGTCGACTTGCCGCCGCCGGACACGCCCGTCACACAAACGAACTTACCCAATGGAAAATCTGCCGTGACGTTTTGAAGATTGTTCCCGGTCGCCTTCACAACCGAAACCTTCTTCTTGTTGCCCTTGCGTCGCTCGCTCGGCACCGCGATTTCACGCCGCCCGGCGAGGTAGTCGCCAGTGACAGAGCCCTTGGTGGCAATCAGCTGCTCCACCGTGCCCTGCGCCACGATCTCGCCGCCATGCACACCGGCACCGGGTCCGATGTCGAAAACATAATCCGCCTCGCGGATCGCCTCTTCATCATGCTCCACCACGATCACAGTATTCCCCTGATCGCGCAGGTTCTTCAGCGTCGTCAAAAGCCGGTCATTATCCCGCTGATGCAAGCCAATCGAAGGCTCGTCGAGCACATAAAGCACCCCCGTCAAACCCGAACCGATCTGCGAGGCCAACCTGATCCGCTGGCTCTCCCCACCCGACAGTGTCCCGGCATTCCGGCTCAACGTAAGATACTGAAGACCCACATTATTCAGGAACCCGAGACGCTCCCGGATCTCCTTCAAAATTGCCCGTGCAATCTCGTTCCTCTGCGCCGTCAACGCGTCGGGCACCGTCTCACACCAGGCCAAGGCCTCGGCAATCGACATCTGCACAACCTGCCCCACGTGCTGCAACGCGTCAGGCTTGCCGATTTTCACCGCCAAAGCCTCCTGCCGCAGGCGGTAGCCGTCACAAACCCCACAGGGCCGGTTATTCTGGAACCGCTCGAATTCCTCACGGATCCACGCGCTGTCCGTCTCGCGATAGCGGCGCTCCATATTCGGGATCACACCCTCAAACGTGCGCTCCACCTGGTACACGCGCCCGCCCTCGTCGTAGCGGAACTTGATCTCTTCCTCGCCCGAACCGCGCAAGAAAACGTTCTGGATCTTCTCCGGCAGTTTTTTCCACGGCGTCTTGGCGTCAAACCCGTAATGGCGGGCAATCGCCTCAATTGTCTGAACGAAATACGGCGACTTCCCCTTCCGCCACGGCGCAATCGCCCCGTCTTCCAACGACAGCGTCACATCCGGCACCATCAGGCCCGGATCAAAATACAACTCATGCCCCAACCCGTCACAGGCCGGGCAGGCCCCAAACGGCGCATTGAATGAAAACAGGCGCGGCTCGATCTCCGGGATCGTGAAGCCGCTCTCCGGACAGGCGAAATTCTCGCTAAACGTGAACCGCTCCGGATCGCCGTCTTTTGGAGCCGTCTCCAGAATGGCAATGCCATCGGCCAAATCCAAAGCCGTACGGAAGCTGTCGGCCAAACGCGTTTCCGTCCCTTCGCGCACCACGATCCGATCCACAACAACATCGATGTCGTGGCGGAATTTCTTGTCCAATGTCGGTGGGTTATCCAGATCGTGGAACTCTCCATCCACCTTCACACGCTGAAAGCCCTGCTTGCGCAGCTCAAGAAACTCTTTCCGGTACTCGCCCTTCCGGTCGCGCACGATGGGGGCAAGTAGGTAAGCGCGCGTGCCCTCCTCCATCGCCATCACCCGGTCGACCATGTCTTGAACTTGCTGGGCCTCGATGGGCTTGCCGGTGGCAGGCGAATAGGGCGTGCCGACGCGGGCATATAACAGGCGCAGGTAGTCATAAATCTCGGTCACGGTGCCCACGGTGGACCGCGGGTTTTTCGATGTCGTCTTCTGCTCGATTGAGATCGCCGGGCTCAGCCCCGCGATATGATCGACGTCAGGTTTCTCCATCATATCAAGGAATTGGCGGGCGTACGCCGACAGCGATTCCACGTATCGCCGCTGCCCTTCGGCATAGATTGTATCAAACGCCAGCGACGACTTGCCCGAGCCCGAAAGACCGGTGACAACCACCAACTGGTCACGCGGAATATCCAGATCGATATTCTTTAGATTGTGCTCACGCGCACCGCGCACTTCGATCTGCTTCAGCTCTGGCATGACTGCCCCCATTTACCTTGCGCTAACACATAGGGGAGCGGCCCCGAGTCTCCAACCAAAAAAGAAGAACGTTTCAGGAACGCGCGGCGCGGTAGGCCAGACCGGTGACAAAAGCTGCCACGATGCACACCGCAATGGCGACAGGGAAATAGGCCCCCACCGCCAAGGCCGCGAAAATGGGCGTGCCACTGAAGGTGCCTATATTACCAAGTTGCGCCAAAGCCCCGTTGGCCAGCGCACGGTCGTCATTGGCCTCGTTCAACCATGGAACCGCCGCAAAGCCTGCACCCGCGACCACGCCGCTGACGGCCATGGCCGCAATCAAAACGTAAGGTGCGGCAGGCCCCGACATCATCGTTGCCGCGAACATAACGGCCATGGCGGCAAACATGCTCCACACCAACGTATCCGGCGCGATCCAGCGCGCGAATATCCCCGCTGCAAACGATCCCACAATCCCGGCCAAAGGCAAAACTGGGCCAAGCCACGGTGCGCCAAGTGCATCCGGCAGAAACGTAATCAACGCCAGAAACAGGCCCGCGTAGATCCCATGCCCAAGCCCCGGTGCGAACAGGCGCGGCGTTGTGTAGATCAGCAGGTGGTCCGACAGGCGCGGCATCGCGCGGCGCACACTCACCACACCTTTGGGCAACATCCAGGCGAGCAGGGCCAGCATCGCCAAGACCAACGCGGCATGGCCGGCATAGACATGGTTCACACCCGACTCGCCGATCAGCAGGGCGGTTAAAGCAAAGCCAACGCCAAAGAACGTCGCCCAAAGGCCCATCACAAGTGCCCGGTCCCTGTCCGCAGATAAACCGGCCATCAGCGTGGGCACAGCCACCACAAGGATCAGGTGGCCAACCCCTTCAAAGACCCGCATCGCCATGAGAACCGGAAAGGGGGGCAAAAGCGCGCCAAGCCCACCGGCCAGCCCTGAGATTGCAAGCGCCCAGAGGATCGCGCGCCTTGGCCCGATGCTGGCTGTCACACCGCCCGCCATGACCCCGAACAGGATGCCAATCACCGCCACGCCGGAAACTGCAAAGGCCACCGGCCAGCCCGGATAAACCTGCGCCAATCCCTCCAGCGTCAACGATACTTTCGAAAATTGCGCCCCTGCCAAAAGGCCGGTCACGTAAAGCGCCGCGATCAGCGGCCATGGGGTGCGATCCGTGGGCATGGCGCAGGCATGATCTGTTTCAACTCGGGCGTCAATGACGCGAAAAAAGGCGGGAAAACCGGTCTTTGCGGATTGCGGAGAACACGTTAGCGTGTACGAAACGAGCGGATTCTGCCCACTCGACTGCCCCTATTGACCAAAACGGATGTTCCCGATGCGCGCTTTTTTCCTCGCCCTGCTGACGATTGTGATGTTGCCGGTGATGGCTTTCGCCCAGGCAAGTGATCGCCCCAACACCATTCTTGTGCTCGACGGCTCCGGCTCCATGTGGGGCCAGATCGACGGCGTGAACAAGATCGTCATTGCGCGCAACGTGATCGCGGATTTGCTGGCGGATATGGCTGATGACGTTTCACTTGGCCTAACCGTTTATGGCCATCGCGAACGTGGCTCCTGCGGCGATATCGAGACCATCGTGGAACCCGCCCCCTTCACCCAGGAACGTATTCTTGAGGCGGTGAACTCCATCAACCCCCGCGGCCGCACGCCCATGACCGACGCCGTCATCGCTGCCGCCCAGTCTCTGCGTCATACGGAAGAGGCCGCCACCGTCATCCTCGTCTCTGACGGCATCGAGAACTGCAATCCGGATCCCTGCGCGATCGCCGCTGAGCTTGAAGCCGCAGGTGTTGCCTTCACCGCCCATGTCATCGGCTTCGATGTCGCCTCGGAACCGGAGGCCCGCGCACAAATGCAGTGCATCGCCGACAATACCGGCGGCCAATTCCTGACCGCCGACAACGCCGTTGAACTTTCCGCCGCGTTGGAACAGGTCGTTGTCGCTGCCCAGCCCACACCCATGCGGATCGAGGCGCAGGTCTTGCCCCAAGGCAACCTGCCGACCCGCCCCGTCACGTGGACGCTTCTGGGTGCAGATGGCGATGTCCTCAGCTCCGGCGTGCAAGCGCCCGCCATCGATGTGGAACTCTTCCCCGGCCGCTACATCGCGCAAGCCACCCGCACCGAACCCGAAGGCCCGCAGACCTACCAGACAGGGTTCGACGTGATCGAAGGCCAGACCGACCTCGTGATCGTCGCCATGCCCCCGATCATCGAGACGAGCTCCGTCACCTTCACCGCCCGGGTAGAGCCTGACATGTCGGTCCCCGCCTCGCCGCTGAACTGGACGCTGCAGGACTCCGCCGGCACCGTCCTGCTGGGCCCCGTCCAGGCCCCCGCTGGCAACGTGGCCCTTCTGCCCGGCGACTACTTGCTGACCGTGGAACGCGTGAATCAGGGCACCACCCATGAGGCCCGCTTCACGGTCGAGCCCAATACGCCCCAGCAGGTCATCGTCCCCTTACCCGCGCTGACCGTGGACGTGAATTTCATCGCCCGCATCGGCTCGGCCAGCGGCCTACCCGTGACCGACCCGGTGGTTTGGGAAGTCACACCGCTTGACCCTGCCCCCACCATCGCCACGACCAACCCGGCCACCGTCTCCCTGACCCGCGGCGCCTACCGCGTCACCGCCTACTGGACCGTGCAGGAACAAGAGGTCAGCACCGATTTCGTGGTCGTCGATCAGCCCCGCGAAATCGTCGTCGTCTTCGAGGAGCCCATCCCGCAAGCCTCCCTCACCACCGTCGCACAAGCCCGCGCGGGCGAGACGATCGAGGTCGCATGGACCGGTCCAGGCGGCGCCTCCGACTGGCTCGGCTTCTTCGAGCCCGACAATACCGGCAATCACGGCTTTCAGGCCCCAACCCATGCCCGCACCAACGAAGGCAATCCGCTGTCGATGCGCGTGCCGCCGCGCCCCGGCCTCTACGAGTTGCGCTATATTGATGCCGAAAATGGCCGCCGCGTCCTCGCCCGCGTCCCGTTCGAGGTCTTGCCCCAGCCCGCATCGGTTGAAACCACCGACGGCGTCGCCGGTAGCCAGGCCACGATCCAATGGACCGGCCCGAATTTCGAAGGCGATTGGCTCGGCTTCTTCCCAGTCGACAACACCGCCAACCATGGCTATCAGGCGCTGTCTTCAACCCGTCTCACGGGCCTGTCATCACCAGCAACGTTCAACTATCCGCCTGAGCCCGGCACATACGAGCTTCGCTATGTGATGGCCCTTGGGCGCACCACGCTGGCCAGCCAGATCGTTGAAGTCACGGATGTTCAGGCAACCCTCACCGCGGCGTCCACCGGCATCGCCGGCGCGCAGGCCGAGGTCGGCTGGACAGGCCCTGCCTATGACGGCGACTGGATCGGCTTCATTGACCCTGCCAATGAGGCCAACCATGGCTACCAGTTTGAGACATCCGTGCGCGTCTCCGAAGGCAACCCTGTGCGCCTCAACTACCCGGCCACACCTGGCACGTACGAATTGCGTTATATCCAGTCACAGGGCCGCCAGACCTTGGCTGCCATGACGGTCGAAGTCTCCGCCGTTCAGGCAACGCTCACCTCGGCGCAAACCGGCACCGCCGGCGCGCAAGCCGAAGTAGGCTGGACCGGCCCCGCCTATGACGGCGATTGGATCGGCTTCATTGACCCTGCCAACGAAGCAAACCACGGCTACCAGTTCGAGACGTCCGTGCGCGTGTCCGAAGGCAACCCTGTGCGCCTCAACTATCCGGCAGCGGCGGGAACCTACGAGCTGCGCTATGTCCAATCGCAAGGCCGCCAGACCTTGGCGGCCATGACGGTCGTGGTCTCCGAAGTTCAGGCCACCCTGACATCGGCGCAAACCGGCACCGCCGGGGCGCAGGCCGAGGTTGGCTGGTCCGGCCCCGCCTATGACGGTGACTGGATCGGCTTCATCGACCCATCGAACGAGGCCAACCATGGCTACCAATTCGAGACGTCTGTCCGCGTCGCCGAGGGCAACCCTGTGCGCCTGAACTACCCGGCCACCCCTGGCACATACGAGCTACGCTATATCCAGGCGCAAGGCCGTCAGACTCTCGCAGCCATGACAGTCGTGGTCTCCGAAGTCCAAGCCTCACTTACCTCTTCGCCCACCGGCACGGCCGGGGCGCAGGCTGAGGTCGGCTGGACCGGCCCCGACTATGACGGCGACTGGATCGGGTTCATCAACCCGGCGAACACGACCAACCATTCCTACGATTTCGAAACCCTTGTTCGGGTTTCCGAAGGCAACCCCGTGCGCCTCAACTATCCGGCAGCGGCGGGAACCTACGAACTGCGCTATATCCAGGCGCAGGGTCGTCAAGTGTTGGCGCGCATGACTGTGGTTGTGTCCGAGGTCCAAGCCTCCCTCACAGCGGCTTCGACGGGTGAAGTCGGAACGGTGGCTGAGGTTGGCTGGACCGGCCCGGGCTATGACAATGACTGGATTGGGTTCATTAACCCGGCAAATACCGCGAACCATAGCTATGACTTTGCAACGCGCGTCGGTGTCGACAGCGGAAATCCCGTCCGGTTGAATTACCCGACGGAGCCCGGCACCTACGAATTGCGCTATGTTCAGGCGCAGGGTCGTCAGGTCCTCGCCCGCATGACCGTGGTTGTAGAGGAATCCGAAGCCTCCATTACCGCGCCGGCAACGGCCGAGGTCGGATCCACCATCGAAGTGGCGTGGACTGGGCCGAACCAGCCCCGCGATTTCATCGGCATTGGGCTTGAAGGCGCAACTGGTGCTGGACGTTGGGACAATTACGTGCGCACCGACGAAGGCAATCCAGTGCGTCTGTTGGTTCCATCGGCGCCGGGCACCTACTCGATCCAGTACATTCTGGATCAGGACCGGGTCACGCTGGCCTCGGCCACGATCACAGTGACACCTGCAGAAGCGTCGATCACAGCGCCCACAAGTGCTGTGGCAGGCTCCACCATCGAAGTGGCCTGGACCGGCCCGAACCAGCCGCGCGACTTCATCGGCATCGGGCTGGAAGGTGCGACCGGCGGCGCGCGTTGGAACAATTACGTGCGCACCGACGAAGGCAATCCGGTGCAACTGTTGGTTCCCTCGACTCCAGGAACGTACGCGATCCAGTACTTCCTTGATCAGGACCGCGTCAGCCTCGCCTCGGCCACCATCACGGTAACACCAGCCGAGGCCACGATCACCGCGCCTGCAACGGCGGTAGCAGGCTCTACAATCGAACTTGGCTGGACCGGCCCGAACTACCCGCGCGACTTTGTGGGGATCGGACTAGCGGGCGCGACAGGCGGCGGTCAGTGGCAGAACTACACGCGCACCAGCGATGGCAACCCGATGAACTTGCTGGTTCCGCCAAACCCGGGCAGCTACGTGATCCGCTATTTCATGGATCAGGACCGCTTGGCGCTTGCCGAAGTGCCACTTGAGGTCACGCCCGCCGAGGCGACGCTGACCGCACCTGCCACAGCGGCGGCAGGCTCAACGATCGAAGTCGGTTGGACCGGCCCGAACTATCCGCGCGATTTCATCGGGATCGGCCTCGCCGGTGCAACGGGCGGCGGACAGTGGCAAAGCTATGCGCGCACCAGCGACGGCACCCCGCTTTCGCTCACCCTGCCCGAAGCGCCCGGCTCCTACGTGATCCGCTATTTCATCGACCAGGATCGCGTCGTGATCGCCGAGGTGCCGATAACTCTGCAATAGACGATCGGATACGAAACGGAAAACGGGCGCTGCTTCACCGCAGCGCCCGTTTTCATTCTTATACTATAACGTGATTTTAGTTATTTATCAGAGGTGTAATACCTCTGCTCACGCGTGAGTAGCTGGCCCAAGCGCCTCAGATATGGATCACCCGATCATAGGCATCCAGCACGCTCTCGTGCATCATCTCGCTGAGCGTCGGATGCGGGAAGACCGTCTCCATCAGATCCTCTTCCGTGGTCTCCAGTTTCTGGCCCACGACATAGCCCTGGATTAGTTCCGTGACCTCTGCCCCGATCATATGCGCGCCCAGAAGCTCGCCGGTTTTCTCGTCGAACACGGTCTTGATCATGCCCTCAGGCTCGCCCAGCGCAATCGCCTTGCCATTGCCGATGAACGGGAAGCGCCCGACCTTGACCTTGTAGCCCTTCTCCTTGGCCTTTGCTTCGCTGAGGCCCACAGAAGCCACCTGCGGATGGCAATAAGTGCAACCCGCGATGCTTTCCGGCTTGATCGGATGGACATTGTTCTTGCCCGCGATCAACTCGGCCACCATCACACCCTCGTGGCTGGCCTTGTGCGCCAACCAGGGCGCGCCCGCGATATCGCCGATGGCATAAAGACCCTCTACTCCCGTGCGGCAGAACTCATCCGTCACAACATGGGTCCGGTCGATCTTCACACCCAAGGCTTCCAGCCCTAGATTTTCGACATTGCCAACGATCCCAACGGCAGAGATCACGGTATCAAAATCATGCTTCTCGACCTTGCCGCCCACCTCGATATGGGCCGTGACCTTGTCCGCGCTGCGATCAAGCTGCTTGACCATTGCCTTCTGCAGGATCTTCATCCCCTGCTTCTCAAACGACTTCTTCGCGAAGGCGGAGATCTCCTCATCTTCCACCGGCAGCACGCGATCCATGACCTCGACCACGGTCGTGTCGGCGCCAAGCGTGTTGTAGAAGCTGGCGAATTCGATGCCGATGGCGCCGGAGCCAATCACCAGCAGTTTCTTCGGCATATGCGGCGGAGTCAGCGCGGCCTTGTAGGTCCAGACCCGCTTGCCATCGGCCTCCAGTCCCGGCAATTCCCGCGCACGAGCGCCGGTGGCGAGGATGATGTTCTTGGCCGTAAGCTCTTCGGTGCCCTTGTCGGTCTTGACCGAGACCTTGCCCTTGGCCGGGATCGTCGCCTCGCCCATGATCGTGGTGACTTTGTTCTTCTTCATCAGATGCGCCACGCCGCCCGAAAGCTGCTTGGCGACCTTGCGCGAACGGTCGACGACGGCATTCAGGTCGTACCCAATCCCGTCCGCCTTCAGGCCGAATTCCTTCGCCCGATGCATCAGATGAAACACCTCAGACGAACGCAGCATCGCCTTCGTCGGGATACAGCCCCAGTTGAGACAGATACCGCCCATATGCTCGCGTTCCACAATCGCCGTCTTCAGGCCAAGCTGGCTGGCGCGGATCGCGGCAACGTAGCCGCCGGGTCCTGCGCCGATTACGATAACGTCGAAATTCTGTGCAGCCATGGGGTCGTTCCTTCCGGCAGAGTCTGTTTGAAGCATTTGTTCAACGTTAAACTATCCGGATGGCAGCGACAATTGACGCTAGGTCGCAGGCCGGGTTGCACCCAGCGCAAGGCTTGTTGCAAGCCGTTGCCGCCCGCTGATCGACGTGAGCTTTAGGCGTCAGATGCCTCAATCTCTCGCAGGATCGCGCCGTAGCCACCCTCATCAATGAAGGTCTGTTCTTCCGCTGTCATGCCACGCTCCAGCGGACCATTACGGTAGGGAAACCGGCCAAAGCGCGCGATGATTTCCCGGTGCACGCGGGCGTGGAGGGCGTTGTTCCCCTCCTCCATCCGGCTTTCCATCAGATCGATGCAGATTTCCTGATGGGCCATTTCCTCAGAATGCATGAACGGCATGTAGACGAACTGGCGCATGGGCTCGTCAATCTGGCGATCCCATCCATTGGCGATCATCTGACCGGAGACCTCAAGCGCTGCTGCGTCAGTTGCGTAGGCGCGCGGATCATCACGGAACATGTTGCGTGGAAACTGGTCAAGCAGGATGACTAAGCCAAGCGCACCTTCGGCGTCTACGGCCCAATTGCGCAGGCCGCCGTCATGCGCCGCCTTCCAAGCCGCGCCGAACTGGTCACGGATCGCCTGATCAAACGCATCATCCTTGGCGTACCATTTTTCAGGCCCCGCCTCGTGCCAGAAGGCGACAACATCTTTGGCGCTTGTCATAGGTGGGTCTCCTCCTCCGCATCGTCTCCGCCCTCTTCGGCCATCTCTTCGGCGGCCTCGATGTAGAGCTCTTGCGCCGTTTCAACGGCCACGGCTGACGCCGCGCCGGGCATGATGTTGGCGTATGGTACGCTATCGTAATTATCCTCTTCCACATAGGCCGAAACGCGCTGGGTCATCCGGTAGATACCGTAGGCCGCCACGCCCCCCAACACCGCGGCGAGGAATAACCAAAACCCGCCCGGCCCGATCTGGCCCATGAGAAGACCCATGATAGGTGGACCGGCAATGGCCCCAATGCCGTTGACGAAGATCATACCACCGGAGGCGGCGGGCATATCTTCGACAGCGAGGTAGTCGTTCAGGTAAGCCAGCAGCAGGGCGTAGAGTGGCTGTGCTAAACCACCGGACAGTGCCGCGATAATCAGGAGCGCCAGATAGCTGTCGGCCAAGAAGACGCCAGCCATAGCAACGGCAGCGCCGAGGGCAGAGGCACCGATGATCAAAGTCCGGCGGTCCATACGGTCGGACATCCAGCCGATAGGATATTGCAGCACGATGGCGCCAATGAAGAAGGACGAAATGAAAACGGACAATTGCCCGAGGCTAAGGCCCACTTCGGTTGCGTAGACGGGCGCCATCGCAAATTGCCCTGCGAACACGCCGCCCATGAACAACATGCCGATGACGGCGAACGGCGAGGCATCGTAGACCTGTCGCAGCGACATTGGGCGCGTTGCCTCAATCGCCGGGGTCGGAACGGCCGAGAGAAGGATGGGCGCAAAGCTGAGGGAGACGAGGATGGACGGGATGATGAACAGGATCCAGCCCGACGGATCGCCAGCCGCCAGAATGCCCTGCCCCGCCACGAGGCCCATCATCTGCATTAGCATATAGGCCGAGAGCGATTGTCCCCGCGTCTCATTGGTGGCCGAGTTGTTCAGCCAGCTTTCTGCCGTGACGTAGACACCAGACAGGCAGAAGCCCAAGCCCACACGCAGCAACATCCACGCCCATGCTTCCGTGACGATGGGATAGGTGATGACGATTGCGGAGATGAACGAGCCGAGCGCCGCAAAGACCCGGACATGCCCGACCGACGCGATGAATTTAGGGGCCATCCGAGAGCCGCCGAGGAAGCCCACGAAATAGGCCGAACCGATCAGCGAAAGCTCAAACGTCGAGAACCCCTCAATCGCGCCGCGCACGCCCATCAGGGTGCCCTGCAAGCCATTGCCGATCTGCAGAAGGAACATGCCAAGCAGAAGCGCCCAGGCCGTGCGGATAACTGTGAACATCTGGGCCTCCCGTGCTGGCCAAGTGAAGCGCCCCGATTGCCACGGGCCGAGACCGCGCGTCTGTCAGATTCGCGACGGGATTAGCAAGGAAGCGTCGCCGTAAGAGAAAAACCGATAGTCGTTTGCGACAGCGTGGTCGTAAACGGACCGGATCGTGTCCTGCCCCATCAGGGCGGAGACGAGCATGAGCAGAGTTGATTTGGGCAGGTGGAAGTTGGTCATCAGCGCGTCAGTGATCTTCCAGCGATAGCCAGGGTAGATGAAAATCTCGGTCGTGCCTTCGAACGCTTGCATCGTGCCGTCATCGTTTGCGGCGCTTTCGATCAGGCGCAGGGCGGTTGTCCCCACGGGAATGATCCGCCCGCCGGCGGCGCGGGTGGCGTTCATCTCAGCCGCAGCCTCTTCACGCACTTCGCCCCATTCGGCGTGCATCTTGTGCGTGGTGACGTCTTCGACCTTCACAGGCAGGAAAGTTCCGGCCCCGACATGCAGGGTGACGAAGGTCACATCGATACCGCGCGATTTGATCGCCTCCATCAAGGCTTCATCGAAATGGAGGCTGGCTGTTGGGGCGGCGACCGCACCGGCGCGCTTGGCCCAGATGGTTTGGTAATCATCCTTGTCGCGCTCATCCGGGGCGCGCTTGCCCGCGATATAGGGCGGCAAAGGCATGGCGCCGGCGGCGTTCAGGGCGGCGTCGAAATCATCGCCGGTGAGGTTGAAGCGGAGGTGCAAGCCTTCATCCATTGTATGAACTTCGGCCTCCAGATCTTTGCTAAATATGATTTTCTCACCAAGCTTCAACTTGCGCATGGGTTTGCCCAAGGCAGACCAGCTCCCATCAGCTTGCGGCTCAAGTAACGTCACTTCGATCTTGGCGCGCACTTCACCTTCGGGTGTCATGCGGGGGCGTTCGCCGGTCAGACGTGCGGGGATAACGCGGGTGTCGTTCAGGATGAGACGGTCGCCAGGGCGCAGCACATCGGGAAGATCGGTGACCGTTTTGTCGGCAATCATATCTCCGTTGGCCAGCAGCAGTTTCGCTGACGAGCGCGGCTGAGCAGGTCGCGTGGCGATCAGCCGTTCGGGCAGATCGAAATCGAAATCGTCCAGTTTCATGCAGGTCTACTCGCTGAAGTCAGGCGGCGGGGCGCGGAAAATCTCTCGGAAGATGCCGGGGGTCAGGATCGAGAGGGGATTGACCGAAACGCGGGTATCTTCAGCATCACCAATCACACGATAATTGAAGCCAAATAGCCCCTCGCGACGTGTGGCAAAGAGCGCACCGAACAGGCCGTTCACGATGTAGAAGGGCGAGACCACGCCTTGCATCTCATACCGCTCGGACGCGACATCGTAGACCCCGTCCATAGATATGCCCATGGCAGGGCCGACGGCGGCGCCTTCAGTGACTGTGATCCGGTCCGGTGTGACGCGGAAGCGGGCGTTCACTTCGCCCATATTGATCCCTTCACCGCCCAATTGCTCAAGCAAGCCAACAACTGAGATCAGGTTCAGGATTTCCGCCATGACAGGCGCGTCGCGCAGGCGCGGGCTGTCAATGGTGACTTGCCCATCGTATTGCCCCTGCTCCGGGCGTGCGGCGAGGATCAGGTCGAACGGCCCGCCATGGATGTTTGTGATGATATTGGCCGCCCGCAGCACCGCGCCGCCATCGTCGGACTGCATCCTTACAGATGGCCCGTTGGGGCTTGGAACAAGCTGCCCGTTGACGGCGACGGCATCGTTCACACGACCCCTGAAATCACCACTCATCGTGGCACCGTTCAGATCTGCACGCAGGCCGGTCAACGCTATGCCTGCCGTGATCTGCATCCGGTCGAGCGAGATATCGAGGGGGCCGATGTCGCCGCTGGAGGAACCACCGGTGCTGGCGAGCGACGGCATGGTGCGGAAATCGAGCGTGCCGCCGGAAATCTCTATCGCCGGGGCCTGAGCGCCGCGCCCGACGAGCCCACCGCGCACATCCAGCCACGATCCAAGCTGGAATTGCCCGGCGGAGAAGCGGTTGAGATATCCATTCTCGGTGAAACTGATCGCGCCATCCAGGGTTAGCCCCGCGCCCTGCAGGCCGATTTGCCGAACCTCCGGATTGGTCCCGAGGCGTATATCAGCGCTGAACGTTCCCGTCTGCCCCTCGGGCAATCGCCACGCAAGAGGGGGGATGGCAAGGCCAATGCCGTCGAGATCGGAGCGGACCTGCATCGTTGCAGCACCATTGGCGCGCAGGAAAACAGTCAGGTCAGCGGCCCCCTGCCCTGACATCAACCAATCTGGCAGCTCTACGCCAAACGTGGCCAAAGACTGCCGGTTCAACGTTGCCCGCGCCTGCACCAGACTGCCGGGATCCGCTTCTTCGGCCAGACGGACGGACCATTGCCCGCTGACAGGAACGCCGTCGAGGGCTGCCCGCCCGCCGATCGCAAGCTCCTCCGGGTTCATTCGTATGGTCATGCGATCCGCGACGAGGGTCCGGTCGGGCACCAGTTCCGTGGCACGAAAGCCCGTTACAATCCCGTCAACGTCAATATCCAGCCCGTCCAGCCCCGCATCTGCGTCACGCTGCACAAGATGAGTGGCAAGCTGAACGTTTGCGCTGATCTGGCCTGTTCCAATCTCTTCGGGGGTGTAACCGCTGGTTTCCAGTACGGCGAATGGCGGACCAGCAAGCACGTGCATCACGTCGGTCAAATCGCCTGCAATGGAAAGATCAAACGCGGCCAACGGGCCGGGAACCGAGACATCCTCAATCACCATGTGGGAGCCCGCCAAGCCTGCGCCGCCTGATTGCCCTTCCGCCAATACGGCACCGGCATCAAGGCCAACGACAAGCCGCGAATCCTGTAGAGTCAGGAAACCAGATGCGTTTCGTATTGGTGGGCCGGCGGGGACGGCGCGAATATCGGCATCTGCGAAATCAAACGACAGCTCCATTCTGTCGGCCGCGTCAGGCGCACCGCGAAAGGCGAAATCCACGCCTTCGGCGCGACCTGCGATCATGCGCTCCGTGACCCACCACCGCGTGTTGGGGATGGCCTGACGAGGCCAATAGGCAAGGATCGTCTCAAGATCAGCCTCGGCAAGCTGCGCATTAAAGGCCAGGCTTAATCCCTCGGGCGCGGCGGTCAGGGTGCCATCGACCATCGCGCGCAAATCGCCATCATAGACGACTGCGCGCCCAATCTCGGCCACAACCGTTTCGCCAAGCGACAGGCGCAAATCAACGGCTGCTCCGTCGATGTCGAGCGCCGCATCGAACAGGCCATCCGGATCAGCCGCGATGTTGCTGAGAGAGAATTGCCCGGTGTAATGCGACCCGTCGGGGGCCACATCCGCATGCCCCGTGCCATTGAACGAGAGTTGCTGGGACGCGAGCATAACCTCCTGCAAGATGGCCCGCCGTGCCTCGGGGTCGTAGGCGATACGAGCCGTCATGGCGTCAAAAGGCGTGGGTTCCTCCTGCCCCGGCAGGCTCAAAACACCTGCGGCAACCCGCAAATCGCCATCCACCGCGCCAAGCGATCCGTCATCTGCCAAAATGGCCGATAATTCCCCGTCGATTGGCGCCCGCATCAGATCGAGCCATGCCAGTGCCGGGCTGCTGGCGGCAAGATCGCGGGCCGCAAGGTTCACGAACTCCATAGAGACTTCGGTTTCGCCCTCACGCGCGTTCCGCGACAACGCGATATCAATCACTGCGTCACGGCTGCCTGCAAGTCGGCCACCCACTGATATGGCGAGGCCATCCCTGCGCCGTTCCAGCTGCATGACGGCGTCGTGCAATCTCAGGTCGCGACCCGTCAACTCATCGGCGAGGCTTACGGCCATCCCTTCGCCGCGCACTTCCTGAAGCTGCGAAAATACGGGCGCGGAAAACATCTGATCCAAGCGTGACAGCGTGTCGGTCAGGCTTACGTCGCCCCCTTCCGGTTCACGGGCTGGCCCATCTTGGACCCCGCCAAAATCGAGATCGAACCGTCCATCAGCGCCGCGCCGAAGGTTTAGCCCTGCATCTGAGACGACAACTTGGCGAACGCGCATTTGCCCCGCCAGCAATGGGCCGGGGGCGACCCGAACGCGCAGGCCTGGAAATGCGGCTCGTACTTCGCCGTCGGGAGTGGTGACGGCGACTTCCCGAAATTCGAAGGCCGGTGCACGCCCGCCCTGCGGCAAGGCCAGCACCATATTGCCGACACTCACATCGCCGATTGTCATCGCATCGTTGATGCGGGTTTCGATACGGCTTTGAATGCCTTCCGGCACGGCCATCGGGGCAACAGTCAAACGCAGCCAGAGTGCCGCGACCGGGATCAGCAAAACGAACACAACAATTGCCAGCGCGCGGATCCAGAACCGCCGCCGAGGCCGTGGTGTTTCAGGTTGGGTGGCTTCGGTCTGCTCCATCCGCGTGTGCGGCCCTACCATCCGTTGTTGCGTTGCCCTTTAATCTGTCTGCAATCCGCCTAGCTTGCAAACCCGATCGGCACCAGTGCCGCGCAGAAAAAAGGATAGATCCATGCCCGTAATCGGTGACGCCGCCCCAGAATTCGACCTGCCCCGTGACGGAGGGGGAACGATCAGCCTCTCATCCCTGCGCCCGAAAAAGGTGGTGCTCTATTTTTACCCGCGCGATGACACGCCCGGCTGCACGAAGGAGGCGATTGCCTTCACTGGCCTCGGGGCCGACTTTGATGCCGCGAACACGCAAGTCATTGGCATTTCGAAAGATACCGTGGCGAAGCATGACAAGTTCGTTGCCAAACATGAGCTCGGAGTCGCGCTCGTCTCCGACGCCGAAAGCGATGTGTGCGAGCAATACGGTGTGTGGGTTGAGAAGAACATGTACGGCAAGAAATCTATGGGGATCGAGCGTGCCACGTTCCTTATCGATGGTGAGGGCAAGGTCGCGCAGGTCTGGCGCAAAGTGAAAGTGCCCGGACATGCTGAGGCGGTACTAGAAGCCGCGCAAGCGCTGTGAACGAGGTGGTGAGGCTGCTAAGCGCCTCACCTACCCCCCTTGACCGAGCTCGCGGGACAGCAGAGACGGGGCATATGAAACCTCTGGCTCAGATGGCAGACGATGTTCTGCGAACCGCGCACGCCCGCGAAAAGACAGCCCTGTCGCGGGACTATGCCGCGACTTGGCAGGCCGCTCGGGCGGCGGGTGAGGTACCGGAGATTGGAACGGCCACGCCGCCCGATCAGCCCGCGCGTCCGGATGCGCCGGAATTGCTCGACCCCCGTGATGTACCGCGCCGCAAGCCAGGCTCGACCGCAGGACGCATGGCGATCCTCCATGCGGTTGCGCATATCGAGTTGAACGCGGTTGATCTGCATTGGGACATCATCGCGCGGTTCTCTGATACGCCCATGCCAATCGGGTTCTTCGATGATTGGGTGAAGGCCGCCGACGAAGAGTCCAAACATTTCAATCTGATGGACGACTGCTTGGAGGCGATGGGCAGCCATTATGGTGCCTTGCCCGCCCATGCCGGTATGTGGCGCGCGGCGGAGGATACTGCCGAAGATCTCATGGGACGGCTGGCCGTCGTGCCGATGGTGTTGGAGGCACGTGGGCTTGATGTGACGCCGTCGATGATCGCGACGTTTCAGAAAGCCAAAGATGATCCGGCGGCGGTTCAGGCCGTGGACGCCCTGAACGTGATTTACGCAGAAGAGGTACACCACGTCGCCTATGGGTCAAAATGGTTCCACTTCCTGTGTGGTCGCCATGACATCGAACCGAAAGAGGCGTTTCACGATCTGGTTCAACGCTATTTCCACGGTGCCCTGAAACCGCCGTTCAACGAAGAAAAGCGCGCCGAAGCTGGCTTGCCGCCAGACTTTTACTGGCCACTCGCGGGCTGATTTCGGGATATGCTAGAAGAACGCCAGCAAGATCGGCGGATTTCCGCCAGATTTGCGCGCTTTTTTGGTGCCTTTTCCATACTTTAAGATTACTATGTTGGCACTTAAGGCGGCGTAGCTTATCCCCAAGCACGCCGCAACCGCCACTGGGGACAAGACGGTGGCGCGGATAAACACAAGGGGAAGCGAGGCGTAAGGACAGTGACATCCCGGCTTATGAGTCGCGTGAATGCGGCGCTTGAACGGCATTTGCCAGAACAACGGCTTTTCCTGAAATCGGAAGAGGGAACGCGCTTTATCCGGCTGCGTCCCGTCACCCAGGCAAGCATGATCCTTGGGTCCGCGGTGTTCGTGGGCTGGACGGTCATCGTAACCTCCATCTTCCTGATCGACACCATTTCCGCCGGCAATGCCCGCGACCTCGCGCAGCGCGAACAGGCCATGTACCAAGAGCGCTTGAATGCGATGGCGCTTGAGCGTGATGCGCGGGCTGCTGCGGCTGCTGCGGCACAGGATCGGTTCGCTTTGGCGATGGATCAGGTCTCTGAAATGCAGACGCGGCTTCTCGACTCCGAGGAGCGTCGCCGAGAGCTTGAGACCGCCGTGGACGTGATCCAAGCCACACTACGCCGCACGATTGATGAGCGTGACGAAGCACGTGTTGCCGCCGCTTCCTTCCAGAATGAGCTTCAGGCAAATACCGGAACAGTCCAGACCGCAGCTGAGCGGGAATGGGAATTGCAGCAAACGCTGGCCTTCCTCAACGAGGCGCTTGAGCTGACAGCAGGCGAGCGCGACGAAGGCCATTCGCTGATGGCGCAAGCTGTGGACGAGATCAACCGCCTCAACTTCGAAGCCGCACTGACCGAAGAACGCCAGAACCGCGTCTTCCGCCAGTTGGAAGAGGCCGTCGCCGTCTCGATGGAGCCGCTGGATGAGATGTTCAGCGCGGCAGGCCTCAGCACCGATGACCTGATCGAAAGCGTACGGCAGGGCTATTCCGGCCAGGGTGGTCCGTTGACGCCGATCATCTCGACCTCGGGCAGTGGCCCGGACCCTCTTTCTGATCGCGCCAACCAGCTTTTGCAGGAACTCGACGAGATCAACCTGTGGCGCATCGCAGCCGAGCGTCTGCCGTTCGGAAACCCGGTCAACGGCAGCTACCGCCAGACGTCGGGCTTTGGCCCACGCCGCGACCCGATCAATGGCGGCAGCAGGATGCACAACGGCCTTGATTTCGCGGGCTCCCGCGGTACGCCAATTGTTGCCGGTGGCGCAGGCGTTGTCGAATTCGCTGGCCGTCAAAGCGGCTACGGACTTACAGTCGAAATCAGGCACAATAACGGTTTCATGACACGCTATGCCCATCTCAATCGTATCCGCGTGAGCGAAGGGGAAAGGGTCTCGCGTGGGGAACTTATCGGTGATATGGGAACCACCGGTCGGAGCACGGGCGTGCATTTGCACTATGAAGTGCATCGCAATGGGACCCCCGTTAACCCGATGACGTTCATAAGGGCAGGACGCAATGTTTTCTAAATCCAAAATCAACGAACCCGGACCAAAGCAGGGCGGCGCGTCCGATGGTTCCGACGGTGATAGCCCCGCGGCGGGCACGACTTCTGGAGACACCATGAACAAATCCACATCCGCAGCATCCGGCAGCAAGTCGAAACCTCAGCCATCGATGCTGTCGTCCGACCTGACCATCGTGGGCAACCTGCGCACAACGGGTGACATCCAGGTGGAAGGCACCGTTCAGGGCGACATCCGCGCCCACCTACTGACGGTTGGCGAAAGCGCCAATATAGAGGGTGAGATTGTGGCCGACGACATCGTGGTCACGGGCCGTGTCGTGGGTCGCGTTCGCGGCTTGAAGGTCCGCTTGACCTCAACCGCGCGTGTTGAAGGCGACATCATCCACAAGACGATCGCCATAGAGTCTGGTGCGCATTTCGAAGGCTCCGTACAGCGCGCGGAAGACCCGCTGTCGACCGGCGCCAACAATGCCGCGCCGCGCACGCCGATCACAACCGGTGGCAGCGCCTCTTCCGCACCGGAAGCACCTGCGGCCCCTTCGATCCCGCGTCCGGCGGCGGCAGGTCCAGCGCCTCAGCCATCATCGTCCAAGTCGGACAGCTGATCTGGCGAACCAACCGACAGTACCGAATTCTGAGAAGCCGGGCCATGCGCCCGGCTTTTCCTTGCCCCCCTTATGCGCGCCAGAGGCGCGGCGTTGGGTTCTGGTCTCCGCAATCCTTGCCTCCGCGCTCGGCTTTATTGACGGCACAATCATATCCATCGCCCTGCCGGCCATCCGGGATGGTTTGAACGCAGACCTCGTTCAGGGCCAGTGGATCAACAACGCCTATCTGCTGCCGCTGTCCGCTCTGATACTGTTGGGTGGTGCAGTCGGAGATCGTTTCGGCCTCGCCCGCTCTTTCATTATTGGCATTGCGGTTTTCATAGTTGCGTCGATCATTTGCGCCCTCGCCCCCACGCCTGAGGTGATGATTGCTGGCCGCGTCTTGAAAGGACTTGGCGCGGCGGTGATGGTTCCCGGCAGCCTCGCCCTGATCGCGCGTGCCTATCCGCCGGAAGAACGCGGGCGCGCCATTGGCTTTTGGGCCGCAGCCTCCTCACTGACCACAGCAATGGGCCCGATCCTCGGGGGCGTCGCGCTCAGCCTTGGCGGGCCGGAGGTCTGGCGCTGGTTGTTCGCCATCAACTTGCCCCTTGGTGTCTTGGCCATCTGGCTTCTCGCGCGTCACGTAGCGGCAGATCCGTCGCGCCCCGATCATCCGCTGGATGTGCCAGGTGCGGTGTTGATTTCAGCCGCCTTGGCGCTTTTGACGTTTGGACTGACGGGGGGCGCTTCATGGCCCCTGCTCAGCCTCGGGGCGGGGCTACTTGCGGCCTTCCTCTGGTGGGAAGCGCACAGCCCAAATCCAATGGTGCCGCTCGCCCTTTTCAAGAACCCCACCTTCTCCGCCGCAAATCTCGCGACATTCCTGATCTACTTCGCGTTGACAACCGTGCTGTTCTTCCTGCCCATGACGCTGATCGCGGGCTGGCAAACGCCGGAGGCCTTGGCCGCCGCCGCCTTTGCTCCGCTGTCGGTCTTTATCTCGCTCCTGTCTGCCCGCGCGGGAACATGGGCAGATCGCTACGGCGCAGGGCGCATGATCGGCACGGGTGGTGCTTTGGTTGCGTTGTCCTTCGTGCTGCTCGCACTTTTGGCGCCCTTTCAGGATTTCTGGCTGTCTGTTCTGCCGGGAACAGCTTTGATGGGCCTCGGCATGGCTCTGGTCGTCAGCCCGCTGTCCACCGCCATCATGGGATCGGTCCCCGATGAACGATCCGGCACCGGCTCCGGCCTCAACAACGCGGTCAGCCGGGTCGGCGGATTGATCGCGGTGGCTGTCATGGGAAGCGTTGCCGCGCAGGCCTACACAGCGGCAGGTGGCACAGGCAGTTTCGGCGGCTTTTCCGGAACGTCCGGCCATGCCGACGCGATGACCGCGGCCTTCCAACTTCTGTGTTGGATTGTGGCCGCCCTTACGGCAATGGGCGCCACCATAGCCTACTGGGCAATCCCCGTGCCGGAGACCGTCGCCAAACGGTAGATGTGCCATGAGGCATGGCCGAGAACCGGCAGCACCAGCATCAGTCCCAGCAAGCCCGGCAGCATTGCCAAGAATGTGAGTGCGGCGATCATGAAGGCCCAGACCAGCATGACCTTCGGGTTCTGGCGGATCACGGCGACCGAGGTGATCATGGCGGTTACGAAGTCTACTTCTCGGTCTAGCAACAGCGGCAGAGACACCACAGTCAGCGCGAACAAAACAAAGGCGAAGACCGCCCCGAACGCTGCGCCGACCAACAGCATGGTCAGGCCTTCGGGTTCCAGGAGATAAGCATAAGAGGTTGTCACATTGGTCAGCGCCGAAGGGCCGAGGAACAGCGCGAACAACATGTGTGCAAAGAACGACCAGAACAGGAAGTAGACGATGACTACCCATGCCATGGTCGGCAATTGCCTGAGCCTTTGGCGCCAGACCACCGCGAAAATATCGCTGGCTTTCCAATCCTCATCCCCCGCCTCTAGTCGCCGTGACACATCGTATAGACCCACGGCAAGGAATGGCCCGATCAGAGGAAAACCAAAGGTCAGCGGGATCGCGAGCCATTCGAGATGCGCCCGAAACAACAGCAAGTAAATGCACCATCCGCCGATCACGTAGACGGCTGCAAAGAATAGGCCGAAGGCTGGTTTGCGGCGGAAATCCTTTGCGCCTGCACGCAGGGCCTTGTTGAGATCGGCGACCTGCATGTCGCGGATATCCGGGGCTCCTTCCCCGACCGGATGGCTTGTCAGATCTGACATGGCGCACGGCCCTCCCGCGCGAAGTGTAGCGCGTTCAACCGTCGCGTGCAAAATGCCTTGGGTCGCGGCATTGGCGCGGTCCAATCGCGCGCTCCCATGCACGACCAAGCGCAAGCAACTTCGGATCCGCTCCATGTGCGCCAAACATCTGAAGTCCATGCGGCAGTCCGGTCTGCTCATCATACCCTGCAGGCATGGCTATGGCTGGAACACCCGCAAGGCTTGCGGGCACGACAACTTCCATCCAACGGTGGTAGGTGTCCATGGCTCGGCCCGCGACCTCCTTCGGCCAATCCCACTTTGCCGGGAATGGCCATATCTGGGTGGAAGGAAGGATCAGCGCGTCATGCCGCGTGAAGAGGTCATGCAGCGCCGCCAACCAAATCTGCCGCTGTGCCAGCGCGCGTTCAATCGCGTCTCCGGTCAGGGACAGCCCGCGTTCGATTTCCCATACTGCTTGCGCGTTCAGCAATCCGCGCTCGGTCTCCGCCCGCCAATGGCAGCCCAACTCCATGGCCACGACGAAGGATCGCAGTGTCGTCCAGCTTTCCCACAAAAGCTCGGCGTCTACGGGTGGTGCGACGAGGTTGATTTCCCAACCCAGACTTTCTGAGACGGCTGTCAGCGCTTCGCTTCCTGCCTCCAGCAATCCGGCGTCCATCGGATAGGCGCCGCCCCAATCCGCCAACCAGCCGACCTTTACACTCGCCGATTCATCCGATGCAGCGCGAAAGGCTCCGTCCGACATAGTCGTCAACAGGCGCTCCATATCCGACACACTGCGCGCCATTGGGCCGTGGGTTGAAAGCCGGTGCAGCAGCGCCTTTTCCCCCGGTTCCCCCGGAACCAATCCGACACTCGGGCGAAAGCCCCACACATCGTTCCATGCGGCGGGGTTGCGCAGGCTTCCCATCATGTCCGAGCCGTCTGCGATGCTCAGCATACCCGTCGCAAGCACGGCCCCTGCCCCGCCGGATGAACCGCCAGCAGTGCGGGTTAAATCAAACGGATTGCGGGTTACGCCGAAAACGGGATTTGCCGAATGTGAGCCGAGCCCGAATTGCGGCACGTTCGTTTTGCCGATCACGATGGCTCCAGCTGCCTTCAGGCGCCGCGCTAATCCGTCATCAGCCGTGGGCACATGGTCTGCAAAAAGGGGCGAGCCTGAGGTCGAGCGCAGGCCTTTCGTTGCCACCAAATCCTTGATCGCGACTGGAATGCCGTGCAGCCAGCCTTGCGGGGCCATCGCCTCTGCCAGCCGCGCTTCCCCCATCAACACTTCGCGGTCGCGCAGCGAGACTATGGCGTTCACGTCGCCATTCACGGCATCAATCCGCGCCAATGTCTCACGCATCAGATCAACGGGGGATAGCTCGCGCTTTGCAATCCGGCGCGATAACTCGCCCGCACTAAGCTCCCATAGCTCCGCCATGTCAGGCCCTCCCCGCCCATCTTTGTTCCATGAGAATGCAAAAACGCGGCGTTGGCCACAGGCGATGGGGCCCGCTGCTTAATCGTCGCCCTGCGCCTCAGCCCGGCCTTTGCCGGATACTCCGTGGGCAAGGACCGACGCCATCAAGCCATCAAGATTGCCGTCGAGTACGCCTTGGGTGTCCGATGTCTCATACGACGTCCGCAGATCCTTCACCATCTGATAGGGCTGCAAGACGTAGGAGCGAATCTGATTGCCCCACCCCGCATCGCCCGCGGCCTCATGCACCTCGTTCACGAGGGCGGAGCGTTTATCCAACTCCATCTGGTAGAGCCGCGATTTCAGCGCCTTCATGGCGATGTCGCGGTTCTGGTGCTGGGATTTTTCGGAAGAGGTCACAACGATGCCCGTGGGATGGTGCGTGATCCGCACGGCGGAGTCAGTGGTGTTCACGTGCTGCCCCCCCGCACCGGACGACCGGTAGGTGTCGATGCGGATGTCGCTGGGGTTCACCTCAATCTCGATATTGTCGTCGACGACCGGATAGACCTTCACCGATGTGAAAGAGGTGTGGCGCTTGGCAGCACTGTCAAAGGGGCTGATCCGCACAAGACGATGCACACCGGATTCCGACTTCATCCAGCCATAGGCGTTATGCCCGCTGATCTTGTAGACGGCGGATTTGATGCCCGCTTCTTCCCCTGGGCTGTAGCTTTGCAGGTCCACTTCATAGCCCTGCTTTTCGGCCCAACGCGTATACATCCGCGCCAACATGCTGGCCCAATCGCAGCTTTCCGTGCCACCCGCGCCTGAGTTGATCTCTAAGAACGTGTCGTTGCTGTCGGCTTCCCCATCCAGAAGCGCCTCAAGCTCTTTCGCGGCGGCTTCATCGACAAGGGCGGCGAGGGCCGCTTCGGCCTCTGCCACGACTTCCTCGTCGCCTTCCATCTCGCCCAGTTCGATCAACTCTGCATTGTCTTCAACGCCCTGCTTGATCGCCTCATAGGTCTTTAGCTTGTCGACCAGCACCTGCCGGTCGCGCATCAGCTTTTGGGCCTTTTCCTGATCGTTCCAAAGGTTCGGATCCTCGACCATCGCGTTGAACTCCTCAAGGCGATGGGGCGCTGTCTCGATATCCATGCGCTGGCCCAGAAGGGTCAGCGAATTCTGGATCTTTTCGATATTAGCTTGAGTTTCGGCGCGCATGGATCAGGGCTTTCTCGGGACGTGTGAGGCAGATGTAGTGGAACACCCGGCGGCCCTCAAGCCAGTTACGGCTTGAAGGGGGCATGGCCTGCTTTGGACCTGCGAGAGATGTTAGTGCCTAGTACAATCCGCCGGAGCTGAGCGTGCCGAAGCCGGTTGCCGTCGGCACACGCGCGGTGTCACCGTCGGAGGTTTCGACAAGCACGCCCTGCCCACCACCGCCACCGCTGTCGCCGGGCCGCGTGAACATCGGGATGTCGGACGACATGGCCCAACCACCATCGATAACCGAGAGCAGACCCTGATAGGGCTCCTCACCTTCACGGAACAGCTCGTAGACAACATGATCGCCCGATGAGCCTGCGGGCAACCGCGCGCCGGAATAGCGGTCGATGGGGAAGAACTGGCCGCCCTCTGGCACGGGGAAGTCGCCGCCACCATATTCCTCGATCGCTTCCAGCATGAAACGCTGGAAGACCGGGCCACACATGCCGCCGCCCGATGCGCCGCGTCCAAGCGGCTCGGGCTGGTCGTAGCCAATATAACAGCCAGCCGCGATGTTCGACGTGAAGCCCACGAACCAGACATCGCGCGCCTCATTCGTTGTGCCGGTCTTACCGGCAGTCGGCACGGGAAGGTTCACAGTGCTCGACGCAGTACCGCGCTGGACAACGCCACGCATCATGGAGGTCAGCTGATAGGCTGTGATCGGGTCCATCACCCGTTCTCGTGTGGACACAATCCGCGGGGCCACGCCGGGCTCAAGCGAGGCCAATTCGCAATCCGGGCAAAGCCGTTGGTCGTGGCGATAGACCGTTTCACCATAGCGGTTTTGGATGCGGTCCACGAGGGTCGGCTCCACACGTTCACCGCCATTGGCAAACATCGCGTAGGCCGCGACCATGCGGAAGAGCGTGGTTTCCTGCGAGCCAAGCGAATTGGCGAGGAATGGCTGCATCTCGTCGTATACCCCGAACCGCTCGGCATAGCGTGCGATGGTGTCCATCCCGACTTCTTGGGCGAGACGCACAGTCATCAGGTTCCGTGAGCGCTCGATACCCGTCCGTAACGGAGATGGGCCGTAGAACTGGTTCGAAGCGTTTTGCGGCCGCCAGATCCCCTCGCCCGTGCGCACCTCAATCGGGGCGTCGATGACGATGGTGTTGGGGCTGTAGCCGGAGTCCAGAGCCGCTGCATATACAAAGGGCTTGAAGCTCGATCCAGGTTGCCGGGTGGCTTGGGTGGCGCGGTTGAACGACGAATGCTGATAGCTAAAGCCACCCTGCATCGCCAGCACGCGGCCCGTATGGACATCCATTGCCATAAAGCCGCCCTGCACTTCGGGAATTTGCCGCAGCGTCCAGCGCATGAATGACCCATCGCTATCGCGAGTCATTCGGCGAACATGCACAACGTCGCCAACACTCAGCAAATCACCAGCCACGCGCGCTGTATTCCCGCGGGAGCCATCTTCGCGCAGCGGACGCGCCCATTGCACGTCTTCAGCGGGGATGAAATGGCCATCCTCGTCTTCTTCAACGCCCTCAATGCCGATCCGGGCAGAGCTGTCGCCGACCTCAAGCACCACCGCGGCGAACCAACCATCAATGTCACGCGGGATGTCCGCATCAGCCAAGGCGGCGCGCCAAGTGGCTTCATCGCCTTCGCCCAGATTCGCCGGGTCAATTGTCGTGTAAGCGCCGCGCCACGTGCCAAGGTTGCGGTCATAGCGTTCCAGTGCACGGCGCAGTGCGGATTCGGCCACTTCCTGCAGGCTTTCGTCCATGGTCGAGCGCACGGCATAGCCGCCGGAGAAGAACTCATCAGCGCCGTATTCCGCGCTCAGCTGGCGGCGAATTTCGTCGGTGAAGTAATTGCGCGGTGGTCGGGTCAGGCGGAAGGCTTCGATATGACCGCCCTGCACCGTTTCCAGTGCGGTGGCCTGCGCCTCCTCCATCTCCTGCTCGGAGATGTAGCCATTCTCATACATCTCACGCAGCACGTAGTTGCGGCGGTTGATGGCGCGTTCATAGTCGTTGACGGGGTGAAAGCGCGACGGCGCCTGTGGCAGCGCAGCAAGGTAGGCCACCTGCTCAAGTGTCAGATCTTCCAACGTTGCGTTGAAGTAGGTCTGCGCGGCAGCCGTCACACCATAGGAATTCTGACCGAGGAAAATCTCGTTCAGATAAAGCTCAAGGATGCGATCCTTGGACAGCGTCCGCTCGATCCGGGCGGCAAGAATGATCTCTCGCACCTTCCGCTCAACCGTACGCGACCCGTCCAAGAGGAAGTTCTTCATCACCTGCTGCGTGATCGTCGATGCACCGCGCACGTCCCGACCACGTGACCGGATCGCTTCAACAAAAGCGGCGGCAATGGCGCGCGGGTCGTAGCCGGCGTGGTTATAGAAATTGCGGTCTTCGGCAGAAACGAAGGCATAGGCGACAAGATCGGGGATTTCGTCGGCGGGTGTGAACAAGCGCCGTTCCGAGGCGAATTCGTCCACAATCATGCCTTGGCGCGAATAAATCCGGCTGATGGTCGGCGGCGTGTAGTTCGCCAGTGTTTCATGGTCCGGCAAGCCACGCGAGTACATGAAGATCAGCCCGCCAACGCCAAGCGCGGCAAAGACCAAACCCAAAGTGATGGCGCTGAAAATCGCGCCGAAAATACCGATAATGAATCGCATGTTGTGCTCGTCGTCCCCAAGTCGTGCTCCTGTATACGCGCGCGCGCGAGGGCGGTCAAAACACGACGGCGAGAATTTGCCGTGTTATTACGGGGAAATGCGAAGCAAACCTGATCAGATTTTGCCTACATACGAACGCGAAGCCCGCGTTTGGGCAAATCGCCGTGACAAATCCTTGTGGGAGAAGCCAATTCTTGAGGCCTGCGTGGCCGGGCGGGAGCCGAGATTGGACGTTTTGGACCTTGGTTGCGGGTCAGGGCAACCGATTGCGCAATGGTTCGTGGAACGGGGCGATTCCGTCACCGGCGTCGATGGGGCGGCAGCCATGGTCGCAGAACTTCGCGACCGGGTGCCGGCGGCGCGCGCCATTTGCGCCGATATGCGCACCCTGGATCTGGGGCAGACCTACGATATCATCTTGGCCTTCAACAGCTTTTTTCATCTGAGTGAGAAGGATCAGCAGGCGATGTTTCCGATCTTCGCCACCCATGCCGCTGCCGGGGCGCGACTGGTTTTCACCTCTGGTCCAAGTCATGGCGAGGTTTGGGGGCGGGTCGGATCATCCGAGGTTTACCATATGAGCCTCGCGCCCGACGCCTACCGCGCATTGCTGGCGGATCATGGTTTTACCGAAATATGGTTCCGCCCGGACGATCCGGACCTCAACGGCCATTCCGTTTGGTTGGCTGAGTTTACTGGCGTCTAAGCGCGTCTGCCGCTGCATCTGCCTGAGCCCAAGCGACAACGGCGCCTGTGATGGCAGCCTGCATTCGCGCGCGCCAGCTGGGGTCGAGGATGTTTTGCAAATCGCCGCCATCGCTCAGGAACCCAACCTCCAACAATGCGGCTGGGAAATCTGCGGCCTTTAGAACCGAAAAGGCCCCCTCGCCCCGTGGGCGGGCATGAAGGTCTAACCCTGTCGTATCAATGGCTTGCACCAGAATGTCGGCAAAGGCGCGACTGCGAGGTGCGTTTTCGATGCGCGCGAGGTCCAAAAGGACACTGACCACTTCGTCATCGCTGCCCGAAAGATCAATTCCTTGGAGCAGGTCCGCCCGATCATGTTGTTCGGCCAGCGCAGCGGTGGCGGCATCGGTGGCTTCCTCGGCGAGCGTATAGACGGTCGCCCCTTGCGCCCGCCCCTCGGCAATCGCGTCAGCGTGCAGTGAGATGAATAGGTCCGCGCCCGCGGCTCGCGCGATGGTCACGCGGGTCGGCAACGGAACGAAAACGTCCGCATCGCGGGTCATCACAACCTCAATATCGCCGGTCCGGCGCATGATCTCGCGCAGTTCGCGGGCAAACGAAAGCATCAGATCGGCCTCGGTATAACCGTTTCGCACGGCACCCGGATCGACGCCGCCATGGCCTGGGTCCAGGACAATCAACAAAGTATCATCATCTGCCGGAGCGGCGGCGGCAGTCACAACCGGCAGTAGCACGCCGCTTAACCCCGGCGGCGCGCCAGCGGCTGCCGAAAAAGCTTCTTCCTCAACCGGTTGTAGCGAAAGTCTGACCACGGCCTCACCCGTCGCATCGTCTGTTTCCATCGCTGCGATCTCGGGCAGCATGGGCGCATTGAGCGTCAAGACCATTCGGGACCAGCCGGGCGTCGCCGCCCCGCCATAGGCGATGCTCTCTACCGTTCGGGCGCGGTTGAACCCTTCCGGTAGGGCGTCGAAATCGACCTCGCGGAAATCAAGGACCACGCGCATCGGATCGGACAGAGTGAACACCCGGAACGGCACGGCCTGGCTGAGCGCCAATTCCAACTCGGCCCCACGGCGATTGCCGGTCAGGTGGCTGTCTTCAGGAAGGGCACGCGCCAAGGCTCCGAATCCCTGCGAATGCGCAGGAAGCGGAAGCCAGACTAAGGCGATTATCAGGACTGCTCGGATCACGGGGATGTTCCCTCTTGCTTGATCCCTGCATAGCTGATCCGGCGCGCCCCTCCTACCCCTTTTGGGCATCCATGAATGAGATCAGGCGCGTCACACCTGCTTCGATGTCCGCGGTCGAGCGCGCATAGGAAAAGCGCAGCGTACCCGCACCCCGCGCCTTGTCAAAGTCCAGCCCCGGCGTCACGGCAACGCCCGCCTTGTCGAGAATATCTGCCGCGAATGCCCGCGCATCGTCCGTGAAGTTCGACACATCCGCGTAGACGTAAAACGCCCCATCGGCTGGCGCGGTTTTCGTCAACCCGGCCTCCGCAAGGCCGTTCAAAAGGATCGTGCGGTTCTTGGCATAAGTCTCACGATGCTGGTCCAATTCGGCCCGTCCATCCGGTGACAACGCGCCAAGGGCCGCCACTTGCGCGGCATGGGAGGGGCAGATGAACATGTTCTGCGCCAAACGTTCGATGATCCGGACATGGTCGAGCGGAACCACCATCCAACCCAGCCGCCAACCGGTCATCGAAAAGTACTTCGAGAAGGAATTGATGACGTAGGCATCGTCCGTCACTTCCAACGCAGATACGGCGCGCCCTTCATACTGCAAGCCGTGGTAAATCTCGTCGGAAATCAGTGAGATACCGCGCGACGTGCACGCGTCCGCCAAGGCACGCAACTCAGCCTCAAACAGCATTGTTCCGGTCGGGTTAGCGGGGCTGGCAACGATCAACCCGTCAAGATTAACCGTCAGATGGTCTGGCGTCGGTTGGTACCGCGTCTCGGCGTGGGTTTGCAGCCCCACAGGCTCGAGCGAAAGCGAGGACAGAATCTGGCGGTAGGACGGATAGCAGGGCTCCCCCAAGGCAACCTTCGCACCCGCATCGAAAAGTGCCGTGAAGGCTAGAATGAACGCCCCCGACGCCCCGGCCGTCAGGACCACGCGGGACGGATCAAGCTCGATGCCGTACCATTCCTGATAAAGCGCCGCGATGCCTTCGCGCAGGTCGGGCCGACCAAGCGCAACCGTATAGCCCAATGGCCCGGCTTCCATCTCGGCTGCCAGCTTTGCGCGCGCGGCCTCGGGCGCGCCGGAGCCGGGCTGGCCCACTTCCATATGGATGATGTGGCGTCCGGCCTCCTCCGCCGCGCGGGCGGCTTCCATCACGTCCATCACAATGAACGGGTCCACGATGGCTCGCGAAGAATGGCGCATTTTTCACCTCACAGCTTTGTGCAGGGAGAAAACAGGCTAGGCAGGTGTCGTCAATGGTGGCGGGCAGGTTTGGATATGGTAGGACTTGGCAAATCCGAAGGACGGAGTTTTCTGATGAGCAAGTATTTGTTGGGTGCAGCCTTTGCAGCCCTGCTGGCGGGCCAGGCGGCAGCCACTGATTTGAATGACTTAACCGACGCTGAGCGCGACCTCTTCCGCGAGGAAGTCCGCGCTTATCTCCTTGAGAACCCTGAGGTTCTGATGGAAGCCTTCGCTGTCTTGGAACAACGTCAGGCCGAGCTTGAGGCCGAAGCGCAGGCGCTTGCCGTCATCGAAAACGAAGACGCCCTGTTCAATTCCGCCTTCGACCATGTCGGCGGCAACCCGGACGGCGATATCGTGATCGTCGAATTCCTCGATTATCGCTGTTCCTTCTGCCGCCGTGCGCATCCGGAGGTGACCGAATTGGTCGAGGCAGACGGCAATATCCGCATCATCACCAAGGAATTCCCGATCTTGGGCGAGCAGTCCGAGCTAGCCAGTCGCTTCGCGATCGCCACTCGCATTGCGCTTGGCGGGCAAGCTTATGAACTGGTGAATGAAGGTCTGATCAGTATGCGGTCGGATGTGACCGAACTGTCGCTGGCGCGCCTTGCGACGGATCTTGGCCTTGATAGTGAGGCCATTTTCGCCGCGATTGATGATCCGCTGGTTGAGGCCACGATCAACTACAACCGCGATCTGGCCAGTCGCATGGGCATCACCGGCACGCCGTCCTTCGTGTTTGGCGACCAACTGGTGCAGGGCTATGTGCCGCTTCCGAACATGCAGGAGATTGTCGCGATCCTGCGCGAGACGGCGGAGTAGAGCTCCACTAACTGTGCCACCCAAAAGAAAGGGCGCCGTTGTGGCGCCCTTTTTCGTGTCTCGGATCAGCCGCGTGACCACCAGCCGCGCCGCTTGGGCTTGGCCGGTTCTTCTGGCGCGGGTTCCGGGGCCGCCTCTGCAGCAACCGGTTCGGGCGCAGGTTCCGGTGCGGCAACAGGCTCGGGTGCCGCTTCAGGCTCCGGTTCCGGCGTTGCAGCTTCAGCAACAGGCTCGGCCTCCGGTTCCGGTTCCGGCGTGGGTTCAGCCGCAACTTCTTCGGATGCGGTTTCTTCTGCGGGCGATGATGCGTCAGCCTCAGCTTCAGGCTGCTCTTGCGACGCCTCTGTTTCGGCCTCAGCCTCAACCGATTTCCGGCCACGCCCACCACGACGCGAGCGGCGACGCTTCTTAGGTTGATCCTCGTCACCGTCAGCAGCTTCAGGTGCCGCATCCGACTGCGCGCCTTCATCCGCGCTTTGTGCCTCTTCAGACTGGCCCTCAGCCCCGTCTTCCGTGTTTTGCACGTCCTCGTTGCCTTCGCCCCCGCGACGACGGCCACGTCCACCGCGACGACGGCGACGCTTCTTCTTGGGCTGATCATCGTCTTCCGGCGTCTCGACTTCGGCCTGCGTTTCCGCGTCCTCGTCGATATCATCCATCAACGCAGCATCCATGGAGATCACGGGCGCAGTCGCTGTGATCTTCCGGGTGGCTGTCTTGAACTTCTCGATCTTGAAATCCGGCACCACCAGCGCGGCATCCGCTTCAATCCGGATCGCCATGCCAGAGCGGGCTTCGATCGCATCAAGCGTCTCACGCTTGAAATTGAACAGGAAGTTCACGATGCCAACCGGTGCGGTCAGCAACACTTCCTTGGAGCGGCCACGGGTGCCCTCCTCTTCCAGCTGACGCAGGATTGACAGCGCAAGGCTGTCATCCGACCGCACGAGGCCGGTGCCGTGGCAGTGATGGCAGGCCTGCGTTGTGGCCTCCAACATGCCGGGGCGCAGACGCTGGCGCGACATTTCCATCAAGCCGAAGCTGGAGATCCGCCCCACCTGAATGCGGGCGCGGTCGGTCTTCAGCTTGTCTTTGATGCGTTTTTCAACGGCATTGTTGTTGCGGCGCTCGTCCATATCGATGAAATCGATCACGATCAGGCCCGCAAGGTCACGCAGACGCAACTGGCGCGCAACTTCCTCGGCGGCCTCAAGGTTTGTCTTGAGCGCCGTCTCCTCGATCGAGCCTTCTTTCGTGGCCCGGCCTGAGTTCACGTCGATCGCCACCAGCGCTTCGGTCACGCCGATCACGATGTATCCGCCTGACTTCAACTGGACCGTCGGGTTGAACATGTCGGCCAGATAGCCTTCGACCTTGTGCTTCGCGAACAGCGGCATCGGGTCGGTGTAGTGCTTCACGTTCTTCGCGTGGCTCGGCATGATCATTTTCATGAAGTTCTTGGCGTGCCGGTAGCCGGCCTCGCCTTCGACCAGAACTTCACCGATATCGCGATTGTAGAGGTCGCGGATCGTGCGGTGGATCAGATCGCCTTCCTGATAAATCGGCGCAGGCGCGATGGATTTCAGCGTCAGCTCGCGGATCTGTTCCCATTGCCGTTGCAGGTATTCGTAGTCACGCTTGATCTCGGTTTTCGTGCGCTGTGCGCCCGCCGTCCGCACGATCAGGCCCGCACCTTGCGGCACGTCCAGCGCGGTGGCGATTTCCTTGAGCTTCTTGCGGTCAGACGCATTGGTGATTTTGCGGCTGATCCCGCCACCGCGCGCAGTGTTGGGCATCAATACGCAGTAGCGCCCTGCCAGCGAAAGATAGGTGGTCAGCGCAGCGCCCTTATTGCCACGTTCTTCCTTGACGACCTGCACCAGCAGGATCTGGCGAACCTTGACGACTTCCTGGATCTTGTACTTGCGCGGGCGCGGTTTGCGCACCGGGCGGATTTCCTCTTCGTCGTCGTCATCCGCGACGGTTTCCGCATCGCTGTCGTCGCCATCATCATCGCCGTCAGCGCTGTCTTCGTCAGCTGCCTGCTCGGCTTCAGCTTCCGGTGCATCAGAGTCGTCGTTTGGCTCTTCAACCGGCGTTTCAGCGACAAGCTCCATCGGGGAAAGGCCCTCAACCGAGGCATCATCCGCCTCAGCTACACTGTCATCGGCGTCGCCCTCTTCGAGGTCTACGACGTCCATGCCCGATGGCGCCTCAGAGGTTACGGCATCAACGCCAGTCTCTTCGGCCTTTGTCTCAGCCGGTTTGCGCCGCCGACGACGCCGCTTGGGCTTTGGGGCTTCTTCCTCGTCTTCGCGTGCCTGCTGTTCAGCATAGGCGCGTTCTTCCGCCAAAAGCGCTTCACGATCCGCTACGGGGATTTGGTAGTAATCGGGGTGAATTTCGGAAAACGCGAGAAAGCCATGCCGGTTCCCGCCGTAATCCACAAAAGCAGCCTGAAGCGAGGGTTCGACCCGCGTCACTTTTGCCAGATAAATATTGCCTGCGAGTTGCCGTTTGTTCAGCGACTCAAAGTCGAATTCCTCAACCCGGTTGCCGTCTGCCACCACGACGCGGGTTTCTTCCGCGTGGGTGGCATCGATGA
Source organism: Gymnodinialimonas sp. 202GB13-11 (assembly GCF_040932485.1). Classification (NCBI taxonomy): domain Bacteria; kingdom Pseudomonadati; phylum Pseudomonadota; class Alphaproteobacteria; order Rhodobacterales; family Paracoccaceae; genus Gymnodinialimonas; species Gymnodinialimonas hymeniacidonis. The sequence continues at coordinate 1,135,006 of NZ_JBFRBH010000001.1, read as the reverse complement.
GCATCTTTTTTGCCATGATATCCTTGCTCGCCCACCGAACACGCGCGTTGGCGGGGCGGACCCCGGTGGCGCTGCGAATTTCATTGGGCGTTGTACTGATAGCGCGATGGACCCGGGCCGGACGATCAAAGCCTGTGGCCCTGATAGCTTATCCGTTTGTGCACCTAGGCAGGGCATCGCGTCTGTCTCCGATGGCTGAAACATGGGTGCTTCGCCATCCATTCATGCGCCATGTGGCGCGGTTACGTGCGGTTCTGACGGACGCGAGAAAATGGGTGCGTGCATCAGACCAAGTGACCTGCCGCCCTCCCCCGTCGCGTCATGTGCGCGGCACCGGGACAAAGGTGCAGAGAAACTGATCGCTGGCTTATGGCCAGTTCCTTCACATTAAGGGAGGGTGCGGCGGAATGACAATGGGGAAACGGCGATCGGCCAAACTATTCCGTCGTCATCACGGGTTACACAATCTTCAACGCGTCTGGCAACGGCGCATCCACCAGCCAGGCTTTCAAGGTTCGCAAGAAGATGGCACTTGATACCACCGGCCACCCGTGTCCGCCGGATGCGAAAGCCCCGTTGGCGTTGGGCGAGGCTTCCGCGACAAGGTGCACGCTTTCCTGTATGCTCTCCATCTCTTGATCTCCGGACATCACAAGCACGGGACGCGCGATCGAGTGGATCTGATCGCGAATGTCGAAATCGCAAGCCAGTCGACCGATGCTACGAAGTGTTCGTGCATCGCATGGCGACGTGGGCGTCACAGACCACGATCCCGCATTTTCCACACCGAGACCTTTGAATGCGGATTTCCGTGCGCGGAACGTGGTCATCAGCGGCGAAATCACATTCAGAAACGGGACCAGATACCACCGCCCCTTGAGTGGCATGACTTGGAAGCTCGTCAGCAGCGCCTTTTCAACAAGATGAGGGTGGCGAAGGGTCAACATCATGCCTGTATAGGCCCCAAGCGAATATCCGATCACGGGCAGCGGGCCGAGTCCCTCGGCCTCCAGAAAGCGTGCAAGGTGATCGGCGCTGTCCTCAAAATCCTTCAACGGCAGATGGGCACTGGCGCCAAAGCCCGGAAGATCCGGGCATATGCCGTTGATGCCCGGAAGCTGGTCCACGACATCCTTCCATGCGGTTCCCACCGTGTTCCCGGGGTGCAAAAAAAGGACCGGGCGACCGTCAGGGTCGCCAAGCGTGTGCACACTCAGCATCTCCACTTCCATCTCCATGGTAGAGCGGGCCAGACACAAGCCGGAGAGCGCACGGATTTGCCCGCTTTGGACGTTCGCGAACAGATGTTAGCAGAGGTATTTCGCGGCTGGTACAAGCGGGTTCAGGCCATCGGCAGACATGCGCCGATGGCCTGCTTCAACAGCTGCTCAGAGGTAATCCGACCTGCTCAGCCCGTATTTCGCCATCTTCTCGTTCAACGTCCGGCGCGGCAGGCAGAGCTCTTCCATCACACTGGCGATGGACCCGCGATGCCGCCGCATCGTGTTGTCGATCAGCATCCGCTCGAACGCTTCGACGTACTCCTTGAGCGGCTTGCCCTCGCCAATCGCTTGCGGGGCAATCTGCGTGTTGTCAGACATCAGAAGCGAGGCAATCGTGCCCGACCCGCGCCGTTGTTGAAGGATCGCGCGCTCAGCAATGTTGATCAGCTGGCGCACATTGCCTGGCCATGGAGCCTGCAACAGCTGCGCGGCCTCTTGCGCTGTCACCTGCGGCGCTTCGGTCCCGTATTCCTCGCTGAACTGCTCTCCAAACCGGGTGAACAGCGTCAGAATATCCTCGCCGCGCTGGCGCAGCGGTGGCAGATCAATCCGCATGGCCGCCAGGCGGTAGAACAGATCCGGGCGCAGCGACCCTTCGCACTGGTCAGGCTCGGGCGCATTACAGATGGCTACAATGCGCGTCTCGGCCGGCGTGCCCTGATCGTTGATGAACGTCAGCAGGCGCGCTTGAAGGCTTTGGCTGAGGCTCTCAATATCTTCCAGCACTAGCGTGCCGCCCCGGGCTTGCTCCACCAACGGCTTGTCCTGATCTTCCCCAACAGGGCCAAAGAGCTTCGCCGTCAGTTCCTCCTCCTCGTGGGCCGCACAAGACAGCACGACAAATTGCTTGCCGGCACGAGGGCCGACTGCGTGCAACGCATGGGCCACCAATGTCTTGCCTGTCCCAGTCTCCCCGGTGATCAGCACATGACCATCGGCCTGACCGAGGTCGAGGATGTCCTCGCGCAACCGTTCCATAACCGGGGACGACCCGATCAACTTTCGCATCAAGACGGTGCCGTCGCTCAACTCCTTGCGGAGCGCCCGGTTGTCGAGCGTCAGACGCCGCTGCTGGCCCGCACGTTTGGCCAAATCCGTCATTCGGTCAGGGTTGAACGGCTTCTCGAGGAAGTCGTAAGCTCCGATCCGCATCGCCTCCACCGCCATGGGCACATCGCCATGGCCGGTGATCAGGATCACCGGAATTCCGCTATCCACGCCCATCAGGCGTTTGAGAAAAGCCATGCCATCCATGCCGGGCATCTTCACATCCGTGACCACGACGCCCGGAAAGTCCGCCCCGATCCCCTTTAGCGCGTCTTCCGCGCTGGCATAGGTTTCCGTGTCAAATCCCGACAGCGCCAGCCATTGGCTGATCGACTGCCGCATATCCTGCTCATCATCTACAATCGCGATCTTCATGTCGCAGATCCTTTTTCAGTGCCCCGCTCGCCATGCGAAAATGGGGAATGGTAATCTGCGCCCCCTTGCGTGCCGGGGCGCAGGCATCTCTCAATCACTCGGCAGCCGTCTGACCACCCTGCCCCTCGGCCAAAGCCGGAAGCCTGACCTCGAACACGGCGCCCGCGCGATCTGAGTTGCGCGCAGAAAGACGTCCGCCGAGGTCCTTTACAATTCCAGATGAGATGGCGAGGCCGAGGCCAACCCCCTCTCCGGGTTTCTTCGTTGTGTAGAATGGCTCGAACAAAGCCTCCAGATCGTCAATACCGTCTCCGCTGTCACGCACCGACAGCATGACCTCGTCTCCCTCCACGATCATGAGGTCCAACTCCCGTCGCTCAGTCCCCTTCATCGCATCCAATGCATTGCGCAGGAGGTTGATGATGACCTGCTCCAGCCGCAGCCGGTCCGCCATGACCATCGCTGGCTTACGCGGAAGGCTTTGGGTGATCTCCACTGTATCGGTCCGCAATTGCGGCTCCATCATGGTCAGCGCGCCCTTCAGCGCCTCACGCATATCCACGGGCTCAAGGGCGTCTCCGCCCTTTCTGGCATAGCTTTTCAGCTGCCTGGTGATCGCGCCCATCCGTTCGATCAGGTCGTCGATCCGCTGGAAGCTGGAGGCCGCCTCTTCCGTCCGTTTGCGCTGCAACAACAGCCGCGCGCCGGCGAGGTAGGTTTTCATGGCAGCAAGGGGTTGGTTCAGCTCGTGGGAGACCGCGGCAGACATCTCACCCAGGGCCGCAAGCTTCTGGCTCTGCTGAAGGCTCTGTTCCGCCTCCTCAAGGGTCCGTTCGACCTTCTGACGCTCGGCAATTTCCCGCTGTAGCCTTGCATTGAGGCGGCGCAGTTCCGCCGATTCCCGTGCCAGAACAGCACTTTGCATCCGGGCGCGGCGGCTCAAAACATAGAAGCCGCCCGCCAGAAGCAGTGCGAATCCCATGATCTCCAGCGCGAGGACGCCATTCACCCGCTCCCGCACGCTCGTATAGGCGGTGTAGCTCACGATCCGCCAACCGCGGAACGGGATACGGCTTTCCAGCCGGATGGTGGCCGAGCCGAAGAAATTGGGGCCCGGATCGCCAAAGGCCCAATCCCCCGTCGCCTCAAGCGCCCGTTGAATGGCGTTCGGCGGGGTCCGCAGCGACATTGCCTCTGCCTCGGTCCGGCCGCGCCAACGGGCCTCGGTCGACAAAATGATCTCGCCCGTGCTGTTGGCGAGGAACACGGCCTCCGAGGTGCCGCGCCAGCGGTCGACAAGACGGGCGAGGTCGATTTCGACCAGAATGACGCCCAACAACCCATCGCCGTTTTCGATGGACCGGGAGAATGTGAAATCGAACCGGCCCGTTTCCGGTTCATTCGAAGTAAATACAGTGTCTGAGCTGCGCGTCGCCTCAACGAAAAAAGGATCTGCGTCGCGGCGTTCAGCAATTCGGGCGCGGTCCGTGGCCGCCACAACACGGCCTTCGCGGTCCAGCAACAGGATCGAGGCCGCGCCGATATCCTCCACGTAGGAGATCAGGTATTGCGACGTGTTCGTGTAGTCATTCGCCTCCAGCGACCGGATCAGCGAGGGGTCGCGGCTTAGCAGCAAAGGCACGACCTGGTGGCGTTGAATCTCCGACAGGACAGATCCGGAATAGATCGCCAATCGAAGCTCGGCTCGGTTGCGGGTTGTTTCCGTGAAGCGTTCCGTCAGCCAGATGTTTGAGATCCAAATGACACTGACGGCAGCGACTAGAAAAACGACCAGCAATCCGCGCAAATACCACGGCCGCCAGCGAGAAAGGCCCCGAGGCCCGGGGGTACGCTCCGTCACACTCATTGGCAGAGCGTAGGCTGCACAGCGCTAACGCTCAAGGCCGATGGGGTTATGCTGCGACCAGCGCACCCGCTAACGCGGCGAAGAGCGGCGCGCCGTCTGTACCGCCTTGCGTTTCTTCCACGGCACGTTCCGGATGCGGCATCATGCCAAGCACACGGCGATTTTCACTCAGGACACCGGCGATGTCCGCGCGGGAGCCGTTGGGATTATCCTGATACGTGAAGGCAATGCGATCTTCGGCCTTCAACGCGGCCAGACCTTCATCATCGATCTGATAATTGCCGTCATGGTGGGCAATCGGCACAGAAACCGTCTGATCTGCGCCATAACCGTTCGTGAACGGGCTGTCGGTTGTGGCCACAGCAAGCGGCTCCGCCCGGCAAACGAATTTCAGCCCTGCATTGCGCATCAGAACACCCGGCAAAAGGCGCGTCTCACACAGAACCTGAAAGCCATTGCAGACCCCCAGAACGTGCCCGCCCTTGGCCGCGAAGTCTGCCACGGCGCGCATGATCGGCGATTGCGCGGCAATGGCACCACAGCGCAGGTAGTCGCCGTAGGAAAAACCGCCCGGCACGCCGACCACGTCAATCCCGTCCGGCAACGTGGTTTCCTTGTGCCAGACCTGGCTGGCCGCGAACCCCGCCTTTCGGAAGCCTTCGACCATATCGCGGTCGCAATTGGAGCCGGGGAATTGAAGAACCGCCGCCTTCACGCGCCCATCTCCACCCGGTAGCTTTCGATGACGGTGTTCGCGAGCAGCTTTTCGCACATCTCTGTCACCTGCGCTTCGGTCGTGCCATCAGCCAGGTCCAGTTCGATCACCTTTCCCTGACGCACGCCGCCAACACCGTCAAACCCCATGGAGCCAAGGGCCGATTTCACGGCCTCACCCTGCGGGTCCAGAACGCCCTGTTTCAGCATCACGGTCACGACAGCTTTCATCGCCCCTGCCCTCTTTGTTCCAAAAATATGCACATCCCACGCCCGCCCCGGACGCGGCGTTTCAGTTGATAAGCGTCGGCTTCGACACGCCAGACGGGCCTTGCGGCATCACGCCAAGGCGCCGCGCCACTTCCGTATAGGCATCCGCCAGATCACCCAGATCGCGGCGGAACACATCCTTGTCGAGCTTGCGGCCCGTCTCGATATCCCAAAGACGACAGCTATCGGGGCTGATCTCATCGGCCACGATCAGGCGCATGAAGTCGCCGTCCCAGATCCGGCCGATCTCGATTTTGAAATCGACCAGCTTGATCCCGACACCCAGCATCAGACCACTCATGAAATCATTCACGCGCAGAGCGAGGCTAACCATATCGTCCATGTCCTGCTGGCTGGCCCACTGGAACGCGATGATATGCTCTTCGCTGACAATCGGATCGCCAAGATCATCGTTCTTCAAGTAAAACTCGACGATCGGGCGCGGCATCGGCGTGCCTTCCTCGATCCCCAGCCGTGGGCAGATTGAGCCTGCAGCAGTGTTCCGCACCACAACTTCCAGAGGAATAATCTCAACCGCGCGGATCAACTGCTCACGCATGTTGATGCGTTTGATGAAGTGGTTCGGCACCCCGATCGCGGTCAGCCCGTTCATGAAAAACTCACTCAGGCGGTTGTTCAACACGCCCTTGCCGTCAATCACATCGCGTTTCTCGGCGTTGAAGGCAGTCGCGTCGTCCTTGAAATACTGCACCAGAGTTCCGGGTTCAGGGCCTTCGTAAAGGACCTTGGCCTTACCCTCGTAGACCTTTTTGCGGCGTGCCATGGATGCTGTCCCATCAGGTGGCGCGAGCTATCTGCGCCCACGCAATTATGGGCTGGCTATAGGTCATCGCGCTTTGTGTCGCAAGCACGCGCGCAGGGTTCGGCTTGCGGCCCTCTGGCGCGGGGGGATAAGGTCGGGCGAAACGCAACAACCCCATAGTGGAGACAGTCCATGTCCGGCTTTGACGACCGCGCAGATGCCTTTGAAAACAAGTTCGCCCATGACGCCGAGATGCAGTTCAAGGCCGAAGCACGCCGCAACAAACTGATGGGCCTTTGGGTCGCCGAAGCACTTGGCAAATCCGGCGATGATGCAAACGCCTACGCCGCCGAAGTCGTGAAAGCCGATTTCGAGGAGGCTGGCCATGAGGACGTGATGCGCAAGGTCCTTGGAGATCTGGACGGCAAGCTGCCCGAGGCGGACGTTCGCGCGAAATACGAGGCGCTGATGCCGGTGGCCAAAGCGCAGTTGATGGACGAAGTCTAAGCACTTCTTTTCCTGAACACACAGACCTCATTACGAGGCGGGCCCGGTTCGGCGCCCGCCTTTGTTGAATCTGCCTCATGAAAATCATGCAGATTTTCCGCCTTGCTCATAATGCGGCCCGCAGGCACACCGCCCCCACACGCGCGTAAAACAAGGCCTTCTCATGTCCGACCCCCTTTCCCGCCTTTTGCAATCCCGCGATTGGCTGCTTGCCGATGGCGCAACAGGTACGACGTTGTTCAACATGGGACTGCAATCCGGCGACGCGCCTGAGCTTTGGAACATCGACCATCCGGATCGCATCGCCAAACTCTATCAGGGCGCAGTTGATGCGGGCTCTGACCTCTTCCTGACCAACACTTTCGGCGGCACGGCAGCCCGCCTCAAGCTGCACGACGCGCAGAACCGCGTGTTTGAGTTGAACAAGGCCGGGGCCGAGATTGGCCGCGAGGTTGCTGATACAGTGGGCCGCCCGGTCATCGTTGCAGGCTCGGTTGGGCCGACCGGAGAGATCATGGCCCCGATGGGCGCGCTCACCCATGAATTGGCCGTTGAGATGTTCCACGAACAGGCTGAGGGCCTGAAAGCAGGCGGCGCAGATGTCCTGTGGGTCGAGACGATCAGCGCACCTGAGGAATACAAGGCCGCTGCCGAGGCTGCCAAGCTGGCCGGAATGCCTTTCTGCGGCACGATGAGCTTTGACACGGCAGGCCGCACCATGATGGGCCTGACCTCCGCCGCGATGGCCACGATGGTTGAGCGGCTGGACCATAAGCCTGTGGCATTCGGTGCAAATTGTGGTGTCGGCGCGTCCGATCTGCTGCGTACCGTCCTTGGCTTTGCCGCAAGCGGGACGGAGCGTCCGATCATCGCCAAAGGCAATGCGGGCATCCCGAAATACGTCGATGGTCATATCCACTACGACGGCACGCCCGAATTGATGGCACACTATGCCTGCCTGGCCCGGGATGCGGGCGCCACGATCATCGGCGGATGCTGCGGCACGACCCCTGAACATCTGACCCAGATGCGCCGCGCGTTGGAGACGACACCACGCGGCGACCGCCCGAGCCTTGAGGTGATAGCAGCAGCGCTTGGTGGCTTTTCATCAGACGTGGATGGCACGGAAGCCAATGCCGGGCCGGTACGGGAACGCCGGGGTCGCCGCCGCGCCCGTGCATGATTTAAGCACGCCTCTCATGCGATCACTCTTCATCATTCTTGGCTGCCTGTCTCTCGTGGCTTGGTTCCTATGGTATCAGTTCATCGCCTCCATGGCATGTGCCTTTGGGAGCGTTTCGGGCAACTGCACGACACCGGCACCATGGGAGCTTAATTCCGAAGACCTTCAATTCATGGTTTTGATCCCGGGCGCCATCACGCTCGCGTTCTTCGTCATCGCGTTCTTTGCGAAATCGTCTAAGAAGAATGACCGATAAACTATCAGAACAGCGCCAATTGATCGCCGTTCGCCAGCGGCACCTCAAACAGATCGGTGCGCAGCGGCGGAAGCTTTTCAGCCATTCCAGCCGCCCGCACAGCGCGCGAAAAACGTTGTTGCAGAAGATCGGCCCAGATCCCTTCTCCCCGCATCCGCTTCCCGAACTCGGCGTCGTAGTCTTTTCCGCCATGCATATCGCGCAGCTTCGACATCACACGACCGACCCGCTCAGGGTAATACTCGGCAAGCCAATCCTGCCACAGCTGCGAGACTTCAAGCGGCAGGCGCAGGGGGATCATGCTCGCTGCAACCGCTCCCGCATCGCGCGCGGCGGTGACAATTCCTTCGATCTCATGATCGGTCAGCCCCGGAATGATAGGCGAGACCATCACGCTCACCGGAATACCTGCCTTGCTGAGCCGCCCAATCGCCTGCAACCTACGCGCGGGCGACGGCACGCGCGGCTCCATCTTGCGGGCCAGATCGGGTTGCAATGTCGTGACGGACATTCCGACACGCGCCAGCCCCGCCTGCCCCATCTCGCCCAAAATGTCGGCGTCCCGCTCAACCAAGGTGCCTTTGGTGGCGATCCCGACCGGGTGGCGAAACCGTTGCAAAACCTCAAGAATCCCCCGCATCACGCGGCGCTCTTTCTCAATCGGCTGGTAGGCATCGGTGTTCGTGCCGATGGCGATCACATCGCACCGATAGTTTTTGCGCCGCAACTCGGCCTCCAGCACACGCGGGGCTTCGGGCCGCGCGATCAGCTGCGTCTCGAAATCCAATCCTGGCGACAGGCCCAGATAGGCGTGGGTTGGGCGCGCAAAGCAGTAGATGCAGCCATGTTCACACCCGCGATACGGGTTGATGGAGCGGTCGAACGAAATGTCGGGCGAGGTGTTCTTGGTGATCACCGACCGCGGCACCTCCTCCGTCACTTCGGTCCGCAGGGGGCTGGCTTCTTCTACAATATCCCACCCGTCATCCACCTCCTCCCGTACGTGCCGCTCAAACCGGCCGACATCATTGCTCAGCGCCGCGCGCCCGGCAGGTCTGGATGGGTTCGGGAATGCCATGCCCAAACATGGAACAAAAATAGAACATTCGCAAGGCAGGTCGCGGCGCAGACGCCCCATGTCGCAATTCGCCATGTCCAGCGCCCGGAAAAGATTACCAATTCTCAAAAGCCCCCGGTCCGCGTGCGTCCCGGACCTGTCATGGAGAAGCCCCATGTCTGACGAAGAAGACGATATCGTCCTGTCCGAACTCAACGACGAAGACCTCGTCGCCCAGATGTTCGACGACCTCTACGATGGCCTCAAGGAGGAGATCGAAGAAGGCGTGAACATCCTGCTGGAGCGCGGCTGGGAACCCTACCGCGTTCTCACCGAAGCGCTGGTGGGCGGCATGACCATCGTTGGTAATGATTTCCGCGACGGAATCCTGTTCGTGCCAGAGGTTTTGATGGCCGCCAACGCCATGAAAGGCGGCATGGCCATCCTGAAGCCCCTGCTGGCCGAAACGGGAGCGCCCCGTGTGGGCAAGATGGTGATCGGCACCGTCAAAGGCGACATTCACGACATCGGCAAGAACCTTGTGTCGATGATGATGGAAGGCGCAGGCTTTGAGGTTGTGGACCTCGGCATCAACAACGCGGTCGAAGCCTATCTGGAGGCGCTTGAGGCTGAAGGCCCAGACATCCTCGGCATGTCCGCACTTTTGACCACGACCATGCCCTACATGAAGGTCGTGATCGATACGATGGTCGAGCAGGGCATCCGCGACGATTACATCGTCCTGGTAGGCGGTGCGCCCCTGAACGAGGAATTCGGTAAAGCCATCGGCGCAGACGCCTATTGCCGGGACGCCGCAGTCGCCGTTGAAACCGCGAAGCAGTTCGTAGCCCGCAAGCACAACCAGCTGGCCGCTGGCGCCTGAGCCAGACCAAGCCTAACATGAAGTCCGCGCGGGAATGTCCCGGCGCGGGCTTTTTCATTGGGGCGGACATGCAGATTATCCTGACCGGGCCAAACGATGCGCCCCTGTTTGAAAATTTGCACGAGGACGTTTTTGACGCCCCTCCGCAACCCGACCTTCTGCACAGCTATTTGGCGGATCCACGCCTTCACATGGCCGTCGCGGTTTTTGATGGTCAGGTGGTCGGCATGATCACCGGCATGCACTACCACCACCCCGACAAACCGCCGCAGATGTGGATCAACGAGCTTGGCGTGGCCGAGCCGTTCCGCAGACGCGGTATTGCAACGGACCTTATCCAGCGCCTCTCTGAGCACGCGCTCACCCTCGCCTGTACCGAAATCTGGGTTGTCGCCGACCCGACCGACATGGCCGAAGGGTTCTACACGAGCCTCGGCTGGGAACGGACCGGGCAGCGGCTGGCCATGTTTTCGGCGGGCCTTGCCTCCCCATGATGCCCCCGCGCGACATCCTGCTGGCGATAATCGTGATTTTCGTCTGGGGCACGAACTTCACGGCGATGAAGCTGGCGCTGGAAGAACTCCCGCCCCTCCTCTTCGTGGGGCTGCGGTTTGCAATCCTTGTCCCATTGCTCTTCTTCTTCAAACGCCCTGCCCCGTGGCTCGCCATCATCGGCGTGGGCGCGCTTTTGAACATGGGCCAATTCGCCTTCCTGTTCTCGGCCATGCGGGCCGATGCGTCGGCGGGCCTCGCCTCGCTCCTTCTCCAGAGCCAGGCCCCGCTGACGATCCTTCTAGCCGCCCTGGTTTATGGAGAGCGGATCACATGGCTTCAGGCGGCAGGCATTGCATTGGCCTGTGCGGGCGTTGCCGGTTTCGCGCTCAACGGCGGGGGAAACATCACGCTTTGGGGCCTCACGCTGGTCATGTGTGGTGCCCTGTCCTGGGCCTGTGGCAACCTGATCCTGCGACGCTTGCCCGGTGTTAACATGCTGGCCCTGTTCATCTGGGCCAGCCTCATCCCGCCTTTGCCCATGCTCGGCCTCTCCGCCCTGATCGAAGGCGCAACTCCATTCGCCACACTAACCGCTCTCAACCCCGCGGGCTGGGGCGCTGTCCTTTACGTCGCCATCGCATCAACCATTATCGGCTACTCGATCTGGGGGGCCCTTCTTTCTCGCCATCCCGCAGCTCAGGTCACGCCCTTTGCCCTTGGGATCCCGGTTGTGGGCATCGTCACGGCGGCCATCATTTTGGGCGAACGCATCACCCTGCCAGAGGCGATTTTCGGCCTTGTCATCCTGATCGGAATAGCCGTGGCCATCCTTGCCCCGCGCTTGCAACGCCCGCGTTAATCCGCCGCGCTTGGCGGCCCCTCAAATCACTCCATCTCGCGCCTCGACAACAACTTGAGGACGACCAGATATGAGCATCCAATTCCGCATTCTCTTCGGACTTTTCTTCGTGGCTCTCGCAGGCTCCGGCCTGCTGCTTTGGCTGGCGCTGGCTTGGGGCAACGGCTTTTGGGCGATGGCCGCACCGCTTGGCGTGGGGGCCATGCTGAGCCTTGTCTCGTGGAGCTTCGTCCGCAAGCTCTGACAAAAAAGGCGGGCCGCTTCCAAGCGACCCGCCACAACTCGTTACGCGACAAATCTCAGGCCGTGCGCTTTTCCAGATAGACAACTGTGGCCGCAGCCACGACGCCGTAAAGGACATGACCCGCCAGCGCGACCCAAGTGATCCGTGCAAAACCTAGGAAGGCCGGGTTGCCTGCAAACCATGCGATGAAGCCGATGGCGAAGACCCAAAGCGCTGCACCATAAAGTGCCGAAGCAATGGTCCAATGCAGCCCCGGCACAGCTTTGTTGAAAAGCGGACGAGCAATGAAGAGCCAGCCGACCGGGTAAGCAATCACACCTACCAGAAACAGGTGCATAAGGTTGCCGTACGGCGCCCCATTCGGCAGACCGAGCGCACCGAGGAAGCCCCGCGCCAGACCAACTGGGGACAGGCCGCCAAGGCCGAGAAGCGGCGCAATCGTTTTGCCCCAGAGATCAAAGGCCATCGTCCCTGCCGCTCCGGCCAGAGCGATCAGAACGAGCGTGTCGAGGGTGATGCGCGGCAGCGCGGCGGATGTCGGGTTTGTAGTTGCGGTTGCCATTGTGTCGGTCCCTTTTGGTATGATGTCGGTGGCGGTGTCGCCGTGAGTGATTTCTGGCTTGAACATCGCTGCATCACAGGCTCCGCTCAATTGACGGCTCTGTGAGCGCACGGGCCCGTGAGAAGGTGTTTCAATGCACGTGGATGATAAAAAGCTGGTCGAATTCGGCATGGATGCACCAATAAAGGGTCAAATCCTGCTGCTTGCTTGTGGCGCACTTGCCCACGAAGTCCTTGCTTTGAAACGGTTAAATGGGTGGGATCATCTTGATCTGCACTGTTTACCGGCCAAGTTGCATAACACGCCCGACCAGATCCCCGACGCCGTCGAGTCTGCAGTCCGCGCACGCTCCGGTGCATATGCGCAGGTCTATGTCCTCTACGCCGATTGCGGCACGGGCGGATTGTTACAAGCCAAATGCGCCGAATTGGGCGTCGAGATGCTGGAGGGCCCGCATTGTTACAGCTTTTTCGAAGGAAATGCGGCGTTTGAGGCCCGTGATGAAATGACCGCCTTCTACCTGACCGACTTTCTGGTGAAGCAGTTCGATGCGTTTGTGACGAAGCCGCTCGGTTTGGACCGCTTCCCGGAATTGCGTGAGATGTATTTCGGAAACTATGAAAAGCTCGTCTATCAGGCGCAGGTGGACGACCCGGTCTTGACCGAAAAGGCCCGCGGACATGCCGAAGCGCTGGGATTGGCGTTTGAACGTCGCTTCACAGGCTACGGCGATCTTAAGGTCGCCCTGTCCCGCCTTTGAGGTGTTGCGCCTTGCTTTGCAAATCGCCGGGGCGCGGAGACCTTAGTGGTTGTCGCGCGGTAGGTCCTTCGCGATCCGTTGATATGCTGTCGCCAGTTCAAGGCAGCCGCCATCTGCAAGCTGGCCCACATGTTTGCGGTAGAGTTCTTGCCAGGGCGTCTGGTGTGTGATCTCCGGCGGGGTCCAGGCCGCTTTGCGGGTCGCCCATTCCTCTTCGGGAACCATCGCGTTCAGCGTGCCTTCGTTCAGGTCAAGGCGGACCGTGTCGCCGGTCTGCAGATAGGCCAAGCCGCCGCCAACAACGGATTCCGGTGAAGCGTTGAGGATCGACGGCGATTCCGATGTGCCGGATTGGCGCCCGTCGCCCACGGTGGGCAGATGCTTGATCCCTTCTTTGATAAGCATATCAGGGGGTTGCATGTTCACTACCTCGGCTGAACCGGGATACCCCACGCAGCCCACGCCGCGGATGAAGAGGATCGAGCGATCGTCAATGGCGAGGTCGGGGTCATTGACGCGGTCGTGGTAGTCTTCGGGGCCTTCAAACACGATGGCGCGGCCTTCGAACTGGTTGTCCTTCAGGAAGCGCGTGCGGAAATCCTCGGAGATCACGGAGGTCTTCATAAGGGCGCTGTCGAAGAGGTTGCCAGAGAGGACAGCGAAGCCCGCCTCTTCGCGCATCGGGTTGGCGACGGGACGGATAACATCCTGATCTTGAGAGCGAATTGCACCGAGCGCATCTTTGAGCGGCTTGCCGGATGCGGTCATGACGGTGGTGTCCAGAAGCCCTTCGGCCATCAATTCGCCCATCACAGCCGGCACACCGCCAGCACGGAAAAAGCTTTCGCCGAGGTATTCGCCGGCGGGCTGCATGTTCACCAACAGTGGCAAAGCGTGGCCGATTTTTTCCCAATCGGTGACGTGAAGCTCGACACCCGCATGGCGCGCCAAGGCCTGCAAATGCGGTGGCGCATTGGTGGAGCCGCCAATGGCTGTGTTGACTTTGATCGCGTTTTCAAAGGCTTGGCGGGTGAGAATGTCGGAGGGCTTGAGATCTTCCTCGACCATTTCCACCGCCCGGCGACCGGTGAGGTAGGCCATCTCCATCCGCTCGCGGAAGGGGGCCGGAATGGCCGCTGCGCCCGGCAGCGTCATGCCCAAGGCTTCGGCCAAGGCGTTCATAGTTGAGGCCGTGCCCATGGTGTTGCAATGGCCAAGCGAGGGTGAGCTGGCGCAGGCTAACTCCATGAATTCATTGTAATCTATCTCGCCCTTGGCCAGCAGTCTGCGGCCTTCCCAGATGCTAGTTCCAGAACCTGCGCGCTTGCCTTTGTACCAGCCGTCGAGCATTGGACCGCCGTTCAAAGCGATGGCGGGGAGGTCGACAGTGGCCGCGCCCATCAGCATGGCGGGGGTGGTCTTGTCGCAGCCCGTTGTCAGCACCACGCCGTCGATTGGGTAGCCGTGCAGGACCTCAACCAAAGACAGATATTGCAGGTTTCGATCGAGGGCCGCGGTGGGGCGCTTGCCGGTTTCCTGGATCGGATGCACAGGGAACTCCAAGGGAATGCCGCCCGCGTCTCGGATACCTGCCTTGATCCTATCCATCAGAAAAACATGGATTTTATTGCACGGCACAAGGTCCGAGCCGGTCTGCGCGATGCCGATGATCGGCTTTTCGGCCTGCAATTCGCCCTGGGTGAATGCCTGGTTCTGGTAACGCTCAAGATAAAGCGCGGTCATGCCCGGGTTGTTGGGATTGTCAAACCATTCCTGGGACCGGTAACGGCGGTTGGCGCGGGTGTCGGACATGATTTGGTTCCGTATAGTGAGACCGAAATTCGTATATTGAAACCTTACCCGCGCGAGGCCGCCGCCTCAAGCCGCCGAAAGCCCTCCCGTTCGGGAGGAGATGTTCCCGTTCGGGAGGACTTTGGGAGGGCCGGGGTGCAAAACCCCTCCCGTTCGGGAAGAGTTTTGGACAGATCTTATAGAGGAATGCGTGCCGCGGTGGCCGCGCTCAGATCAGTGGGATCGCGTCTTTGACAAGCGGTGCCAGATCGCTGTCATCCTCGGCTGCGTGGGCTTTCAATTCGGCGCGCATTTCCGGCCCCCAGAAATCCTTCAGATGGGCAGCGACACGCTCGGCCTGATCGGCACCGGGTTGGGTCGCGAAGAAGGTGGCGATCTGGTTGGCCATGCGGGTGAGTTTTTCATGCGGCATGGGTTTGGCTCCAGTCGATGCGGTTTGAATGGGTAAAGGTCTCGAGCCGGTCTTCGCGAGCGAAGGCGGCGATGGTGAGGTTCGCGGCCTCGGCCAGTCGCACGGCATGGGCCGTTGGGGCGGAAACGGCGATGAGGATCGGACATCCGGCGAGGACGGTTTTCTGGACCATCTCGACGGAAATGCGGGAGGTCAGGACGATGGCGCCTTGGCTGAGGTCGGTGTCGTCGCGCAAGGCCGCGCCGATCAGCTTGTCGAGCGCGTTGTGACGGCCGACATCCTCACGCGCGAGGGTCACGCCTTGGCCGGGTGTCAGGAAGCCTGAGGCATGGACGGCATGGGTCAGGTCGTGGAGCGGCTGGTGGGCGCGCAACATCTCGGGCGCTTTTGCGGCCTCGGCCAGACCGATGGAGCCGCCCTGCCCCAACACCGGCAAATCGCGCAATGCTTGTTCCAGCGAGTCGATGCCGCAGAGGCCGCAGCCGACCGGGCCCATCATGGCGCGGCGGCGGTCGCCGAGCGCCTCGGCGATGGCGTCGGGCACCCAGAGGCGTGCCTCAATCCCCTGATCGCTTTCGATGATCTCCACGCTCTCGATCTGGTCGGGCGTGGCAAAGCCTTCGGTGAAGGCGAAACCGGTGGCGAAATCCTCAAGGTCGGCGGGCGAACACATCATCACGGCCTGCGTCGTGCCGTTGACGGTCACGGCAACGGGCGTTTCCTCGGGCAGCGAGCGCGCGACGTCGCGGGCGTCGGAAGAGCCGAGGGCCTCGGCGGATATGGAGTGGGTGGGTGTCATCCCTCACCGCCCTCATATCCTACTCGCTCAAGACCCCGGCGGTGCAGCGAAATCGCAAGTGGCAGCTGCCCCAAAAGTCTTTGACACCTCTCGCCAGCCAATCTGGCTTCCTCTTCAGGCAACGTCAGAAGTATGAGAAAGCCATCCGCCCCTGCCATAGAAACGGTGCCGCAGAGCTCGGGTTCACCGCGCATCAACTCGGGTACAGCTTCAAGATGGGCTGCGTAAATAGGCATCACGGCCCCAAGGTCAAAGCAGTCGCCCAGAACGCCGCGTTCCGACCGAACACCGCCAGCGATCCCGTCATAATCCGGCGTCGCCAGCAGCGCGGCGAATTCGTTCACAACCGGCTGCCAAAATTCGGGGCAGGTTATACTATCTGCCGATGCAACACCGGGCGCGGCAAGCATCGCCGTGACTGCATATTGCACCAGCCGTAGCATACGTTACTCCGCCGCCGTCTGGATGCGGCGCGAGCGCTCGGCCTGTGCGTTATACTCGCGCTGCCATTCGGTCGGGCCGTTCGACAGGCCGACTTGCACCGCCGTCACCTTGTATTCCGGGCAGTTCGTGGCCCAGTCGGAGTAATCGGTGGTGATGACATTGGCCTGCGTGTCCGGGTGGTGGAAGGTCGTGTAGACAACCCCAGGCACAACCCGGTCGGTGAGTGTGGCACGTAAGCTCGTTTCCCCCGCACGCGAAGCCAGCTTGACCCAATCGCCTTCTTTGACGCCGCGCACTTCGGCGTCGTGGGGGTGGATTTCCAACACATCCTCGGAATGCCAGACGGAGTTTTCCGTCCGCCGGGTCTGCGCGCCGACATTGTACTGCGACAGGATGCGGCCCGTGGTTAGCAGCAGCGGGAAACGCGGGCCGGTGCGTTCATCGGTAGCGACATATTCGGTGTTGATGAACCGCCCCTTGCCGCGCACGAAGCCGTCGATATGCATGATGGGTGAGCCATCGGGCGCATTGTCGTTGCAGGGCCATTGGACGCTGCCACGCTCTTCCAGCATGTCGTAGTTGACGTTGGCGAAGCCGGGCGTGGTTTCGGCGATTTCGTCCATGATTTCAGACGGATGGTTATAGTTCCAATCCGCGCCCATGGCCTGCGCCAGAAGCTGGGTGACTTCCCAATCGGCGTAGCCCTGTTTCGGCTTCATCACCTCGCGCACGCGGTTGATGCGGCGTTCGGCATTGGTGAAGGTCCCGTCCTTTTCGAGGAAGGTGGAGCCCGGCAGGAAGACATGGGCGTAATTCGCCGTCTCGTTCAGGAACAGGTCATGGACGATCACGCATTCCATCGCGGCAAGGCCCGCCTGGACGTGGTGCGTGTCAGGGTCCGATTGCAGGATGTCTTCGCCCTGGCAGTAGAGGCCCTTGAAGTCCCCCGCGACGGCGGCATCCAGCATGTTGGGGATGCGCAGACCCGGTTCGGGGTCGATCTTGACGTTCCACTTGCTCTCGAAGATCGCGCGGACTTCGTCGCCCTTCACATGGCGGTAGCCGGGCAGTTCGTGCGGGAATGATCCCATGTCGCAGGAGCCCTGCACGTTGTTCTGGCCGCGCAGCGGGTTCACGCCAACGCCTTCGCGCCCGATATTGCCGGTCATCATGGCAAGGTTCGCGATGCCCATGACAGTTGTTGAGCCTTGGGAATGCTCGGTGACGCCGAGGCCGTAGTAGATCGCGCCGTTGCCGCCGGTGGCGTAAAGGCGGGCGGCCTCGCGCAGCTCTTTGGCGGGCACGCCGGTCAGCACTTCGGTCATCTCGGGGCTGTGGCGCGGGTCGGAGACGAAGGCCGCGTAATCCTGGAATTCATCCCAATCGCAGCGCTCGCGGATGAAGGCCTCGTCATAGATCTTCTCGGTGACGATGACATGGGCCAGCGCCGTGACGACGGCCACGTTGGTGCCCGGGCGAAGCGGCAGGTGGTGCGACGCCTCGATATGGGCCGAGCGCACGATATCGGTGCGGCGCGGGTCGATCACGATGAGCTTCGCGCCTTGGCGCAGGCGCTTTTTCAGACGTGAGGCAAAGACCGGGTGGCCGTCCGTCGGGTTCGCCCCGATGATGACGGCGACGTCCGTGTGCTGCACGCTGTCGAAGTTCTGCGTCCCGGCGGAGGTGCCGAAGGTCTGGCCCAGGCCGTAGCCGGTGGGCGAATGGCAGACGCGGGCGCAGGTGTCGGTGTTGTTGTTCATGAAGACGCCGCGGGCGAGCTTCTGGACGAGGTAGGTTTCCTCATTCGTGCAGCGCGAGGACGTGATCACGCCGATGGATTTGCGGCCATGCTTTTCCTGAAGCGATTTCAGGCGCTTGGCGGTGAAGTCCATGGCCTCTTCCCAGCTGACTTCCTTCCATGGCTGGTCGATGCTGTCGCGGATCATCGGGCTGAGAATACGATCCTGGTGGTTGGCGTAGCCCCAGGCGAAACGGCCTTTGACGCAGGAATGGCCCCGGTTGGCCTCGCCATGTTTGTAAGGCGTCATGCGGACGAGTTCGTCGCCGTTCAGTTCGGCCTTGAATGAGCAGCCGACGCCGCAATAGGCGCAGGTGGTGACGACGGAGCGTTCGGGCGTGCCAAGCTCGATGACCGATTTTTCCTCGAGCGTCGCGGTTGGGCAGGCCTGCACGCAGGCCCCGCAGGAGACGCAATCGGAGGTCAGGAAATCATTGTCCGGGCCACCGGCGGAGACGCGGCTGTCGAAGCCACGGCCTTCGATGGTCAGCGCGAAGGTTCCCTGCACTTCCTCGCAGGCGCGGACGCAGCGGTTGCAGACGATGCATTTGGACGGGTCGTAGGTGAAATAGGGGTTGCTGTCGTCCTTCGGCATCCATTCGGGGTTGTCCTGAACGCCTTGACGCGCTTCGAAATGGTTGGCGAGAGGGGCGTTTTCAGGCGCCTCATAGCGCACATCGCGCAGGCCGACGGCGCCTGCCATGTCCTGCAATTCGCAATCGCCATTCGCCGCACAGGTCAGGCAATCCAGCGGGTGGTCGGAGATATAAAGCTCCATCACGCCCTTGCGGATCTTCTTCACCTTGCTGGATTGTGTGCGCACCACCATGCCCTCAGCCACAGGTGTGGTGCAGGAGGCAGGCGTGCCGCGACGGCCCTCGATCTCGACCACGCACAACCGGCAAGAACCGAACGCTTCGAGGTTGTCCGACGCGCAGAGCTTGGGGATCGACATGCCGATCTCAGCCGCCGCGCGCATAACGGAGGTGCCTTCCGGCACAGTCACCTCAAACCCGTCAACCGTCAGCGTGACGGGCGCGCCCTCAACGGCGGGTGTGCCCATATCGCGATCGTCCCAGGGGATGATAAAATCTTTCATTCTGCGGCCTCCTGAGCGACGGCGAATTCTTCGGGGAATTGTTCAAGGGCGGACATGACGGGGTACGGCGTGAAGCCGCCCAATGCGCAGAGCGAGCCGTCTTTCATCGTCTCGCAGAGATCCACCAGCAACGGGATGGCAGAGGCATCGCCCTGCCCGATCCGGTCGATGGTCTCGACCCCGCGCACGGCGCCGATGCGGCAGGGCGTGCATTTGCCACAGCTTTCCACGGCGCAGAATTCCATGGCGAAGCGGGCCATGCCGAGCATGTCTGCGGTTTCGTCGAAGATCACAACGCCCGCGTGGCCGATCAGGCCACCAGCGCCGTCAAAGGGCTCATAGGCGAAGGGCGTGTCGAATTTCTCAGGCGCGAAATAGGCGCCGAGTGGGCCGCCGACCTGCACCGCCTTGACAGGTGTGCCGGACGCCGTGCCGCCGGCGATGTCGTTGACCAACTCGCCCAGTGGCATGCCGAAGGCGGTTTCAAACAGGCCGCCTTGCTTGACGTTGCCCGCGATCTGGATCGGCATCGTGCCCTTGGAACGGCCGAGGCCGAAGCTGGCGTAGTGGGCCGCGCCCTTCTCAAAAATCACCGGGACGGTTGCCAGAGAGATCACGTTGTTGACCACGGTGGGACGACCCAGGAAGCCTTCGAGCGCAGGGAGCGGTGGCTTGGCGCGCACGACGCCGCGTTTGCCTTCGAGCGAGTTCAGCAGGCTGGTTTCTTCGCCGCAGACATAGGCGCCTGCGCCAACGCGGACCTCGATATCGAATTCATGTGATGAATTAAGAACGCGACCCAGAATGTTGTTTTCTCGCGCAATTTCAATGGCCGTATTCATCACCTCAATCGCGTCGGGATATTCCGAGCGGAGGTAGATGTAGCCCTTCGTGGCCCCCACGCCGAGGCCTGCAATCGTCATGCCTTCGATCAGGCAGAACGGGTCGCCTTCCATGATCATACGGTCGGCGAAGGTGCCGCTGTCGCCTTCGTCGGCGTTGCAGACGATGTATTTCTGTGGGCCATCGGCTTTGCGGACCGTCTCCCACTTGATGCCGGTGGGGAAGCCCGCGCCACCCCGGCCCCGCAGACCGCTCTCGGTGACTTCGGCCACGATATCGGCATCCGACTTCTCAATCGCGCGGCGCAGACCCGCAAGGCCGCCATGGGCTTCGTATTCCGCCAGCGAAAGCGGGTCGATCACGCCGCAGCGTTGGAATGTCAGGCGGTTTTGCTTAGCGTAGAACGGGATCTCCTCGACCGGGCCAAGGCTATCGGCAGAGCCATCGAGGATGGCGGGCACATCCGCGGGTGTCGCGGCGCCATAGCCCACACGCACGCCGTCGCGCTCCACCTCAACCAGCGGCTCCAGCCAGATCATGCCGCGAGAGCCGTTGCGGACAACCTCGGCACCAGCGGCCTCGAACGCGGTGGCCACGGCATCTGCGCCGAGCGCCTTTGCGGCGGCGTCGCGGGGAACCCAGACCTTCATTGAGAGACCTCCGCCACCAGCGCCTCAGCCGTTACGCGGCCAATCACTTTGTTGTCGATCATCGCCGCCGGGCCGCAAGCGCAAAGGCCAAGGCAATAGACCGGCTCCACCGTGATACGCCCATCGGCAGAGGTGCCGTGCCAATCCAGACCCAGAAGCTTCAACACCTTGTCAGACAGATCATTGGCCCCAACCGCCTGGCAGGCTTCGGCCCGGCAGATCTTGAGCACTGTCTTGCCCGCCGGTTGACGGCGGAAGTCGTGGTAGAAAGAGATCACGCCATGCAGTTCAGCCTCGGTGATGTTCAGCGCATCCGCGATGGGCGCGCGGGCCGTATCCGGCACATGGCCGAACGCCGCCTGCACATCATGCAGGATCGGCAGCAAAGGCCCTTCAAGGCCGATGTTTTTCTGGATGATCGCGCTGATATCGGCGCTTTCATGCGGGGCGGCTGTGGTCGACATGGCTTGCTCCGGAACGTTCCCCTTAAAGATGCAAGACCATCATTCGGAATTCAATATCGCTAAACCGTCAGTCGATTGAAAATACCAATGTATACAATGCGACACCGGTTACTCTAAATCCGACATCTTCAGGATTGGTTTCGACCCAATGCGCGCGTGGCTTTGATCAGGGCGTCGATGACCGGTGTGTGCGGCTCCCGATAGGGTGCAACGAGGCCTACGGCGTGGTCCATTCCGCCGCCATCAATGGGACGGATGACCAGATCAGGTTTCCCGGCACACAGGAATTGCGCCATGTCATGGGGCAGAACCGTGATCCAGCCACCGGCCTCCACATGGGCGGCTAGCACGACGGTGGAGTTGCTTTCGACCTGCGCCTCGGGCGTGATCCCGGCCTCCATGAAGGCTTCGTTGATGATGCGGCGGTTCTGCATATCTGGCGTCAGCAGGCAGATCCGTTCTCCGGCCAGATCGGCCCATTCGACCTTGTCCTGCAAGGCCAGATCGCTTTCGCGGTGGGTCACGAGCGTATAGCTTTCCCGGTACAGCGGCTCCGTCGTGACGCGCCCGAGCGGTTCGTTATCAAGGTAGGACAGGCCCGCATCAATTTCGAGGTTTTCCAGCATCTTGAGGATCTCAGCCGAGGTGCGGCTAAGGATCGTGAAACGCACATTGGGGTGGGCTTCGGCAAATTGGGCCGACAAGTGCGCGGCCCAGGTCAACGCGGTCGGGATCACGGCCAGTCGGACGATGCCGCTGAGCCCATGGCGGGCGGTGCGCATTTCTTGCCGGAAGGTGCGGGCATCGCTGACCAGCTGCCGCGCCCAGACAAGCGCGCGCTGGCCTTCGGGTGTCAGCCCCCCAAAGCGGGAACCGCGAAAGATCAGTTGCACACCGAGGCTTTCCTCAAGCTGTTTGATCCCGGTGGACAGCGTGGGCTGGGTCAGGCCGAGGCTTTCGGCGGCGCGGCCAAAGTGACCCTCCCGCGCGACGGCGATGAACATTTCGAGTTTGTTGATCATGACGCGCTTTTGCCAATCAAGCGCACGCCTTTCAATCGAATTTTTCTATTGAACTATTTCCGTCATTTGCGACGCTACACGTTGAGAGAGATCAGGGATTGCCCGCCCATCGGGGCCATGGGCCGTTATGCAGATGTCAAACCCCTGCCCCGTCCGGACCGCCGTGATCGCCAAAGGTGGACGCCCAAGAACGGGCGCGGCGGGGTGAATGGCCTGCAAATCCAACCCGAACAGGGGCGGAAGGGTGCGGCCCACCGGCACGACGGTCAGCACGATGCCGGGTTGCGAAAATTCCTTTTGAACGATGGGCCGCAGAAGGGCTGCGGGCACGAAGCGCGCGAGGTTCATACGCGCGGCCTCGACCCAGGAGGCGCGCGACCGCTCGAACAGGGCGCTGCTTGCTGTAGCCGAAACCGAAAGGTCCACAGTTACCATGTGGGCGCGGTTGCCGAGGACGCCGCCCGCCGTGCGCAGCGCCTCGATGCGCGCGACCTGCGCATGATCGCGGCGGGTGGTGGGCAGGCCCGCAAAGGCCGGCTCTTCCGACAGAATGCGGTGCGCGAGACGCAGAAGGGCATCGGAATGGCTGGCGGCGTCCGGCATTGCGCGCGAGAGGTCTGCAAAGCTCAGGCGCAGAAGAGCCGGATCGGCCGGGGTCAGGCGCGGGTCTGTGTCGGTTTCCAATTGAGCCAGCTTAATGCGTGGCAAATCCACGATCGGCGCCTTTTGCTCGGCGCCCGGGCGCGCTTCCTTCACGATGTGGCGCGAAATCCGGGTGCCGTCTGCGATGGCGTGGTCGAAATGCAGGGCAAGCCCCCTCCACCCCGCCCCATCCGGGTTCACCAGAACCGCCCGCCACAGGGGGCGGTCACTTGGCAGCGCAAGCCGCCGGGTCAGGGCCATCATCTGCGCAGCTGTCACATCGGTCGCATCGAGAATGGCAACGTGATCGGGCCAATGCAGCGGCAAGCGCGCGCCAAAACAGGGGCTTAGCCGGCCTTTCGGGATCCGATGAAATCGTTCCGTCCCTTCGACCATCTGATGCAGGCCAAACAGGGCGCGCGCGGGGTCAAAGCCGCCCTTCGCCTCAAACAGGATGGAGATATTGTTGGGACCGGTCCGGTAGAGCGCAGCCTCCGCCGGTGTCAGAAGCAGGCTCACTCCGCCGCGGCCGGGATCGACCCGTCCAGCGCATCGGACAACGCATTGAGCAGGCCGTCTATGTCCGCCATTTTGTGATGCGTGGTCAGCGTCATGCGCAAGCCAACATCGCGGGCGGCAACCGCTGGCGGAGCGACGGTGGCCATGAAATACCCTGCATCTTGCAGCGCGGTGGCGATCGTGGCCGTGCGACCAATATCGCCGATCCGCATGTATCGCATGGGTGTTTCGTGCGCGCAGGCCAAGGGCAGGCCCCGCGCCACGGCACCGGCATTAAAATGCGCAATCAATCCTCGCAGCTTGTCCTGACGCGCGGCGAGGCCCGCCCCAAGATGCAAGCGAGCGGAGGCCAGAATGGCCCCAAGCATCGGCGGCTGAACGGGGCCGGAAAAGGTCATCGCCGGGCCGAAGGCACGCACCGCCTCGGCTTGTTCTTCATCGGCGAGGGCAAGACATCCACCCGCGCAGGCGAAGCTCTTGTTCAACGACAAAGCAACCACAACACGCGCATGATCCGGCCAGTGTTGCAGGGCTAATCCCTGCCCCCGATCCCCGCACCATCCCGTTGCATGGGCATCATCGACATAGAGGCGCAGCCGCGCATCTTCGGCCAGCAGCCTGTCATACGCCGCGAACAGGGCAACATCGCCGATCATGGAATAGATGCCATCCACCAAAAGCCATACACGCGGCGCATCGCTGGATCGCAGCTTTCGCGCGACATGGTCGGGCGCGCTATGGCCGACGGTTTGTACGCAAACGCCCTGCGCTTTCAGCAGGTTCGCGGCCACATGCAGGCTGGCATGGGCCTGCACGTCGATCAGCACCAGATCATCCTCCCCCACCAGCAACGGCAAAGCCGCCTGATGCCCGAGGGAGGTGGACGGCACCAACAGCGATGGCCGCCCGGTGATCTCTGCCAACAGCGCCTCAGCCTCCGCGTAAGGCGGGGCCGACAGGAAGGCGCGTGAGGCGGAGAATTGCGTGCCATAGGCTTCCGTCGCCGCGATGGCACCGGCCTTGAGCGCAGGCTCCATCTCAAGCCCGAGGTATGAGCAGGAGGCGAAAGACATCATCTGTCGACCGGCCAACGTAATCTCGCGGCCCGTCAACGCCTCATCTTCCGCGACCTGCTGAAGCAAGCCCAACCCACGACCCACACGCAAAGTGGCAAGGCGGTTTGTCAAATCTGTCATTTCAATCCGATGGTCTGGTAACTCGCCAATTGGGCATTGCGCCCTATCTGCCGTCAACGGAGAATGCCCCCACTTGCACCAACAGGTGCGGCGCGTGATGCAGCGAAGAAACAACAGGCTAGAGGCATGAGCGACACGACAGCGGCCCCGACACGCACGCCGCAAACCTATCTGGCCGCTTGTCTGGCGCTGGTTCTGACCGTCCTTGCGGTCATCGGCGCGCGCGATCTGCAGGTCGAGGCGGACGTGATCAGCGCGCTGGAAGGCGACAGCGCGGGCTATCTTGCTTACGAACGCTTTCAGGACCGGTTCGGTCTGGGCGTGGCTGATGAAGCGCTCTTGGTGCGAGCCGATGACCTGGCCGACCCAGAGGCGTTTGAGGCGTTGGAAAACCTGATCCTCGATCTGCAATTCACCGATGGTGTGGCCGAGGTTGTCAGCCTCTTTTCCATCCTGGCGGAAGGGGTAACAACCCCGCTGATCCTTGCCGATCCAGACGCCGCGCTGGAGGATCGGTTCGCCAGCTACTTTGCGGCAGGCGATGCGGCGGGGGCGCTTGTGGCTTCTGACAGGTCTGCCGCCCTCCTCCATGTTATCGCTGCGAGCGGCGTTGAGCCGGGCACTTTGGCCGAGATGCTTCCCCCGCTGATCGACGCATCCCAACCGCTCGACGTGCGCGCGGTGGGCCAACAAGCCGTGGAGCGACAGATTTCTACCAGCCTGATCCGCGACCAGGCGGTCGTAACGCCCTTGGCGGTTCTGATCTGCATTCTCGTCGGCTGGCTTATCGTCCGCTCATTCCGCGCAATCCTGATCTGCGCGGTCCCGTCGATCTGTGGCGTGCTTTGGTTCACGGGCCTGTTGGGATGGTTCGGACGGTCTCTGGACCCTTGGCTGGCGACTTTGCCGACACTGGTGATGGTTCTGGCCTTCGCAGACACGTTGCACCTGTTCTACGCCAGCCGGGAACGCGGCATGGGGCTGGAGCGGGCGATACGTGAGGTTCTGCCAGCCGCCTTCATGACGTCGCTGACATCGGCCCTCGCCCTTGGTAGTTTCGCGTTTGTCGGCACAGACGCGCTTCTGGGCCTCGCCATCTGGGGGCCAGTGGCGGTGGGCTGTGGCTTTGCCTCCGTCTGCCTGATCTTCCCGGTGCTCGCCCGCCTGCTGGCAAATGATGCCTTGCCGGATCTGCGGGGCTTTTCCAGCTTTCTCGTGCCAGCACGAGCGGGCCTGCGCCATCCGATGCGCGCGGTCATCATCGGCGGCGTTGTGGTGCTGGCCCTGTTGCCGACGCTGAACCGGTCGGAGCCGTCTTTCTCTCTATCGGAGCATGTGCGCGACACGAGCCCCTTAGGCGCGGATCTGGCGTTTATGGAGGCGGAGAGCCTTGGGTCCGCCTCGCTGTTTGTTGAAGTCGCAGATACGGATGGCACCCCCGGCCTGTCCGAGGCTGATGCAGACCGTCTGTCGCGCGTGGCGGAGATCGCGTTGAGCGGCAATGCCACTTCCACAGACGGTGCGCCGCAAGTGCCGGAACGGTTCCGGGCGGGGGATGATCTTTCCGTCGCCCTGCCTGTTCTGCTGCCCCTTGGCACGGCACCCGACCGGTTTGGAGCGGAACTGGATGCGCTATCGGCCGCGCTGGACGAGGCTGGCCTGGCTGACGTGACCACGCTGGCGGGACAATCGCTTCTGTCGCATGAGGTGGTGCCGGAAACCGTCGCCAGCATGCGGATGAGCTTTTACATCGCCTTGGGTGCGATCCTGCTGGTTGTGGCGGTCTCGCAGCGGTCCATCGTGCTGGCGGTGCTGGCAACCGGCGTAAGCGCCTTGCCGATGATGGCGATTGAAGCCGCGCTGGTTGTGACGGGCCAGGGCATGACCATGACCGTCGCATTTGCGCTGACCGTGGCCTTCGGGATCGCGGTGGATGACACCATTCACTTCCTGAACCGCTGGCGGTTATCGAAGGGCGACCGAGACGCAAGGCTGGCTGATGCGCTGACCCATGCCGGGCCGCCCATGGTCGCCTCCACGCTCATCATGTCGCTGGGGTTCATCGCAACGGTCTTCAGTGCCACGGCAAGTTTACCGGTATTTGGCGCGTTTGTGATCTTCTCGCTCTGGATGGCGTTGATCGTTGACCTAGGATTTCTGCCGTCCCTGATCCGAATGGTGAAAAGATGAAAAAGCTTGCTCTTGCCGTCATTATGTCCGCCCTGCCGGTCGCTGCCATGGCAGAAGTGCCCGCATGGCTTTCCGGGGAATGGCGCACCAATGCGCGCCTGACCGCGCCCGATGGTGCGCAGTTGCGCATCAGGTGCACACTGGACGCAGCAGCAGAGGGGGCCACGAATTGGGTCGGCACCCTAGGATGTGCCACGGTTCAAGGGCGTTTTCAGGGCCAATGGCAAATCGCCATACCCGGCAGCACGGCATCGGGTCAGGTTGTGTTTTCCGGCACGGAAAATGCGACATTGGCGGTTTCCGGCGGCGCATCGGACACGCGCGTGGATCTGGCCTCGCCCGACGGGCAGGGCGTCGCCTTTGGGCCGGGCAGCGGCGGGGCGCTGGTTGTCGAGATGCAGGCATTGGGCCCCCAGCGCCTGACAGGGACGCTGACGTTCGAACCCCGCTGAGTGTGGCGAAAATGCCCTATACCATGTGAGGTTTTGCCTTATTTATCGGCCCTTTGCACCGTTTGACGCTGTTGTTCCAGTGGCCCGGACCCTCTAGCATTCTCTGTAAGACCCGTGCCTGAAGTTGCGCGCCTTTCGGAGCAATTGGATGTCTGAAACAGAAACAAAGTCTCTGGATGAGACACTCTACTTCGTGGGCATTGCAGCCTCGGCCGGGGGGCTAGAGGCGGCCTCGTCGCTGGTGCAGAACCTGCCCCCGGATGCGAATGCGGTCTACGTTCTGGCGCAACACATGTCGCCGACACACAAAAGCCTACTGACCTCGCTGATTTCACGTGAGACGCCCTTGCCAGTGGTGGAGCTGGACGGAACAACCGAACCGATCGCCAATACCATCTTCATCACGCCGCCGAATTCCGATGTGGTCCTGAAGGATGGGGTGTTGAAACTCGTCGAGCCAAGCGGGCACCCTGCCTCCCCCAAGCCTTCGGCGGACCGGCTTTTCAAATCCATTGCAGAAGAGGTGGGGGAGCGGACCGTGGGGGTCGTGCTTTCGGGCACGGGCAGCGACGGCAGCTACGGCGTGCAGGCCATCCGCGAGGCCGGTGGCATCACAATCGCGCAAGACGTGGCGACCGCAAAATACGATGGTATGCCCGCCTCGGCCGCTGAAACCGGCTGCATCGACCTGACCCTGTCACCGGAGCAGATCGGGCAGCATCTGACAAAAATCCTGACCCAGACGCGGGATTTCTCACAACTGCGCCGCCTCAATGAGCGTCCCAGCAAGCTGTCGGATATCTTTCAGATCCTTCTGGCCCGCACCAATGTCGACTTCCGAGACTATAAGGAAACCACGGTCACGCGTCGCATCAACCGGCGCATGGCCGCGCTCGATATCAATGACTATGACGATTACGTCGACTTCTGCCGCACCTCCGCCGAAGAAGTCGACGCGTTGTTCAGAGATCTTTTGATCTCGGTGACGCGGTTTTTCCGCGACCAGACCCAGTTCGAGCAATTGCACGGCGAGTTCGAGCGACTTGTTGGCGGTAAGGAGGTGGGTCAGCTGCGGCTGTGGGTCGCCGGGTGCGCGACCGGTGAAGAGGCTTATTCGATCGCCATCATGCTCTCTGAGGCGATGGGCGGATTGGAAAAGCTCCGCAAAGCGCGGGTGCAGATATTTGCCACCGATATCGACGACAGAGCGTTGGAGATGGCGCGCCGCGGCAGCTATCCGATCACGGCGGCCTCTGACATCCCCGAGCATATCCTTGAGACCTACTTCAAGGTCCATGAAGGACGGATCGAAGTGGTGCCGGAACTGCGCGCCATCACGCTGTTTTCGATGCACAATATCTTCCACGATCCGCCGTTCCTGAACGTGGACTTCGTCAGCCTTCGCAATGTGTTGATCTACTTCAACACCTCGCTTCAGAACCGGGTTCTGCACCGCATCCACTATGCCCTGAAATCAACGGGCCTGCTGTTTCTTGGAACGTCCGAGACTGTGGGGTCCATGGACACCCTGTTTGAGACGCGGCGCGGCGGCGAGAAGATCTTTTCCAAGCGCCGCATGGGGCAACCCACCTCGCCCCGGTTTTCCAATGTCGGAAACACAATGGGACGCTGGACACCGACCCCAAACTTGCCGCGCGTGGAAACGGTGGCCGACCCTCAGATATCCCCCCACGGCACATTCGACGCTCTTGCCCGCGTGGTCGCAAAGAACGGCTTTATCGTCACCCGCAGCGGAGAGATGGTGCGCGTGTTCGGCGATATCTCCCCTTTCACCCAGATGACGGAAAACGCACCGCTGTGGATCGGTGTGCGCAACCTGCGCAAACCCCTGCGAGACGAAATTACCGGATTGTGCGCCACGGCCTTGAAGAACAAGCAACGGCGGTCGGGGCGCTGGCATACCCTGGAGGGGGAAGGTTTCAACGAAGTGCGCGCCGTTTGTTATCCGCTGCCCAGTGTGGATCACGGCGAAGACCACATCCTTGTCGGAATAGAGACGCGCACCAAGGCGAGCCAGATTGATGTTCTCGAAAGCCTCAGTGAGGACGAGCAGCGCAATTATATCCGCCAGATGGAGCAGGAGATCAGCCAGACCCGGGAGGCGCTGCAGCAGACCGTTGAAGAACTGCAAACCTCGAACGAGGAACTGCAAAGCATCAATGAAGAGATGCAATCCACCAATGAGGAGCTTCAGGCCACGAATGAGGAATTGGAAACCTCAAACGAAGAGCTGCAGTCAACCAACGAAGAACTGATCACTGTTAACGAGGAATTGCAGGTCAACTCCGCCGAATTGCAGCGTGTTTCGACGGAATTGGGGGCGACGTTGGATGTGGTACCATTCCCGGTTCTCGTTATTGATCAGGCGCTTATCGTGCGCCGCGCCTCGCAAGCGGCCATTGATCGGTTCAAGATCAACGACCTTCCCAAGACCGGCATACATCTGTCGCAATGCTATTTGCCCGATGATACCGCCCAGCTGACCAGCATTTGCAACGAAGTCTTCCGGCTTCGCGAAGAGCAGACGCATTATTTCCAGATCGACGGCGTGGATATGCGATTGTCGGTGACCCCCTTCCTGAACCAGGCCGAGGAGGTGCTGGGGGTTGTCGCGACGCTTGTGGAGGATGGCCAGCGCGAGTGACAGCACGCGTTTACCTTGCGTGAAATCCGTTGCGCTGAGAGGTTCCCGTGGGCCCTTTTTCCGAGTATTAACGGTTTCTTAAGGAGATCGTTATAATTATCGGGTTCAGCGACCATGACGGAGGAGCTTGGCTTGTCCGACGTACAGCATTCAGACGGGCTGTCGATCACACTTTCCCACGCATCACCTGATGCGCCATGGGTTCCTGTCGCTTTGGTCATTTCCAAACCTGAGCATCGACACCGGATCACCTTCACCACAGAACGCCCGCTGGACGAGGTTTTCTGCCCTGAGATCAGCGATCGCATCATGGCCGTGCTGGACGAGTTTTCGCGCACCGGATCTGATGGTGTTTTCAGCAATCCCGATGAAGAGATCCAGTTGCCCGGCCTGTCGCTGCGGCAATTGCGGGTCCTGTATTCGCATTTTGACGATCAACCCAACCGCGCCTTGGTGCGGTTTGCCGCCATCGCGGGCAACCCGCACCGTGCGCTCAAAAGCGAAGATGGGTTCAGCTACCCGTTGGAGGCTTTGACCAGCCAAGTCTACCGTGACGCGCTGGATTGGGTGCTTTTGCCGGCCATCAATGCGGTTGCCATCGATGACATTTCGATCCTGACCGAAGATCAGGAGACGCAGTTGGAAGCCGCAATGGATCAACTGCGTGTCTCAAAAGATCGGCTTCTGTTTCAGGTCGAACTGGTCAAACGTGAATTGACCCGTTTGGAAAGCCGCGCCTATTCCAAGCAACTCGAAAACCGCCCCCTGCGCGCAGCAGAGCCCGCGCCGGAGGAATTTCGCACGATGAAGGCGCTTCGCCGGATGGATGACTAGGCCGCGCCAAAGCCGCCGCCGCCGGGCGTTTGCATGATGAACGCGTCACCCGGTTCAAGCTCCACCTGATCGTTTCCTTGCAACGGCTCTGTGCGACCGTCCGACCGCTCAACAGCGTTGATCCCAACACCGCCTTGTCCACCGCCAGCCGCGCCATGGGGCGGGACGGACCGGTGTGACGTAAGCGTTGTCACGGTCATTGCTTCATTGAACCGCAAGCGTCGCGTGATCCCTTCGCCGCCTTGCCAGCGCCCCTGCCCGCCGGAGCCTTTGCGGATCGAGAATTCTTCGACTGTGACGGGGAACCGGGTTTCCAGCACTTCCGGGTCGGTCATGCGCGTGTTGGTCATGTGGGAATGAACGGCAGAGGTGCCGTGGAAACCTTCCCCCGCGCCCGTGCCGCCGCAGATCGTATCGTAATTCTGGTAGGCCGCATTGCCGTAGACGAAATTGTTCATCGTCCCCTGGCTGCCCGCGATCACCCCAAGCGCGCCGTAAAGCGTGTCGGCGATGGATTGGCTGACCTCGGTATTGCCCGAGATCACCGCAGCCGGATAGGCCGGGTTGATCATGGAGCCTTCGGGCACGATCAGGTTGATCGGCTTCAGGCAGCCCTCGTTCATCGGGATGTCGCTGCCGACCAAGGTGCGGAAGACATAGAGAACGACCGCGCGGCAAATGGCGAGCGGGGCGTTGTAGTTGAACTCCGACTGTGGGGAGGTGCCGGTGAAATCCAGCGTCGCCTCACGCGCCGCCTTGTCGACGGTGATGGCGACCTTGATCTGCGCGCCGTCATCCATCGGGTAGGTGAAGGCACTGTCTTTCAGCACGTCGAGGACTCGGCGGACGCTTTCCTCGGCATTGTCCTGCACGTGGCCCATATAGGCGTGGATCGTCTCAAGCCCGAATTGGTCGGTGATCTTCGTCAGCTCCGCCACGCCCGTCGCGTTGGCTGCGATCTGCGCTGCAAGGTCGGCCATATTCTCTTCGATATTGCGGCAAGGGCATTCGCCCGAAGCCAGAAGCTTGCGCGTCTCCGCATCCCGCAGCGTGCCTTGCTCAACCAGCAGGAAGTTGTCGATCACGACGCCTTCCTCGGTGATGACGCGGCTGTCCGGCGGGGCCGAGCCGGGGGTTTTGCCGCCGATATCGGCGTGGTGCCCACGGGAAGCGACGGTGTAGATGATGTCCTTCCCGTTCGCGTCGAAGACAGGGGTGATAACCGTTACGTCGGGCAAATGCGTGCCGCCATTGAACGGATTGTTCATCATGAACACATCGCCGGGCCGGATCTTGCCTTCGTTCAGGCGCAGGATCGTGCGTACGGATTCCGACATCGAGCCGAGGTGCACAGGCACATGCGGCGCGTTGGCCACAAGATCACCGAACTGATCGAAGATGGCGCAGGAAAAGTCGAGCCGTTCCTTAATGTTAACCGAGTAAGCGGTGTTCCGTAGAGTTGCACCCATCTGCTCGGCAATGGACATGAAGAGGTTGTTGAAAACCTCCAGCATCACCGGATCGACGGCGGTGCCGATGGCCTCGGCCCGCTGCAACGGCACGACCCGTTCGAGCAGAAGGTTGCCGCCCGCCACACAGGTCGCGCGCCAGCCTTCTTCTATCATATTGGTACCGGTGGGTTCCGTTAGGATGGCGGGCCCGTCGACATGGGCGCCGATCTTCAGCGTCGCGCGGTCCACAAGCGGCACGTCGCACCAATCGCCGCCCGTATAGAGACGCGCATCCACGGCAGCCGCCCCTGCGCCGTCCGGGTCAGGCATGGAAACCCCCTCGCCCGTCTGCCCCACCGCCTCGGCCACCAGCACATCAAGCAGCAGGTCAGAGGTATCCGGCGCAAACCCAAAGCGTTGCTTGTGGGCCTCAACGAAATCCGCCGTCATTTGCGCCGCATCGCCGAAGGGCACTTCCTGCGTCTGCTGCGCGCCACGGGGGCGGATATGGGCGGTGGCAATCACCTGAATCTGATCGTCGGCCATCCCCTGCCCCGCCACTTCGACGCGGGCGAGGTCGGACAAAGCCGCCATTTCGGCGGTCGCATCCTCGGTGATGGACGCCCCGATCTGCCGTTCCTTCATCGCGCGGATATCCGCCAACCCCATCCCAAAGGCCGACAAAACCCCCGCAAACGGATGGATAAAGATGCTCTCAATCCCCAGCGCATCGGCCACCAGACAGGCATGCTGCCCCCCCGCGCCGCCAAAGCAGTTCATCGTATATTGCGTCACGTCATAGCCGCGTTGGACGGAGATTTTCTTGATCGCATTGGCCATGTTTTCAACGGCAATGCGCAGGAAGCCCTCGGCCAATTCCTCCACCGATTTCTCCGTCCCGATCTCGGCCCTCAGCGCCTCGAACTTCTCGCGCACCACGTCGGCGTCCAGCAACTCATCGCCATTCGGCCCAAAGACCGCCGGGAAATGGGCGGGCTGCAACTTGCCCAGAAGCACGTTGCAATCGGTCACTGTCAAAGGCCCGCCGCGCCGATAGGCTGCCGGTCCGGGGTTGGCGCCCGCGCTTTCCGGGCCCACCTGCATCCGACCGTCGCGGTACGACAGGATCGAGCCACCGCCCGCCGCAACCGTATGGATCGACATCATTGGCGCGCGCATCCGCACGCCGGCCACCTCGGTCTCGAAAGACCGCTCGTACTCACCCGCATAGTGGCACACGTCCGTGGACGTGCCGCCCATGTCGAAGCCGATCAGCTTGTGATGCCCCAGCGCCTCCGCCGTGCGCACCATTCCGACCACGCCGCCAGCCGGACCAGACAGGATCGCATCCCGCCCCTGAAACAGGCTCGCATCGGTCAGACCGCCATTGGACTGCATGAACATCAGCCGCGTGTCCGCACCCAAAGCAGCTGCCACCTGATCCACGTAGCGCCGCAGGATCGGCGAGAGATACGCATCCACCACTGCCGTATCGCCCCGCCCGACGAGCTTGATCAAAGGCGAGGCCTCATGGCTGAGCGAGATCTGGGTAAATCCGACCTCCGCCGCGAGCGCGCCCAAAGTGATCTCATGGCCCGGGAACCGGTACGAATGCATCAACGCAATCGCCACAGACCGGTAGCCCTCATCAAAGGCTTTCTGCAATGCCGCCCGCGCCGCCTCCACGTCCAGCGGCACTTCAACCTGCCCCTCCGCGTCAAGGCGTTCGCGGACCTCCACGACATCGTCGTAGAGCAATTCTGGCAACTCAATGTTCAGGTCAAACAGGCGCGGCCGGTTCTGATACCCGATCCGCAGCAGATCGCCCAAGCCTTGCGTGATCAGCAGAAGTGTCCGTTCCCCCTTCCGTTCCAGCAGAGCATTTGTCGCAACCGTCGTCCCCATCTTCACCGCATCAACGGCGCCCTCGGGGATCGCATCCTCCGCCCCCAACCCAAGCAACGTTCGCACGCCGTGCACGGCAGCATCGCGGTAGGCCTCGGGGTTCTCGGACAGCAATTTATGCGTGTGCAGCGCGCCGTGCGGATCCTTGGCCACGATATCGGTGAAGGTGCCGCCACGGTCGACCCAGAATTGCCAGCTCATCGGAGGGTTCCTCTTCGTTTGCGGGCCGTTTGGACCGCATTGATTCAACATTCACAAGGGGTCTGAGCGCTATTCGAGCGCGTTTGGCAGCCAAAGCGCGATGTCGGGCAACCAGATCAGGGCAAAGGCCATCGCCAACATCACAAGGCAGTAAGGCAGCGCGCCAAGCATCACTTCGTTCAAGCTTCCTGATTTCCGCGCGCCTTGCACCACGTAGAGGTTCAAGCCCACCGGCGGGGTGATCAGCGCCATCTCGATCAACACGATCATCAGGATGCCGAACCAGATGACGTCATAGCCCTGCGCCAGCACCATCGGCACGATGATCGGGATTGTGACGACCATCAGCGACAGGGTTTCAATGAAAAAGCCAAGCACGATGTAAAGGACAACGACGACCATGATGAAGCCCAATGGGCCGAGGCCGAGGCCTTCCATAAAGGCGGTCAATTCGCGGCCCAGACCGGCGGAAGAGAGGGTGAAGTTCAGGAAAGACGCACCGATGATGATCAGCATGATCATTGAGGTAATCTTGACGGTACCCAGAAGGGCATCGCGCATCATGGTCATTGATATACCTCCGAACGCGGCGGCAATGAGAAGAGCTCCGGCAACGCCCACGGCGGCGGCCTCAGTCGGTGTGGCCCACCCGCGGTAGATAGAGCCGACGATCAGGCCGAACAGGATGATGATCGGGATCAAGTCCAGCAACGCGCGCAGCATTTGCGGGAACGGGAACAGGCGGCGCTGGCCGCCTAGGTCGGGGCGGATCAGGCAGATGATCGCAGTCACGATCAGGAAAGCGAGCGCCAGGGCAAGGCCCGGGATCAGGCCCGCGAGGAACAGTTGCGGGATGCTCGATTGCGTCAGGAAGCCATAGACGATCAGGTTGATCGACGGCGGGATCATGATGCCAAGCGTGCCGCCCGCGGCAATCGCGCCGGAGAAGAGCTTTGGGTCATAGCCCAGTTTTTCGGCCTGCGGCATGGCGACGGTGGCCACGGTGGCGGCGGTCGCCACAGAAGAGCCGGAAGTGGCGGAGAACATCGTGGCCGTGGCCACATTGGCATGGACAAGGCCACCGGGCAGCCAGCTGACCCAGCGGTCGAGCGCTGCATAGGTGCGCGTCGCCACGCCGGAACGGACAAGCACCTCGCCAAGCAGCACAAAGAAGGGAATGGCTATCAGCGTCGCGGAATTGGACGACGACCAAACCATGTTCCCAAGCCCGCGCGTCAGCGGAAAGCTTGAGAAAAACTGATCCACGCCAAAGCCCAGAAGGAACAGGACGATACCCACGGGGATCGACAGGGCCAGAAGGGCGAGCAGGCCAGCTGAAACGTAAGTGATCATTGCAGGCTGTCCTGTTCTGCGAAGGCGCCCGCGAAGGGCTCGGTCTCAGGCCCGCGTCCTTTGACGGTCAGAAGGATCGCGCAGAGCGTCACGAGGCAGGACATGAGGGCGAACCAGACCCAGCCCGCGAACCACGGCACCTGAACCCATGCCAGCGGCGTGGCCAGCGGCGTGTTGGCGCGGCTGCCGTTGGTGATGGCGCGCTCGACCACGGGCCAGCATTTGATGGCGACGGTCACAACCACGCCCGACATGGCGATCAGCGCCAGCACATCAAACAACGCTTTGATCTGCGGCCCGGTGCGCGACCGCAGCAGGTCGATGCGGATATGGCCGAGCTCCAGCAGCGCATAGGCCATGCCCCAGCTTGTCGCGAGCGCCATGGCGTAACCCGCCAGTTCCTCCGACCCGCCGAAAGAGGCATGGAATTGGCGCAGGATGATGTCGAGCACGACGAACCCGGCCATCCCCAGCAGGCCAAGGCCCACCAGCAAAGCCACGGCGCGGTTGATCCGGCGCAGGCGGTCGATCAAAACCAATTCCATGATTATACTTTCTTATCAGATGGATAAGGTATCTGCTCACGCGTGAGCAGATACCCTGTTCGCACGATCACTCGATGGTCACGCCGACGACGGCACCGACCGAGGCATTCCAGCGCTCAGCCCAATCTCCGCCCGCGCGTTCCGCCCAATCCGGCAGGACCTGCCCCACCAGAACTTCGCGCGCACGCTCGAAATCGGCGTCCGAGACCTCGACCAACGTCATGTCCCGCGCCTCGCCCGCGGGGCACTCACCATTGCCCGTCAGGCAGGCAATGTCGTTGACCAGAGCGTCCTGAGCTGAGGCCCAGGCCGGGTCCTCAAAGCCGGATGCGATCTCAGCTTCGATGGTGGCCTGCACGTCAGCCGAAAGCCCGTCCCAGCGATCCGCATTCATGGCGGTTACAACGCTGTCCCAGCCCCCCAGCGGGATTGGCAGAAGGTGTGTGGAGACTTCCCACCAACCGGCAGAGTAGCCCGAGCCTGCACCGGTCACCGCACAATCCACGACGCCGTTTTGAAGCGCACCCGGCACTTCGGAGAAGGAGACGTTCACGCCTTCCGCGCCCAGTGCTTCCAGGAAGATGGCGGTCATCCGGCCCGAGGCGCGGACTTGCAGGCCTTCGAGGTCGGCGAGGCTGTTGATCTCGGCGTTGCAGAACACGACCTGCGGCGGATAAGGCGCGATGGCGAGGACTTCGGCGTTGAAGCGGTCGCGGAAGATTTCCTCGACCATTGGTCGGGCCGCGTCGACCATCGCGCGCGCCTCATCAGCCGTCAGCGCCACAAGCGGCACATCGAGGCCTTCCAACTCGGGTGCATCGCCCACAGCATAGTCAGCCACGGTCATGGCGACGTCATAAACGCCCTGCCCCAGCAGCGGATAAATCTCCGACAGGCCAAGGCCCATCTGGTTGTGGGTGGTCAATTCGACGTTGAAGTCACCCGCGCCGGGCAGAACCTCGGTCCAGAACGGTGCCTCATACTGGTTGTGGAGCGGCAGCGATGACCAGCTTCCGACAACGTTGAAATCTTCGGCCTGCGCAGCACCGGCAAGGGCTGTGGTGGCGGCCAGAATGCCTAATGTCTTTTTCATGGGATATCCTCCTGTTGGGTCGTTTATGGATTCGAATAGATTGGTGTTTCGGCGTCTTCCGCGACGTCCGAGATCAGCATGTGACCGGGCGAATGGGTGATGCAGAGCGGCAGTTTTGCTTGCAAAAGCACGTTTTGCGGCGTGACCCCGCAAGCCCAGTAAACCGGCACTTCACCTGGGCGAACATCAACGGGATCACCATAGTCGGGCGCATCGAGTGAGGCGATGCCAAGCGCTGCCGGATCACCGGTTGCGATCGGTGCGCCATGGGCCTGTGGATAGCGGGCGCTGATTGTATGTGCGTCCTGAACACGGTCGGCGGGGATTGGACGCATGGTGATGACCATCTTGCCCCCAAATGGCCCGGCCGGTTGTAGCGGGATGTTAGAGCGGAACATGGGCACATTTCGCCCTTGCTCGATATGACGCACAGGAATGCCCGCACGCATCAGCGCGTTCTCGAAGGTAAATGAGCACCCCAGCGCGACCGTGACCAGATCATCGGCCCAGAGATCCGCGATGTTCGTGACCTCCCCGGTCAGCACCCCTTCCCGAAACACGCGGTACTTCGGCACGTCGGTGCGAATGTCGATGTCTTCGCCCAAGGTCGGCAGCATCGGATCGCCAGTTTCCGACACGGCCACGACCGGGCATGGCTTTGGGTTGCGCTGGCAGAACCGCAGGAAATCGAGCGCGTAGCGTTCCGGCAAAATAGCAAGGTTGCATTGCAGTTTGCCGGGGGCGAGGCCAGCCGTGTGACCGGTATGTTCCCCAGCCCGAATACGTTGGCGAATGTTGCGCGCGCTGTCTTGCATCATCTCGGATGGCATGGCCATCGCATCCCCCTGTTCAATCACCGCAAGGGTTGCACAGGAGGCTTCATCCGTTCAAATTATCATTCTTGATTAAGTCTGATAGATTTTTTGGAAGTCAATCTGGGTGCTGGTGATGCCATTTCGCGGCTACCTCTGCCGCGATTTCGGCGGAGGCTTCGACCAAGACAGACCGCGGCTCAGCTAGGTAGGACGCCGTGAATTCCAGCGGCGACAGGGGCAGATCGGGGTCAAACTCCACGATCTCACCGGCCTCCATGAACGGTCCCGCAAGAACCTTGGGGTATGGCCCCACCGCGATTCCGGCCGCGATCATACGCAGGCTGGCCGACAGCGAGGCCGAGGTGAAGACACGCATTTTGGGACCGACCCGTTGGGCCAAGGCGCTTGTCAGCTCCCGATGGGGGCGCGTGCGGCTGGAATAGGAGATGACTGGTGTTGTTGCGAGATCAGGCTTGGCCAGATGGGTGGCGCAATACCAATGCAAATCGAAGCGCGGGAGGGTCACGTTCTTGACTGAGAATTCCGAGATCGGCCCCATAAGGAAAGCGAGGTCGAGGCGTCGTTCCACCAAGCCATCGCGCAGAGCGCCGGAGATGTCGACCGTCAGATCGACATTCACGCTTGGGTAGCTATTTGAAAAGGCTTGCAGAAACTCAGGCAGCCAGGCTTGGGCAATGGTCTCGGATGCGCCGACACGGAAAAGCCCCTCGACCTGCGCGGCAGAGCCGACGCGGTGTTTGATCTCTTCCTCAACAAACAGCATCTGCTCGGCGTAGGCCAGAAGCTGTTGGCCCTGTTTGGTCAGGATCAACTTGCCCGCGCCGCGTTCGAACAAGGCGACCTGCAACTCATCTTCGAGGTTCGCGATGCGGGTGGACACGGCGGGTTGCGACAGGTGCAGACGCTCGGACGCTTTGCGAAAGCCGCCCAACCGCGCGACCCATAGAAAGGTGCGGATTTGTTCGAAGGTCACGGTGCGGAACCCTGCAATGCCTAGTCCTTGATCTTTCGGACAGGATCAAGAAGCCCGGCATTGCGCAAGGTCAGGTTGGGGTAATCCGGATCATTCAGGTAGCGGTCGATGGTAAACCCGCCTTCCAGTTTCTCCAAAGCCGTCAGATGCGCCTTTGCATCATCGAAGTCACCGGAATGGGCGCAAAGGGCAACCAACTGACGGCGGGGTGCGATGAAGGTGGGCGATTTGGCGGCCGAGCTGTCGGACGTTGCCCGCGCCTCATCCAACCGCCCTGCCCCGATGCAAACCAGCGAATGGTACAGATCCCAAAGATGGCTGAGTTCGTCATTGGCCGCTGCCGTGCGGCAACTAGACGACATGGCGTAAGCCTTTTCCGCATCCCCCACTGCAGAATGCGCCAACGCAAGGGTCTGCCGGGCAAACAGGCTGTTGGTGTTCTGCGACAAAGCGGTCTTGGCCAATTCCGCTGCCGGGCGCAGATCATCCTCCAGCATGAAACGTGTGAGCGCCACAAGGGCGACAGCGAGGCTATTGCCGCCGGACTGGTTCAGGGCGTCTGAGGCCAGTTGATCCACCTCGTCCCGCCAACCCTGGGCATCGCCATCCACGGCTTCGACGAGCTGTGCCATGCGCACGAAAGCCCGCCATGCGAGGAAGACCCCGTTGCTGTCGACTTCGTAGGCGCGCTGGAAATTCTCATTCGCCTCGGCCAGCCCTTCACCGTCCAGCCGCTTGAGTTGACGGCGCGCGAGGCTGGAAAAGCCCATGGCCGCCGCTTCGGGGCGGTGCAGATCGATATGGCTGGCGAGCCGCGCAGGGACCTGGGCGGAGGCAGCGTTCACGATGCCATGGATGGCATCGGATTGCAGCAGATCGGCGGAAGAGCCGGGAACAGTGAGATGTTCGGAGAATAGGACGCGGCCACTGGCCCCTTCCTCCACCCGGATGAAGGCCACAGCGCGCCCACCGTCATTGGCCGTATCACAGCGAATTTCGAGGTCTGGCCTTAAGTCAGGGTCGTTGCGGGACGCGCTGACATAGCGCGCTGCGCTGAAGTTTTGCTCGATCCCGCGCGCCACGGTATCGGCCAGAACGCGACCGACGACATTCTCGGCGACCGATCCGATCTCTGACACGGCAGAGCGGATGGTGACGACGTTCTGGAGGGGTTTGGCGGCGGTAGGCGCGGCGGCCACGGGCGCGGCCCCATCGTAGCGACTGCGCGCTTCGGCCAGCCACTGCTCGAACGCCTCATCGCGAATGTCGAACCCTTCAAGGAAGGACCGCCCCGGTTCGCGCAACGGACTGCCCGGATCGATGTCCGTATCCACCGCATCGACATCCAGCCAGACATCGCCGCGATCAGAGCTGAGGATATCGACGTTATCGCCAAACGCAGATCGCAATTCGCTGAGGCTTTGGCGGAGCGAGCCGCTGGCCTGACTTGGGGCGCGGTCGCTCCACAGCATGGCCTCCAACCAGCGCCGTCCGCGGCGCATGGTTGCGGTCTCTGCCAGCAAAGCCACGATGCCGCGCGCTTTCTTGCCTTTGGGCGTGACGTCATTGCCGCTGCTGTCGATGACAGCAAACGTCCCAAAGAACCGAATTTTCACACGGTTTTTCAACAGCTTTCCCGGAGTAGCCCCTTTACTCGCGCCTATGGAGCACGAAACCAGAAAAAATCGCAAATTTTTCGTGAAAAAAGCCTGCACCTTTCTGCCAGCGTTGACGCCTTGACGCAACGGCAAGCATCTTCCCTGCCGAAGGTTAACACGTTTCAACGAAACAGAATTGGGGGATAAGATGGCTACCTATGCAGGGCGCGCGGGTCGCGCCGGACGGGCGGGACGTGCCGGGCGCGCAGGACGGGCTGGCCGCGCAGGGCGGGCTGGTCGCGCAGGACGGGCGGGGCGTGAGGATTCGGGGGATGTCGATGGCCTGCTGTCCTCGGCCTTGATGAGCCACCGCGAAGGCGTCGCCCCCTATTGGACCGGCGATATTGACCCCGGGACCGTGCCAGACAACGTCCTCGACAACCGCACTGCCGGGGAAAAGCTGGAGGCCCTTTCGGACATTCCCCGCGAGGTGGTCATCGACGATCAGCTGTTCGCGCGCTTTGCGGTTTCGGGAAGCGAGCTTCACAGCACCCTGATTGACCCGGCCAACCCGCTGGTTACGCTCAACCGCCCGGACAATGCGTATTTCGCCAACACGCAGCTTCCCATGGTGCGGGACGCCGCGGATCTGCGGGCGGACCGGATTGATGAAATCCTGATGCAGACCGAGGACATCACGTCGTTTTTTGGCGCTGTCCTGCTGCTGGATTGGTCGCGCAGTGATTGGATCTTTGAGCTGACCGAGGCGGTTGTCCGCCTGTGTGGCTATATCGAGTTTCCGTTCAAATTCGTCTTCGATGTGCCACGCCCGTCCCTTCTGTCATCGAAGGTCATGCCAGTGATCGACACGCCGACCCACGGGGCCTGGCCCTCTGGCCATGCGACGGAAGCGTTTGCGCTAGCGACGGTTTTGGCGGGCCTTGTTGACCGCAAGGCAGGCGGGGCTGGCCGGTTCGACATGAACGACGCCACGCG
The DNA here is from genome assembly GCF_040932485.1 of Gymnodinialimonas sp. 202GB13-11. NCBI lineage: Bacteria > Pseudomonadati > Pseudomonadota > Alphaproteobacteria > Rhodobacterales > Paracoccaceae > Gymnodinialimonas > Gymnodinialimonas hymeniacidonis. The sequence continues at coordinate 1,093,089 of NZ_JBFRBH010000001.1, read as the reverse complement.
CGATGTGAATGGCTCGGCCCGGATGCTGATGCGTACCGCCATGCGGATTTCGGACAACCGCACTGTTGCGGGCGTTCATTATCCCCATGACAGCCTATGTGGTCTTATCCTTGGCGTCACGCTGGGGGAGGCTTTGGTCAACTGGCTCTCAGGCGCGGGAGAAACGGCGGTTCGCACGCTCGATCTGCCCGGGCCCGCAAACCCGGTCCACGATCTGACCGAAGACAGTGTGCGGCTGTTGCTGGGGGATGCGGCGCCCAATCCGCCGCCGCCGCCCAACGCTGTTCCGCTGACTGCGCCGGTGGATGACGTCAGCGCCTATCTTTGGCAGAAGGCCATGGGCCAAATGCCGGAACTTTCCTAAATCACGGCTTGCGGCGTCCCTGTTTTTCAGGGGCGCCGCCGAATTGCAGGTGTATCCAGCAAGGTCCGCTGCCCCAGTCGGGGATCAGAGACAGGATGCGGGACGTCCGGCAGATGCGCCACACCCAACAACTGATTGACCAGATCGCGCGAGGCCGTGGCGCAGGCCGTGCTGCTGCCTGACAAGCGCGCATTTCCGGCGGTGGTCAATCCGGCCGCTGTGACGCCCGGCGCGTTTCGCTCAACCTCACTGATTGCGCTGAGGTCGGGGGCAAGGCCGGACCAATCCGCCCCTTCCGCGCCATAATACTCCGCCGGTTCTACCAGCAGATGGGCCGGAACCGCCGGATCACGACGCACGAGCGCGCCACCCACCGACAAGCGCCTGCTGTGCTGGATTGTGGAAAGGGCGGAGTTCGTGCCTTTGCGTGTCACCCGGCCGGCGGTTTCATCGACGCCCTCAAAATCACGTCCCACAAGGTCCCAAGTCCGCGTTTCCTCGCCTTCAAGTCGGGCCTGACGCGCGCCGGTGTTGCGATCTGACGGATCGTCGTCGCGTTGCACCTGCGCGGTCAAATCCATTGCCTGCTTGCCGAGATTGCGTAGCGAAAGCCGCCATTGGCCGCTGGGGCATGTCAGCTCCGCATCCGAGCGGGAGCGCACCGTGGGCGCGAGGGCGAACAGAAGATAGGCAGGTTCAACCTGCCCGGCGAACAGCAAGCGGGCGGGAATATGGTAAAGCCGCCCAACCAAGCGTCCGGCATCATCATTCAAATCGGCGAACTGGCCTGCGTTCAGCGTAAACACGTTCGCCTGAAGCCCGCCGCGCGGAGCGGTGACGGTCACTTCGATCTGGCCGGGGTCCTGTGCAGGGCTTTGATCCGTCAGCCGCATTTCAAGGAAGGATGGTGTGCGGTCGTCGGGCTGCACGCGCAGGTTGAAGTCTTGCGCGCCGCCGGCCTCGATCTTGCTGCGTGCCACAACGTTATCCGAATAGGCATTCCCGAACGGCACGACGAGGTGGACGTTCATGTGCAGCGCGTGCTCGGCCACCTCCATCAGGCGCGCGATGGCCTGTTCGATGAACGATCGCCCGTTCTTGGGGCCCGCGACATAGCCAAGGCTCATGTTCACGACCAGATCAACCGGTGTGCCAAGCCCGGCAAGAAGCGCCGTTTCAAGGATCAACCAGCGTAGCCCGATAAGGATATCGAAGTTCAGGCGCGTGCCGGACGTGTCGTCAAAACTCTCCGGCGCAACCTGCACTGCGAGGATCGGCACCTTGGTCAGCGGATCGCCCGCATTGGCGCCCACGGCGAGGTCCAGCATATGCGCGCCATGGGTTTGTGCGCGGCCAAGGGAATGGCGGGTCAGCGGCGCGTAGGCGGCTTGCGCATATTCATGATACGCATCCTGTTCCGCGCGTTGGATGGGGCGCGAAAGCTCCGCATCAATCTGCGAGATGGTTTGCACGGACGCAGCGCCCATTGATCCTGACAGCCAGAGCACCTTCTCAATCCGGCTGGCAGTTGGGTAACGGCGGCTGCGTCCGTGCAAGACCCCGATCCCGTCGTCGATGATACCGAAGACGAGTTTCGGAGGGAGGAACGGGTCGCGCGGCTCAACGCGATTCAAGGTGGGCAGTGTATCGTCGTGCAGGCATGTGCCGACGGCGAGCGTTTCGAAGAGGAGGCCCTTTTCCTTGCCGTTCAGCTTTTCGCGCAGATCAAGGCGGCGATAGGCGATCAGCTCGACCGTCGCGCGCGGGGATTTGATGGCGTCATGGAACTGCTTCTCCATTGGAGGGACCCAGAAACCCCCTTCACGGCCAATCGCTTCGGCATACTTGAAGAACTCATCGCTTTGCTCATGAAAGGCAGGCTCGCCCTTATGTGTGAGCACACGCAGGAAGATCGGCTCCCAATAGCTGTTGAGATCCTTGCACGCCTTTTCGTTCAGGCCAGCGAGTTCCAGGGTCCAGTCCCCGTACCCATTCCATCCGCGTGTTTCGCCCATGACATCCCCCATCGGTCCACGCCCTTACTTTGCGTAGGGCGCGCGCCTGCGTCCAACAACCACCGCGCAGCGAGACGGATTTTCACGCATTTCTGACAGTTTTCACGCTAGCCGCGTTTTCTTGCGCAACGATTGCGCAGGATTTGCGGTGCCGTGACGGCCTTGGCGCAGGCTGGAGCCATTGGAAGACAAGACCCTTTTCACTGCCAATTTCTTTCACATGTGGAGGCACATATGACCACCCAACACCATGGCATGAGCCGTTTTGAAACCCTCTCCAAACATTGCGCAGACGCGCCCTTGCCCCCGTTGGCGCCGACATTCGGGCGGATCGGACCGGAAAACCCGGTCAGCGGCAATGATCCTGATGGCAATGCCTTCAACGCCGAGAGTGTGACGCGCGCGCTGATCGCGCTGACCGACGAGATGCGCCAGACCTCAGGTGCCGAGCCCGAAGGCCCGGCAGAGGCCGGGATGACGTTCTTTGGCCAATTCGTGGACCATGACGTCACCTTTGATGCCACGTCCGAGATCGGGCGGCTGGTTTCCATCGGCTCGATCCGCAATGTGCGCACGCCATCGCTGGATCTTGATTGCGTCTATGGCGCGGGGCCGGAAGCCTCGCCGCACCTTTATCACCCAGATCATGGTGGCTTCCTGCTGTTCGGCAACGCAGCAAACCCGCTTGACCTGGCGCGCAATCAGCATGGTACCGCGTTGATCGGTGATCCGCGCAATGATGAGAACCAGGTGATTTCGCAGCTGCAAGGTGCGTTCGTCTGCCTGCACAACATCGTCATGACCAAGGTTCTGGACGGCGATACGGAGCTTGTCGGCAAGATGCTGGCCCATGTTCCTGCCAGCGAGTTGGCCGCCATGTCCGCCGAACAGGTGGCCTTCCAGACCGCGCGTCGCGCCTGCCGCCTGCACTACCAATGGATCATCCTGAACGGGTTGCTACCGGCCTTTGTCGATGCGGACGTGCTGAATAGCGTGAAGGCCAAGTTCGATCACGGATCGCTTCCGCACCCGTTCAAAGATGACAGCCCGGTCATGCCGATGGAGTTCTCGGGCGCGGCATACCGCTTTGGCCATGCCACCGTGCAAAGCCAGTACCGGCTGGCAGACGGTGGGCCACTGTTCGACCTGTTCCAACTGGGGCGAGCTGAATTCACGCACCGGCCTGCGGATCGCAATATCGAGTTCGATCAGTTCTTCGACGTTCCGGGATCGGCGCAAGCGCAGAAGGCGCGACCGGTCGGTACGAACCTGGCCGATGCAATCTATATTCTGCCATTCGTTGGCAGCGGCTTCACTGTGATCGACAAGATGGGCGGCACCTTTGATGTCGACACGACCCAAGCGCGCAAACTGCCCCTGCGCAACATGATCCGCGACCGGTTCACGTTGCAAATGGCCTCGGGCCAGCAGATCGCGCGCCGGATGCATGTGGCTGAGCTTGCCGCGCCTGACACCCTGAAGGATCACGGGATCACCAAGACGCCGCTCTGGTTCTACTGCCTACAGGAAGGCAATGGTCATGGCGGCAAGCTTGGCCCCGTGGGCGGCACGTTGGTTGCGACTGTGCTGATGCGTCTGCTGCACCTTAGCCCTGACAGCCTGCCCTGTTCCGCACCTGATTTCGTGCCCTGCCCGCAACTCGGGGCCGAAGCCGATGGCAGTTATTCCATGGGTCACATGCTGCGGTTCGTGGAACAGAACCGCACCCATGTCGCCCATGCTTCAGATCTTGTGACGGGCTAGCCCTGACACAAGCGCGCGGTGCCCCGGTTGTCCCCCTCTCCCGCCCCACCGGGGCACCCGCTATTTCGACCCCTTCCACATCAGACCAACACGCAAAAAGAGACCGGCGACCTCGTGACGAGTCGCCGGTCTGAAAGGTTTTGGTTCTCAAATAAGATACTTGTCGTCCCCCACCCGACCGCACCCCTGACGGAGGGTTTGGTGAGCGGGTGAACAAGAGGGTCTCAAAGGCAGTCGACACCGGGCAAGAAAAGGGGTCCGGCGACACGTCCACTATTCCATGGATGCGTTATCGGACCGCCAATGCGCCATCAAAGCCGCGTTAATAAATTACAATCGCCGCAATTTCTTAACCATTCAGGTCCTGCAAGAGCCGCCCATGCTTGCGCGTTTGCTCGATCAGTTGGCCGAAGGTCTCGACCCCGCGTGCTTTCAAAAGCGGCAAAAGACAGACGAGTGCTTTGGCCGTGGCCTCCGCATCACCCAACGCGGTGTGCCGCCGGTCTTCGGCAATCTCAACGCCAAGCCGATCGCACAGCGCATCAAGGGAGTGTTCTGCGTTGGTGCCAAAGACTACCGCCGACAAAAGCACCGTATCCAAAACGGGATGGGTCCATTCGACGCCCATCTTGGTAGCGCTCTTGCGCAACAGGCCGATGTCAAAGGGCGCATTGTGGGCGACGAGCACAGCGTCATGCGCGAAGTGGGACAGCATCCGACCTGCAGATGCAATGTCGGGCGCGCCCGTGACGTCCGCGTCGGTGATCTTGTGGATCTTGGTGGAGGCAGGCGGGATAGGGCGATCTGGGCCGACATAGGTATCGACAGTTTCGCCCTCCACCATTCGCCCCCGTAAAACGCGAACCGCGCCGATTTGGATGATGTCATCTGCTTCAACCGAGAGGCCGGTCGTTTCGGTGTCGAACGCCACATAACACAGCGCGTCTAGCGGGGTATCGGCCAGCTCATTTGATGTCTCCGCGATCAGCAGATCGAAATCGTAGACCAGCGGGCGGGCGGAGATTGCGTTTTCCCCGTCTTCGGGCAAATCCATCACAACCATATACCCGCCATCTGTCTGCGCCTTCAGACGCGCGTGGAAGACATGGGTCTGCGCCGCATCCGACAGGCGCAAGGCGACATCATAGGCCTCGCCCTGCAACGCCTGCATCGCCGCGGCGATGGGCGCAGGGTCGAAATAATCCGTGAGGCGTGCCTTTAAGCGCGGCGGTGCGATACGGGACAGGGCCTGCGCCGCCTGGCTGTCGTAAAGGACGATTTCTTCCGCGTCATTTAGCAGGATCACCGCCATTGGAATGTCGCTGAGGATCGCCGTCAGGCGTGCGCGCTCGGCGGCTAGTCGTTCGGTTTCCGCCGCAACCCGTTCATCGGCCTCATGCTGTGCTTCAAGGGCGCGGGCCGAAAGCGCGTCGGCGGCGGGGGCCAGATCGCCGAGGTATCGTCCCTCTTCCATATCAACACCCGCACCTGCCAGCGCATGGGCGTGGAGGCGCAGTTGCGCGGACATGTTCAGGATTGGCTTGGCGACGTTTTCATCGAACAGAAGCCAGATGCCAAGGATCAGGCCGGTGTTAAGGAAGATGAATATCAGAATGCTGGTCAGGAACGGATCGCCCCGCGACACACCAAACCAGATTGCCCCTACCGCCACCGCCGCCCCGCCCAATGCCAGCAGGCAAAAGAACAGGAAGATGCGCAGCCGCAGGGACAGAAGCGTCAGCATGTCAGGTCTCGCACACGAGGGTGAGGATCGGATCGTCTTCGGGCATCTGCTCCCACGCAGCGTCGGTCACGGTGCCGTCTGCCGCGAAGTCCGCGCCATCGATCAGCAGGGCTGAGCGCGCCTCGGCGCAATCAAACAGCATCGGCGCTTGGTTCACGGGCGACCAGCGGCCAAAGAAATAGAGGTCGGCCAAGCGCTGATCTGGCAAAGCCTCATTCGTGCGCGCGGTGCCGGTATCGACGGCCACGAAGCGTTCGACGTAAGGATAGGCGCGGGTCCACGGGCGGAACCAGCTTTGGTTTTCAACCGTCATGGCGATCTCGATGCCTTCCGGCAGCTCCTCGGCCGTGCGGTCGAACCATGTGTATTCGTTGGAGATTGTCATCGCCAACATCCCCAAACCCGCCGCAACCGGCGTCAACCAACGCGGCAGGCGACGCCCTGTAATGCGGTTGAGCAGCATGGCGATCCCGGCGCAGGCGATGCCCGCAAAGGCTGTGGCAATCAATTCGATGAACATCAGGACAAAGCTCCCTTCCCTGACCCGGCGGCCGATTGCATGGTTTTTACCACAACAAACGCGTCGCGCAGATGGCTGCGTTCGAAATCCGACAGCGTCGCGGGATCAAGGTAATTGTCAGGTGCATCGCCCGCTTTGATCTGGCTCACTTGATCCTCCAGTCGCATGGTGGCGATCAGATCATAGGCATCCAAAAGGTCGGCCCCTCCCGTCACGGACAAAACGCCTGCCTCCATCGCCGCTTCCAGCCGGGCGCGGGTGTTCACCGGGGCCAATTGTCCTTGCAGCGCGTAGATGCGGCCCAGATCGGTAATAGGCACCACCCCGTTGTGTTTCATGTCGAGCTGGTTGCGATGTTCGCCCGCGCGGATCGTCGCCAGCCCGCGCAGCAGCCCGAGCGGTGGGTAATGCTTGAGCGAATTTGCCACCATGTGGGCCACGAAGATGGAATTGGCGGAGGCTTTCCTGAGTGTTTCGGCCTGGAGCCCGTCAAACAGGCTGGTATCGCCGCCGATGGGGCGCAGGTCAAACATGACGGAGGCGAGCATCTGCGCCTCGGGGTTGGGCTTGGCGATCCAGCCGTCGAAATAGCTGCGCCAGACAGACAGCGGCTGCCGCCACCGTGGATTGGTGGCCATCATGTCGCCCGGGCAATAGACATAGCCGATGGTGTTGAGGCCGTCGCAGACGAAACGCGCGAGCGCTTCGAAATAGGGCATGTCGGCCTCGGTCACATCGTCTGACAGGATCAGGCAATTGTCTTGGTCGGAGACGCCGGTTTGTTCCTGCCGTCCCTGGCTGCCGCAGGCGAGCCAAAGGTAGGGCACCGGTGGCGCGCCAAGTTCTGCTTCAGCCAGCGCCAGAAGGCGGCGCGTTGCGGTATCGGCGATGTCGGTGATCAGGCGCGTGACGACCTCATGCCGTGAGCCGCTGGAGATAAGTTGGACCAGAAGCTGCGGGATTTCGGCTGTCGCACGCGCCATCTGTGCCGCGTCCTGCGCCTTGGAAACACGGCCCACCAGATCGGCGGAGGTCATGGCCTGCGCGCGGGTCAGGTCAGTTTGCGTAACGATGCCGACAAGGGTCTCACCTTCGGCAATGGGAACGTGCCCAATGCCGCGTTCGACCATCAGATGCAGCACATCAGTCACAAGGGCCTTTGGGCCAAGGGTCAGGGGCGCGCGGGTCATGATCGTGGCCACATCAGCCGTCGGGTCCGCGCCTTCGACAACGACCTTCCCGTTCATGTCGCGCAGGGTGACGATGCCTTGAAATGCACCGTCTTGGGCAATGCAGATGGAGGAAATGCGCTGCGCATACATCTTCGACGCGGCCTCTCGGATCGTGGAATCGGGCGGGCAAACGACCGGATCGCGGGTCATCAACCCCTCAACCGCCATGGTGGCGAGGTCGCGCTTGGCGGGTTGTGCGCGTCCCGTTCGGTCAAAGAACCGTGCGACCGCGGGATGTTGCGCGATCAAAGCGTTCAGCGTCGCGGCGGGAATGCGGATCATCGCGGCATCGGCGAAGACAATCGCCGTACGGCTGGCGTGCGTTCCCCGCAGAATTGCGCGTTCACCGAACGAGTTTCGCGGTCCAAGGAAGGATAACGGGGCGCCGACCTCATCAAACACCTCAACCTCACCGGCGACGAGCAGATAGAGGTATTCGACTACATCCCCCACGCCGAAAACCTGCTGGCCTGCGGACATTTCAGCCAGGCTGCAATGCTCGGCCAGAGCGCCCAATTCGGCTTCAGTCAGCGTGTCGTAGGGATGGACGGACGCAAGAAAGCGGATCAGTTCAACCGAAAGGGACATGTCGCTTTTCCTGGAAATGGCGTTCCTGCTCGCCGTGAAAGGCGGACAGGCTCGGGTCGTTAATGGGGCATCGCCGCATGGGAGAGGTCGCGGCGATGCCAAGGGGCCTTAGTGGTCGCTTGCCGCACCGGCACCACGCGGGATGCGGACGCTTTCCACCAGGTCCTTGATGTGCTGCGGCGTCTCCTTCGTCATACCGGAGACGATATACGCCACCGCGAAGTTGATCGCTGCACCGATGGCGCCGAACGAGGTCGACTTGATCGGCCCAAGCAGCGGGTCTGCATCCGTGAAGGAGTTGGTGTCCGGGATGAACAGCCAGCCCTTGTGCAGGAAGATGTAGACCAAAGTGACGACCAGACCGGCCAGCATACCTGCCACGGCCCCGGTGTTGTTGATGCGCTTAGAGAAGATGCCCATCATCAGTGCGGGGAAGATCGAGGCTGCCGCCAAGCCGAAGGCCAAGGCCACGGTTTGCGCCGCAAATCCTGGTGGGTTGAGGCCCAGAAGAACCGCCACCACAATTGCCGCTGCCATCGAGATCCGCGCTGCCAAGAGCTCGGACTTCTCAGACATGTTCGGCGTCAGCTGACCTTTCAGTAGGTCATGCGAGACCGCCGAAGAGATCGCCAGCAGAAGACCCGCTGCCGTGGACAGAGCCGCCGCAAGGCCGCCTGCTGCCACAAGGCCGATCACCCAGCCCGGAAGGTTGGCAATCTCGGGGTTGGCCAGCACCAGGATGTCGCGGTTGAAGTTGGTCAGCTCATTGCCTTCCCAGCCAGCCGCTGCGGCGCGTTCCTGAAGATCAGGGTTCGCGTCGTTGTAGTACTGGATCATGCCGTCGCCGTTGCGATCCTCCCAACCCAGAAGGCCAGTGGCCGCCCAGGTACCCATCCAGGCATAGTCGGGATCGTTTTCGATGGTCTCAACACTGACAGCATCGCCGCCCGTGCCGTTGGGCCACATCATCTCGGAGATGTTCAGGCGTGCCATGGCCCCCACAGCCGGAGCCGTCAGGTACAGCAGCGCAATGAACACCAGCGTCCAACCGGCCGACCAGCGGGCGTCAGACACCTTGGGCACCGTGAAGAAGCGCATGATGACGTGGGGCAGACCCGCGGTACCGATCATCAGCGACAAGGTGAAGAGCACCATGTTGATGGTCGAGCCATGGGCGGCGGTGTATTCGTTGAAGCCAAGATCGGTGACGATCTGGTTCAGCGTCGCCAGAAGCGGCTCACCACTCTCGGTCGAGCCAAAGAGGCCCAAAGCCGGGATCGGATTGCCCGTCAATTGCAGCGAGATGAACACAGCCGGGATCGTGTAGGCGGTGATCAGAACGCAGTACTGCGCGACTTGAGTGTAGGTCACACCCTTCATGCCGCCGAACACGGCATAGGCGAAGACCACACAGGCGCCGATGAGCAGGCCCCAGAAGGCGTCGATTTCAAGGAAGCGTCCGAAGGCAATGCCGACGCCCTGCATCTGGCCGATCACGTAAGTGATGGAGGCCACCAACAGGCAGATCACGGCCACAAGGCGCGCGGTCTTGGAGTAGAAGCGATCACCGATGAACTCGGACACGGTGAACTTGCCGAACTTGCGCAGGTAAGGCGCCAGAAGCAGGGCCAGAAGCACGTAGCCGCCCGTCCAACCCATCAGGAAGGACGAGTTGTCGTAGCCGGTGAAGGCAATGAGGCCCGCCATCGAGATGAACGAGGCCGCAGACATCCAGTCTGCCGCGGTGGCCATACCGTTGGTGACCGGGTGAACGCCGCGACCGGCGGCGTAAAATTCGCTGGTCGAACCCGCACGGGCCCACACAGCAATGCCGATGTAGAGCGCGAAAGATGCGCCTACAAACAGCAAGTTAAGGGTAAACTGGTCCATGGCTGATTACTCCTCATCCACGCCGTATTGCTTGTCGAGTTTGTTCATCCGCCAGGCGTAGAAGAAGATCAGTGCCAGGAAGCACAGGATCGAGCCTTGCTGCGCGAACCAGAAGCCCAGATCGGTGCCGCCGACGCCGATGCCCGAGAGCATGGGGCGCAGCACGATGCCGAAGCCGAAGGATACGAGCGCCCAGATGGCAAGGCAGGCCATGATGATGCGGATGTTGGTTTTCCAGTAGACCGTGTCCTCCCCGGTCGCGGCTGGAGCCTCGTTTGGATTGTCGACCATGACTGTCCTCCTCTTTGTGTGTCTGAGGTCGTTTCTGAATGGGTCTTGGTGCCGCCCAACCGGGCGCCGCAAAGCGGTCAGGCGGATGCGACGATCCGGCTGATCTGTGTGCTGATGTCTTCGATGTCGCCCATCGCATCGACCCGGGCGAGCGTGCCGCGCGCGTCGTAGTAAGCGACGAGCGGGGCAGTCTGTTCGTGGTATGCCTGCAGGCGAGACCGCGCGGTGTCCGCGTTGTCGTCCGCCCGGCGGGTCATGTTGCGCGACCCGCAGGCATCGCAGACGCCGTCGATGGCCGTGGGCTTGAAATCCTCATGGAACCCCTCGCCGCAATTGCCGCAGGTGAAGCGGCCTGCGACGCGGCGCACCATCGCCTCATCATCCACCTCCAGCGAGATGACGGCACTGATGCCCTGCCCCCGCTCGGCCAGCATGGCGTCCAGCGCCTCAGCCTGAGCAGTGGTGCGGGGGAAGCCGTCGAGCACCACGCCCTTGGCGCAATCGTCCTGCGCCAGACGGTCGGTGAGAATGGCAAGCACGATCTCGTCGCTCACAAGACCACCGGCCTTCATCACAGCTTCGGCGGATTTCCCGGCTTCGGTCCCGGCCGCCACGGCGGCGCGCAGAAGATCACCGGTGGACAGCTGGATCAGGCCGAAGCCTTCCTCCAGCTTGCGCGCTTGCGTGCCCTTGCCCGCGCCCGGTGGCCCCAGCAGGATCAGGATCGGCGTGGTGGCGGCTGTTGTTGCTCCATCCATCGCTCAATCCCTCCGGTTCATGCGGTTGGCGATCAGATCGTCAACCACTTCCGGTTCGGCCAGCGTGGACGTGTCGCCAAGCGCGCCGAAATCATCCTCGGCAATCTTGCGCAGGATGCGGCGCATGATCTTGCCGGAACGGGTCTTGGGCAGGCCCGGCGCCCATTGGATCAGGTCGGGCTTGGCAATCGGGCCAATCTCGGAGCGGACCCAAGTCTCAAGCTCCTTGCGCAGCTCATCGGAGGGCTCTTCGCCCTGCATGAGCGTGACATAGGCGTAGATGCCCTGCCCTTTGACGTCATGGGGGTAGCCGACCACGGCGGACTCGGCGACCTTGGCATGGGCCACCAGCGCGCTTTCGACTTCCGCGGTGCCCATCCGGTGGCCGGAGACGTTGATCACATCGTCCACACGACCCGTGATCCAGTAGTCTCCATCCTCATCGCGGCGGCAGCCATCGCCTGAGAAATAGTAGCCTTTGTAGTCGCTGAAATAGGTCTTCTCGAACCGTTCATGGTCGCCCCATACGGTCCGCATCTGACCCGGCCAGCTATCGGCCATGCAAAGCACGCCTTCGACGCCATTGCCTTCAACCACTTCGCCGGAGGTCGGCTCCAGCACCACGGGCTGCACGCCGAAGAACGGCTGCTGCGCCGCGCCGGGCTTGAGCTTGGTGGCAAAAGGCAGCGGTGTCATCATGTGACCGCCGGTTTCGGTCTGCCAGAAGGTGTCGACGATGGGGCAATTCCCCTTACCCACAACGTCATTGTACCAGTTCCACGCCTCCGGGTTGATCGGCTCACCCACCGATCCCAGAACCCGCAGATCGCTCAGGTCATACTTCTCGACCCACTCATTCCCCTTGCCCATCAGGGCACGGATCGCGGTGGGGGCCGTGTAGAATTGGTTGACCTTGTGCTTCTCGCAAACGGCCCAGAACCGGCCGGCATCGGGGTAAGTCGGCACGCCTTCGAACATGATCGTTGTGCCACCGTTGGCCAGCGGGCCGTAGACGATATAGCTGTGTCCTGTGACCCAGCCGACGTCAGCGGTACACCAGAAGATGTCGCCGTCATGGTAGTCAAACGTATATTCGTGGGTCATCGCGGCGTAGACGATGTAGCCGCCGGTCGTGTGCACCACGCCCTTGGGCTGGCCGGTCGAACCGGAGGTATAGAGAATGAACAGCGGGTCTTCCGCGGCCATCTCCTCCGGCGTGCAATCGGCGCTGACCTTTTCCGCCATCTCGTGCAGCCAGAAATCGAGACCATCGCGCCACGCGACCTGTTCGCCGGTCCGCTTCACAACAAGACACTTCACAGCGTCCATATCGTGCAGCAGTGCCTGATTAACGTTGTCCTTCAGCTTCGTGACCCGTCCACCACGCGGTGCGCCATCGGCGGTGATGACCACCTTTGCGTCACAGGCGTTGATCCGTGCACCAAGCGCATCGGCGGAGAAGCCCGCGAAAACGATGGAATGAATGGCCCCGATCCGTGCGCAGGCCAGCATCGCATAGGCGGCTTCCGGGATCATCGGCAGGTAGAGGACGACACGGTCGCCCTTCGTCACGCCGAGTTCTTTCAGAACATTCGCCATCTTGCTTACTTCGGCATGCAACTGACGGTAGGTGATATGCAGCGCCTCATCCTCGGGGCTGTCAGGCTCCCAGATGATGGCGGTCTGATCACCGCGCGCCTCGAGGTGGCGGTCGATGCAATTGGCACTGACGTTCAGCGTGCCATCCTCATACCAACGGATGTCGATATTGCCGGGCGCGAAGCTGGTGTTCTTGACCTTCGTGTAAGGCTTGATCCAGTCGATCCGCTTGCCCTGCTCTTCCCAGAACGCATCCGGGTTTTCAACCGACTCTGCGTACATGCTGGCATAGCCTGCTGCATCCACATGCGGTGTCGGTTTGGTCGAGCCTTTCTGGACGGCGTCCTTCATGATGCTTCCTCCTGCGCATTCGGACCGGTGGACACTTTTCCCCAAAGCGTCCCTTGCGACAGAAGCTACACAAGGTTCAGCAGCCAGCATGTTGTGGCAGATCAAATAGTTTTTATTTGGTAAATCTTTCCATGCAACCAGGAGGTGAGTTGCAAATTTCTTTTCAGATACGGTTTTTATCTATGTTTTGCAGTAATTTACCTATTTTTCCGTGAGTAAATTTCAGACCGCGCTTCGCGGAAAGGCGCAAGCTAGCTGCACCAGAGCGTCAATCTACCGAAGCTGTGTACAGGTGTTCAGTTAACGCAACGGCAAGTTGGCAACGCATAGCGCCGCGTCAAAGCGACCGCGACCTGCCGCTCACGCAGGCCATGCGAAAGCCAGGCGGGTTCCCCACGGGGTTGGATTAGCTATGTGCGCGCAGCCTCGAACTTGGCCCAAGCTTCGGCCAATTTTTCGATATCGAAGCCGTCCTCACGGGCTGGTCCAAGCACGATGGCCTCAGAGGCGACGACTGTTTCAATCGCGGCCTTCAGTTTGGGGATCACATCCTCCGGCACGACCAATGCGCCATGGCGGTCAGCATGGACCAATTCGCCCTGCGCGACTTGTAAGCCCATGATCGAGACGGGCGTGCCGATCTCTCGCACATGGACAAAACCGTGGCTCACCCCGACAGAGCCTGCCAGCACTGGGAACCCATCATCAATCACGTCGAGATCCCGCATCACGCCATTGGTCACGGCCCCAGCCAATCCCAGACCCTTATGGACGGCGACATGCACCTCGCCCCACCAACCGGCGATGCAATTCGGGTAGTCGAGATCTTCGACAACCGCGCAGGTCGGGCCATCGCCGTCGGCCATCGAGCGGAAATACTCCATCCGCCGCGCCTTGATGACGTCCGGCGCTTCTTGCGGCGGGGCAAGGCCCGCGATCTTGGCGGTCCGGGCCCGGCCCACGATGGGTGGATCACCGGGTTTGGAATGCTGCATCGTGCCGCGTGTGAAGCGGTTGAAGCCGCGCCCGCCTTGCGCGACTTCGATGGCGTTGCAGACGGTGGGCGTGTCGACCTGGCGCAGAAGGGCCAGCAAATCTACGGGGATATCAGCCATTCCAAGTCGCCCCTGCCGGATCGTCGGTGGCAACGACATGATACATCCCCGCCTCCCCCGTCATGGAAGGCACGGCGGCATGGGGCAGGTTTGCTGGCACTTTCATCGTGTCGCCTGGGGCAAGCGTCGTCTCCCCGCCCTCCCAGGTCACGCGCCAATGGCCTTTGACGGGCATCAGCACCGAGGCATGGTCGTGGCTGTGCATCGCCTCGGACGCCGATCCGCGCGTGATGAAATCCACCTCAAACCCCGGCTTGTCCCGCAACATGCCGTTTTCGCCAATCACCTTGGCCGGTGCGCGGTCGGACAGGGCCACCATATCCCAGTAGCGCGCCACGTAATTCGGCACGACATCGGACGTCGTCGGTTCCGGGAAGGCCTTGAGTTCGTCTTCCGTGAGCAAGGGCATCGGCCTAACACCATCTGGCAGCGCCTCCCCCTTCTTGCTGTCGTAAAGCTTGCCCTGCTCGGACAGGACCAGACCGTGATCAGCGGCATCTTCGATCACCTGCGGCGCCCAGATCACGCCACCGCCCGCATCATCCCCGCCCAGGATCGCCATGATCATCCCGTAATCGTCGCCGATGTTCTCGAAGCCACGGAAGATTCCCGTGGGAATGTTGAAGATATCGCCTTCCTCCAGCGTTACCTCTCCGGCATCGCCCCAGCGCCCCCAGAAAAACCGCCAGCGGCCTTTCAGCACGAAGAACACCTCTGCCGTGCGGTGCGAGTGCAGCGAGTTTCGGCACTTGGGCGGCTGCCCTGCCGCGCCGATGTTGAAGCCGATCTTGTCGGTGATGTGGACGTGCTGATCGGCGGACTCTGAGACGCCGCCGCCGATGATCGTGAAGTTTTCCTTCTGGTCGCTGCCCGGGGTATGGGCGTCGATGAAGGCGGTCTTGCAGGGCTTGAGCTCGCCATAGCGGACGATGTTGCGCGCCATATCGGTCATATCCATGTCTTTCATGTCGTCCTCTCGGTCGGTCTGATGGGTGCCTAGACCACAGGGTCCGGTGCCAGCTGGCGGAGCAGGTCGAATTCGTTGAACTGCATCCATTCTTCGGTGATCGTTTCACCTTCGATCTTGTGTTGGGTAATGCCCCACAGACGCACTTCGCGTCCGGTCGGGGTGCCGTATGGCCCAAAGCCGCCATGGGTGCCAGTGGCAGACCAGCGCAGCGACGACCATGTCGTGCCCTGCCCGTCCTGCATGTAGTAAAGCGCCTCAGGCTCGAAGCTGAGGTCGGGGAACGTGGCGAGCAGCGACAGGAGCGCGGATTGATATTGCGCGAGGCTGCGGTAGCTGCGGTTGGTGGGGCCTTGGTAGTTGAGTGCGGGCGCATAGGCGCGGGTCAGGCGCGACAGCATCCGGCGGTTCCAGACATCCTGCGTCATGGAACACAGGAAATCGGCCACATCGAACGGCCCATCCCCGCGCGGCGCGCCATGGGGCGGCTTGCCTTGGCCCGGGACGCAGGTGCGGCCGGAGGCGGCGAAAAGTGGGTCGGTCTCCACGCCTGCCGCCCGCGCGGCGGCGGCCAGCGCCTTCAGGTCGTAGCCGAGCTGTTGCAGGGTCGCGCCCAGATTATACTGGACATGCTCCTCGAAAATCTCGTTCTCGCGGGCCACGCAATTGGCGATGCACCAGACATTCACGGGCCGCATCGTTGGCGGCCCCCAGCGGCTGAAACCGGTGTTCGTGCCCTTGATGACGGTGCGGTGCGAGGTGTGGAAGCCGTGTTCTGCATCGCCGGCCCAGATGATCTCATCCGCGTAAAGCTTCACATCCGGGAAGGCGTTGATCGTGTGGGTCGTGTCGGCCACGATCTTGTCGCGCCCGTATTGCAGGCCCACGTCATCCCACACCCGGCAATTGTGGGCATAGGTGTCGTAAATGTAGCCGATGTCCTTCTCTTCCCAGATGCGGTGCGTGATGCGGACGATGTAGTCGATGATGTTGACGTATTGGTCCTCGAACCCCGTCATGTCCTGTTGGACGCCCTGCCCTTCGGCAAGAAACCGGTCCGTCCCGCCGCGCGTGTAATCCTGGAGCGAGACGCTCAAGTCCGTCGGCATAAGCTCAGCCGGAACAGCCAAAAGACTGTTCGTCGCTTTTGCCACTGCCGGGACCTTGGCCATCAGTTGCCCCCAAGCCGGATACGGTCGCCGCTTTCGGGATCGAAGAGGTAAAGGTGGTCGGGATCGAGCTTGATGCCCACCGTTTCCCCCTGTTCCTTGCGCAGGTGGCGGTCGCCGCGCGCGATCACGCGCTGCTTGCCCCATTGCACAGTCAGAAGCGTGCTTTCACCAGTACTCTCAAAGGCATAGATGCTGACATCAATGTCACCCTGCCCCGCGTCGTGCACGCTCATATCGTCCGCGCGCACGCCCAGAATAGCACTCGCGCGGTCGGGGCCGCCGATGCCGACGAGCTTGGTGCCGCCGGTGGTGACGAACATACCGGATTGGACCGATCCGTTGATGAGGTTCATGGCAGGCGAGCCGATGAAGCCTGCAACGAACATGTTGGCGGGGTCGTTGTAGATGTCATCAGGCGTTCCGAGCTGCTGGATGATGCCGTGGCGCATGACGGCCACGCGGTCTGCGAGCGTCATGGCTTCGATCTGGTCGTGGGTGACGTAGACGGTGGTGATCTGCAATTCGCGGGAAAGGTGCTTGAGTTCAGCCCGCATGGTGACACGCAGCTTGGCGTCGAGGTTGGACAAAGGCTCGTCCATCAGAAATACTTTGGGCGTGCGGACAATGGCGCGGGCGAGTGCCACACGCTGCCGCTGGCCGCCCGAAAGCGCTTTGGGCTTACGGTGCAAAAACTCAGTCAGTTCAACCTGTTCTGCGGCTTTCTTCACGCGCGGCTCGATATCGGCTTTGGGCGTGCCACGCACCTTCAACGGGTAGGCGATATTGTCGAAGATCGTCATGTGCGGATAAAGGCCGTAGTTCTGGAAGACCATGGCCACGTCGCGGTCTTTGGGCAGGTCATCGTTGACCATGCGGTCGCCAATCCAGATCTCTCCGGCTGTTGGATCCTCCAGCCCCGCAATCATGCGCATCGTCGTGGTTTTCCCGCAGCCTGAGGGGCCGAGCAGGACAAGGAATTCCTCGTCATGGATGTGCAACGACTGGTCGTCGACACCCACGAAATCGCCCCAGCGTTTGGTGAGGTTGTTGAGCCGGATTTCAGCCATGGATCAGGCCCTTTTGTGCTGTAGTGAAGCTGTAGTGTTTCGGTAGTTTTTCTGTAACTACACTCATCTCACCGCCCCCATCGTCATGCCCTGAACGAAATACTTCCGGATCGCGAGGGCGAGGACGAACATCGGCAGCATGATGATGATCCCGGCCGCAGAGAGCAGATTCCACAGATCGCCCTCTTCCCCCCGGAAGAGCGCCAGGCCGATGGGCAGCGTCGTGGCCTCGCGGTTCGTGAGGAACAGTGCGAAGAGAAACTCGTTCCAGGCGAGGATGAAGCAGAAGATCGAAGCGGTGACCAAACCCGGTGCGGCCATCGGCAGCACGATGTTCTTAATCACCTGAATACGCGAGGAGCCGTCGACCATCGCGGCCTCTTCGGTGTCCATCGGGATGCCGTCGATGAAGCCTTTGATCATCCAGATCGCAAACGGCATGACGATGGCGAGGTTCACGAGGATCAGGCCAATGCGTGTATCCAAAAGCCCCAGATCGCGGAACATGATGAAGAACGGCAGGATGATGACCACCGCCGGCACGAATTGCGTGGCGAGGATGACGACGAGGATCGTGGTCTCAAACTTCAGGCGGAAGCGGCTGAAGCTGTAAGCGGCCATGGTGGCAATGGGGATCGCGAAGATCACGGTCACGAAGGCCACGATGGTGGAATTGAAGAGCTTCGCGCCGAGGTCGTAGGGCTCCTCAAAGACCGTGCCGAAATTCTCCAGCGTCGGCGTGAAGAACAGGCGCAGCTGGTAGACTTCGACGTGGCTTTTGAACGCCGCGAGGAAGATCCAGATGATCGGGATCAGCATGATGAAGGCCGCGATCAAGATCAGGATGGTCTGCACGCCACGCCAGAGGCGTTGCTTGCGCTTGCCGGTCCAGAATTCGGAATTGGCGCCGGTCGTCGGGACTACGGATTGCTCACTCATCGCCCTCAATCCTTCTTGAACACGAATTTGGCGTAGAAATACGTCAGCACCATCATCGGGATCACCATCAGCCAGGCGACCGAGGCGGCGTAGCCGACCTGCCCGTAGCGGGTGGAGGTGATGTAGATGTAATGGCTAAGCGTCTGGGTCGCAGTGCCCGGCCCGCCATTGGTGAGCATGAAGACCTGATCGAAGGTCTTGAGGCTGAAAATTGCCTTGAGAATGATCACCACGGCCAGAACCGGCATCAGCTGCGGCAGGGTCACATCCTTGAAAACTCGCCAGCCCGAGGCGCCATCGACCTGTGCTGCCTCAATCGTATCTTGCGGCACGGAGGCCAGCCCGCCGATCAAAACCAGCGTCAGAAACGGGATCCAACCCCAGACATCGGCCATGACGATCACGGCAAAGGCGAGGTCCGGGTCGGCGAGCCAGCTGACATCGGCCAAGGGCGGGAAGACCACGCCGAAGAACGCATCGAAGAGGCCGAATTCCGGGTTGAACATAAAGCGAAAGGAGACGCCGATGAGCGCGGGGCTCATGGCGAACGGCAGGATCAGGAGGGTCTGCACGCCGGAGCGCAGCTTGCCGCCGGGGGCCAGCAGCATAGCGAGGCCGAGCGCAAACAGCGTCGTGAGCGCTACGGTGATCACTGTGTAAAGGCCCGTGACCCAGACGGAATTCCAGAAAGCGGGCTCATAGAGGAAAGCCCAGGTATAGTTCTCAAACCCCAGCCAATTCTGGGGGAAATCGCCCCGGTCGGTGCGGCCTTGATAGAAGGAAAACCGCAGGGACTCGATCAGGGGCCAGACGGCGGTGGCAAAGACCACCAGCACCGCTGGCACGACCAGCAGGTATTTCAGGGTTTGATCACGCATCGAAAAGCGGGCGGGGACGCGAACGCCCCCACCCCTCCAGGGAGGTTACTGGATGCGTCCCGCGCGCCGCAGCACACGGTCCGATTGTTCGGCGGCCGCCAGCATCAGCTCGCGCACGTTCCCGCCTGCCGCCGCTTCGGCAATGGCGGCCGAAAGGATGTCGCCCACTTCCGGCCATTCCGGGATTTGCGGCATGATGTCGGAGTTCTGCAGGCTGTCGTATGCCGCGGATTGAATGTCGGCGTTGGCCGCGTTCACATCCGGGTCGGTCAGCGAGGTCACATGGGTCACCACGTTGTTGATGATCGTCTCGCCACCCACTTCCCGCTCGATTGCATTCGCGCGATCCATATCGGGGTTCGACAGCCACTTGAGGAATTCCCATGCCGCTTCCTGGTTCTGCGAATAGCTGGAGATCGAGAACGGCATGGAGATTGCGTAGGTCGCCGTGGTGCCCTGGTAGGACGGCATGCCAACGAAGCCCACCTGATCGGCGTTGAGCGTGGAGCTGTCGGGGTTGATGAAGCCGGAATAGGCCCACCACCAGACAGGGATCATGGCCGAATTGCCCTGCATGAACGATTGCCGGGCATCCTGTTCGACAAAGGCGAGGCTGTTCGGGTTCGTCACGCCATGCTCGGTGTGCAGCGCGATATAAGCCTCGGTCGCGGCCAGCGCTTCTTCCGTGGTCCAGCCTGCGGTGAAGTCGTCGTTGAAGATCTGTCCGCCAGCGGCCCAGAGGAAGTTGATCCAGATGAACAGGTTCTGACGGTTGCCGTCGTTGTTGTAGTAGAGCGCGAGCGGCGCGATGTCGGGGTTGCTCTCCCCCAGTTCCTGTCCGATGCGGATCACGTCATCCCACGTGGCGGGCGGCGTTTCGATCAGGTCCTTGCGGTAGAACATCAGCTGCGCATGGGCGCGGAGCGGGAAGCCGAGCGTCTCGCCCTCGAACTGGGCGGAGCGGGCGAAGGCGGGCGGATAGCGATCCATCGAGATGCCATCACGGGCCATCAATTCGTCGATCCGCGTCAGCCAATGCGCGTTGGGCGGGCCCCAGCTGTCGAGGTAGTTGACCACGTCGAAGGCGCCGTTGGCGGCGATGCCTTCGGCGTTCACACGCTCCTGCAGGGAGCCGAACGGGATGAACGTCCATTCCACGTTGATGCCGGTCAGCTCAGTAAATTCGCTGTCGCGCAGGCGCAGGCCGTCGAATTGCGGCGTCACAACGGAAAGCACGTTGATGGTCGTGCCTTCGTACGGGCGATCCGGAAGCAGGCCATATGGCAGGTCTTGCGCATGGGCGAGCCTTGGAAGCCCCGCAGCCATTGCCATGGCCGATACCGTTGTAAGGAATGTCCGTCTTTGCATCGCTATACCTCCCAGATTGGCGATTCTCAGTCCGATAGTCACAACCTTAAGCGGAGTTTCGCGTTCCTCAAAGCATTTTTGCATAGGTATGCATTTCTTGACCCTGTGGACGGTTTTCCACAAGCGTGCGACGGGCCATGCCACGTTGTTCGTGTTTGGAAAAATCCGTGACGACAAAGCGGGTTATGGCAGATAAGCTGATTGCATCCCTCCTCCGGGGGACGTGACGTCCGATCTCAGGGCAAAGGCGGAAGGCGCAATATGGCGAAGGACGTGCATCCGGTCATCCTGTGCGGCGGTTCAGGCACGCGGCTTTGGCCGGTGTCACGGCAGTCTTTTCCAAAGCAGTTTACCAAGCTGACGGGTGAGCAATCCTTGTTCCAGACATCAGCGGCGCGCCTGAACCGGCCGGGCTTTGCCGCGCCAGTCATTGTCACAGCCTCGGACTTTCGGTTCATAGCACTGGAACAGCTTGCTGCGATCGAGATTGCGCCATCCGACATCCTGCTGGAGCCGTCAGCCAAAAACACCGCCGCTGCGATCTGCGCCGCCGCCTTGTCGATTGAGGCGCGGCATGGCCCGTCGCTGATGCTGGTCGCGCCGAGTGATCATCTGATCCCCGACGTCGATCTTTTCCACGCGGCCATCGAAGCGGCGCGCCCTTCGGCGGAGGCGGGTCATATCGTGACGTTCGGCATTCGGCCTGACCGTGCGGAGACAGGGTATGGCTGGCTGGAATTGTCTGAGGCCGACGCGGACGGCCTAGGCCCCGTAGCACAGCCGCTTCTTTCCTTCGTCGAAAAGCCCGATGCCCAGACCGCCGCCACGATGCTCGCCAGTGGCAAACACCTTTGGAATGCGGGGATCTTCTTCTTCTCCACCCAAACGATCCTTGCGGAACTGGCCCGCCACGCCCCGGACACGTTGGAACATACCCGCGCGGCGATGGACGCCTCAGAGCTCGATCTGGCCTTTCGCCGCCTTGCGCCCGCCCCGTGGGAAAACCTGCCCGATATCTCCATCGATCATGCGGTGATGCAAAAGGCCGAGGGCTTGGTCGTCGTTCCGTTCGAGGGCGCGTGGAGCGATATGGGCGATTGGCACGCCGTCTGGCGCGAGGCGGACAAAGATGCCAGCGGCCTGTCCGAGAGCGGGCATGTCACTGCTGTCGATTGCAAAGACACGCTTCTGTTTGGTGCCTCCGACCGGCAGGAGGTTGTCGGCATCGGGTTGGAGGACCTTGTCGTCGTGGCAATGAAGGATGCGGTGCTGGTGGCGCATCGTGACCGCGCGCAGGAGGCGAAAGAGGCCGTGGCGCGATTGGCGGCGAAAGGTGCGGATCAGGCCACGCAACTGCCTGTCGATTATCGCCCGTGGGGCTGGTTCGAAAGCCTGACAATGGGCCAGCGCTTTCAGGTCAAACAGATCGTGGTGAAGCCGGGGGCCGCGCTGTCGCTGCAAAGCCACCATCATAGGGCGGAACACTGGATCGTCGTTGAGGGGACCGCGAAGGTCACCATAAATGATGAGGTGCATTTGGTGTCGGAGAACCAATCCGTCTACGTGCCGCTGGGTGCTGCACACCGTCTGGAAAATCCCGGCAAACTGCCCATGCGGTTGGTTGAGGTGCAGACCGGCGGCTATCTGGGCGAAGATGACATCGTGCGCTACGAAGACCTGTACGCGCGCGACTGAAGGGCTGACGCCCCTATGGCCGCCCTTTCGGTGTCAGGTCCGAGAACGCGAAGCCCGTATGCGCCTCAAACTCCGCCTCATCCCAGAACCCGATCAAAATCCCCTCCTCTGCCGCAAGCTTCTGGCCTGCCAGGACGTCCGGCGTGGCCGTGATCCGCGTGTGGTGCTGTGTCGCCCATTTGAGCAAGGCGGCGTCCATGCGGGCGCGCACGGCAACATGATCGCGCGCGTCTGATCGGCCCAGATCAACCAATTCCTGCGGATCACTTTCCAGATCGAACAGGATGGGATCGAACCCTTCACAGCGCACGTATTTCCACCGGCCATCGAAGATCATGGTCGTGCGCGCGTCTTCCTGCGCAACGCCAAGAGCTTCGGCCATCTCGGACCAGTGGTAATCATATTCGCTGATCGCGTAGCGTCGGTTGATGTTGCCTGCCCCGTGCAAGATCGGCGTCAGATCCCTGCCCTCGATCACGTGCGGCTTCGCCTCCGCCCCCAGCGCAGTCATGAAGGTCGGGGCAAGGTCTATCATCTCGACCAAAGCATCGCAGGTACTGCCGCGGGATGGATCAGCCTCTGGCCGCGGATCGGCAAGGATCATGGGCACTTTCACCGCCATTTCATGGTAAAAGTCCTTCTCACCCATCCAGTGATCGCCCATGTAATCGCCATGGTCAGACGCGAAGGCGATGATCGTGTTCTCGCTGAGCCCCTTCTCGTCCATCCAAGCGAACAACCGCCCGAGATTGTCATCAAGCTGTTTGATCAGGCCCATATAGGCCGGGATCACATGTTTGCGCACCTCATCGCGGGCGAAGGTCTGGCACACACGGCCATTGCGGTAGGCGCCCAAGAGGGGATGTTCATCTCCCCGCTCAGCGACTGAACGGACCGGATCGACGATGTGCCGTTCATCATACATGTCATGGTAGGGCGCGGGCACGATGTAGGGCCAGTGGGGCTTGATATAGCTTAGATGGCACAGCCAGGGCCGCCCGTCCTCCGCCGCGCTTTCCATGAAATCCATGGCACGGTTGGTCATGTAGGCCGTCTCAGAATGCTCTTCGGGCACATTTGCGGCAAGGCGGGAGTTCTTGAGTAGCCAGGCCGACATCAATTCCCCGTCGGCGTCGAGACCGGAATTGGCGAAATCCTCCCACGGATTGTCACTCTCAAACCCATGAGAGACGAGGTAATCGTCATAGGCGGACCAGCCCTGCCGCGCGCTGTCGGGGTGCAGGCCGTCATCCCGCTCAAACGGTTCAAATCCGCATTCCGCACGTCGCACGCCGATCTCGCTATCGGGGTCGATCCCAAGCCAGGCCATGCCTTCTAGATCCGCCCGCATATGGGTTTTGCCGACCAGAACCGCGCGGGCCCCGGCTTCACGCAAATGATCGCCCAGCGTTGGCTCCCCCACGCGCAGGGGCATGCCGTTCCAGGTAGAGCCATGGCTGCGCATGTAGCGCCCGGTATAGGCTGACATCCGCGATGGCCCACAGACGGGCGACTGCACATAGGCGTTTGAGAACCGCACGCCCCGCGCCGCCAGCGCATCAATGTGGGGCGTGTGCAGATGCGGATGGCCGTAGCAACTGAGATAGTCGAACCGCAACTGATCTGCCATGATCCACAGAACATTGGGGCGATCAGTCATAGGAGCGTCTCTTTGTAACGTGGCACTGGCCATCACCGTTTCAGCCCGATGGATTTGCCACAAGCGATTTTTCGGACCTCATGGGTGGGCGCGGCCTTGGTCATTACAGCGCCATTGGCCGCCTTTGCCTAAAGACAGCGCGGAAATGGTTCACGACAGTGTTTTCGGTTCAGGCGTTGTGCGCCGCCTCGTCGCGCAGAATGTTCTTTTGCACCTTACCCATCGTGTTGCGTGGCAACTCGGGCAGGATGCGGACAGTGCGCGGGATCTTGTAACGCGCAAGCCGGTCCGCGAGCGCGGCAATGATGGTATCGGCGTCGGTCTCAGCGGCATCGTTCAGCACGACCGCAGCGGCCACGGCCTCGCCCAGATCAGGGTGCGGGACACCATACACAGCGCTTTCAAGAACGCCCGGCAGGTCGTCGATCTGAACCTCGACCTCTTTAGGGTAGACGTTGAATCCGCCTGAAATCACCAGATCCTTTTGCCGGCCGACGATGGACAGATAGCCGTCTTCGTCCATCTGGCCGAGATCCCCGGTGATGAACCAGCCGTCTTTGGTGAAGCTTTCATCCGTCTTTTCCGGGTTGCGCCAATAGCCCTTTGTCACGTTGGGTCCGCGCACTTCGATCCCGCCGATGCCCTTTTCGTCGGGCTGCGCAATCCGCAAGGACACGCCCGGCGAGGGCATACCAACGGTGCCCGCACGCCGCGCGCCGTCGTAGGGGTTGGAGGTGATCATATTGGTCTCGGTCATGCCGTAGCGTTCAAGGATGGCGTGGCCAGTCTGCTCCTCAAACGCTTTATGGCTTTCGGCCAGAAGTGGGGCAGAACCTGAAATGATCAGGCGCATATGGGCCAGCGTGTCGCGTGTGAAACGGGGATCGTCCAACATACGGGTATAGAAGGTTGGCACGCCCATTATCGCCGTGCAG
Source organism: Gymnodinialimonas sp. 202GB13-11 (assembly GCF_040932485.1). Classification (NCBI taxonomy): domain Bacteria; kingdom Pseudomonadati; phylum Pseudomonadota; class Alphaproteobacteria; order Rhodobacterales; family Paracoccaceae; genus Gymnodinialimonas; species Gymnodinialimonas hymeniacidonis. The sequence continues at coordinate 1,068,177 of NZ_JBFRBH010000001.1, read as the reverse complement.
CGGGGAAGTTGGTGGGCCAAGGCATCAACATTGAAAGCCGGCAGAAACACCATGCGCGCACCGGCGCATAAGATGACGTTGGTGGCCACAAACAGCCCATGCGTATGAAAGATCGGCAGCGCGTGGAGGAGTGTATCGTCCCGCGTAAAGCGCCAAAGATCGGTCAGGACCTTTGCGTTGGAGATCAGGTTGTCATGGGTCAGCATCGCGCCTTTGGACCGCCCGGTGGTGCCAGACGTGTAAAGGATTCCGGCAAGATCATCCGGTCCGCGCGGTACAGGTGCGGCCTCCGGTCCATCTGCTGTCAGGTCTTTTGGCGTGGCGACACGCACACCACGGGCTTTGGCCACATCGCGCGCACCCTCTGTCGAAGCATCTAGGATCAGCAAAGCCGGTTCCGCATCTTCGAGGAAGTAATCAATCTCCGCCCCGATATAGCCGGTGTTTAATGGCACGAACACGCCGCCCGCAGCTACCGTTGCCAGATAAAGGATAAGGCCCTGCGGCGACTTCTCAATCTGGCACAAGACACGATCGCCCGGTGTGACACCGGCGGCGATCAGATGACCTGCTGTTTGGGCCACCCGGGATCGCAGAACGCCGTAAGTGAGTGTCTCTCCCTCCGGCGTTACAAGGAACACGTCCGCGTCGGGCTGAGTGTTCAATAGGGTGTCGAGAAGTGTATTCTTGCTCATCTCAGATTATCTCGTGGGCGGGGAGTTTGGCTTGGGTGGCGGGTGCGTGCAGTTTGCTCAGCGGCGGTTGGATCGAAGGAGCAATACCCAAATCACCGGTTGCGGCAAAGTCCTCGCGTTTAGACTCGCCTGCAGACAAGTCACGAAGCGCCCCCCCCGACGCGGCTGCTTTGGAGTCGTCATCACGCAAAGAAACCTGTCCGAAGGATTTCGTGCGGCACATACCTGATATTTTGGGAAGAAATGGTGCCCCCACACGGACTCGAACCGCGGACCTACTGATTACAAACCGACCCCAACCCGTTACGCCACCCTACCCTACTCTACGCTAAATTACTGTATTTGCTGCGTTAATATTGACGCGCGCAACGCCACAGTCCTACCCCTTACTCCACGATTTCCTACCGCTTGTGACCACTATGCTTCCACACACAAGCGCACTCGGCGAGGTCTGGAGCATGCCAAAACTGACGAAACGCACCATTGATGCTCTCAAACCCGATGCGTCGTCCTACTTCGTCTGGGACTCGGTTGTCGTCGGATTTGGTGTTCGCGTCATGCCGTCCGGAACCAAGACGTTTCAGGTGCAATACAGAAAGGGACGGCGCACCCGGCGGTCGTCATTGGGACGGGTGGGTGTCGTAGCTTTGGACCAGGCTCGAGACCATGCCCGTGAAATGCTGGGTCAAGTCGCGGGCGGCTATGATCCCGTCGAAGAGATCGCCCTGGCCCGCATTGCCCCCACTGTCGCAGACCTCTGCGACCGGTTCTTGCAGGTGCACGTCGCAGTCCATGTGAAGTCGTCCACCGCGCGCGATTACCGTTCCACCATTCGGCGAATGATCCGCCCCGCGATTGGCACGTTCAAAGTGTCAGAGGTCATGCGCAAAGACATTGCCGACCTGCATTACCGCCACCGGGCCACACCGATCCAGGCGAACCGGATGCTCTCGGTCCTTTCCAAGATGTTCAACATGGCCGAGATGTGGGGCTTGCGCCCGGACGGCACGAACCCTTGCCGACATGTGCCGAAGTACAAAGAGAACCGCCGCGAGAGGTTCCTGACACAGCAAGAGCTTAGAACCCTCGGGGATGTGCTGACCACATGCGAAGAAGAGCGGATTGAGACGCCCCATGTCGTGGCCGCCTTCCGCCTCCTCCTCCTGACGGGATGCCGCCTGTCCGAGATACAGACTGCGCGTTGGGAGCATGTCACCGACCGGGGCCTAGAGTTGCCCGATAGCAAGGTGGGCAAGCGTTGTGTCCCCCTCCCCCATGCGGCCCGCGAGGTTTTGGCCTCCTTGCCCCGCACCAGTGGCCATCCGTTCATCATTGAAGGCAAGTTCGCCAACGCGCACATTACCGACTTGCAGCACCCCTGGCGGCGCATTCGCAATCTGGCGGGCCTTCACGATGTTCGCATCCACGACTTGCGCCACACATATGCCTCGGTCGCCGTCTCGGGCGGCATGCCAATCCAGATGGTCGGGCAATTGTTGGGCCATACTCAGTTGCAAACGACCCTACGCTACGCCCATCTTGCAGATGATCCCATTCGGGCAGCTGCGGAGCAAAATAGCGCCGCAATATTTGATAGCCTTGAGACCGCCAAACAAGAGCGCCAAGGCCACTTGCGCGTGATTAAGTGAGATCGAGCATATGGATGAAGAGCAGTTCTTGGCTGATGCCACGCAGGCCCTAGCGGCTAGCGGGATTGATCTACGCCAATTGATCACCAACGGTCTCGACCACCACAAGCCATTCTCCGACGAGGTGTTCGCGCCCATCGCAGAAACCTACGGCTTCATTCCAGAGTCATTTGCCATGGCGCGATTGCTCCTTAACGTCGCGGCACATTTATCAAAGTCCGAAGCAAAATGGGCCGCCACCGATCTTCCAAAGGTGAGGCAGAAACTCTCCACCGTTCAAAAACACGGTCGCGCTCTACAAAAAGCACTGCGAGACCTCGACGAGGAAGACCTCTACGCCGCAAACCAAGCTTCAATCGCAATGACTCATGCGACGAACGCCTCGCTTCTGGAGATGATTGGCGAAACGGCTCTGGAACCTTCGTCGACGATTGCGTGGAACGGGCAGAAAGCAGTTCTTGAGCGCCCAAATACAGATCCTTTGGACCTCGACGATGTGTTGGCATCGCTCGACGCCTTAGACCAAGCGATGGAGGTATCACTGCGGGTTGCAGGAAAAGGCAAGAAAGGCAGGCGCGAGAACGCAACCCTCGATCCCCTGCTGACCATTGCCCTCCAGGTCTACGAGAACTTCACTGGGAAACGCTGCTCACTGCTTTGGACCGAAAAGAACGAACCCCTCTCAGAGGCCGCGCGCTTTTGCGTAGATGTCGTTGAGGTGTTCGACACGGGCACGGTCCCAAGCAGGATAGTCTCCAGCTCTGCCGAAACGCGAAGAAAATCATATAAAGTCAGCAGCTTGGAAGAATTACCAGATTTCATCAGGCATTATTCCGAGCGTTCTCGCTAGGTCGTTATCAATAAGCTGTCGTACGCAATCCTCACTGGACGCAACCAAGAGGACGATATGGCAGACCATAGCAGTGCCCGTTCAAACTCAGTTTTCCTGACTGAACTGCAAGTGGCGGACATGATCTGCCAATCGCCCCGCACAATTCAGAAATGGCGGCTCACGGGCTGTGGGCCGTGCTTTCACAAATTCGGCCAGTCAGTGCGCTACAGCCTCGACGATGTGAACGTTTGGGTGGCACGGCAAAGGGTCTCCCGCACCTCTCGTTAACTAATGCCTCGCCCAAGCCGTCGCGCGCATCCGTGCACAGCCGCCGTCAGGCGGCAGGTGCGGGTGTGCGCTACGGCCTTGGTCGGACGGTTTGAAAAGGGGGTCTTTGTAGCACCCCCCTCTAGAAATACATGGAGCAAAAAAGATGCACGTTCTCTACTCCGGCTTTGACGGGCTCGACCTCGCCATCAAGACACACGCCCCGCCCAGGCTGGTTGAAGAATTGGAAGCGGGAAAAGCCTTCGCGTCTGAGTACCAATGTGACGCCCGTACCGTATTCAACGGCGTCAAACTCTACATTGGCGGATCGGGGCGCAGGGGCGGCTATGCCTACACGTTCCACACTGGCCCGGAAGGCGCGATCTGGGCGGTGAAGAAACCTAAAGCCTCCGACCCTTGGGGCATTCATGTGTCCATCAGATCTCGCGCCCTTGCGTTGCACGGCCTCGAAAAAGTGCGTCAGGATCTTGAGGCCACATGCGACAAGCTAGGCTTCCGCATTACACCCGATGGCATCAGCGTTAGCCGGGTTGACTATGCCATCGACATTCTCGACCCAGACTTTACGCTCGACCCCAATTCCTTCGTCGTCCACTCTCGGATGAAGCTGAAAACCCACGCGGATTTGGCAGAAGTCAGCATCCATTCCCACTCTGGGCGCGTGACCTCTGTGACCCTTGGTAAGATGCCCGGTCGCCAGGTGATCGTCTACGACAAGCGCGAAGAGGTTTTGCAGAAGCACAAACACGAATGGCCACTGATCTGGAATGAGGCCGCAAAGCGCCTCGGCCTTGCCCCACTCGACACGACACAACGCGAAAACAGCCAGGTCTGGCGGGTAGAACTGCGCCTGGGAAAGACCGCCCTACGCAACAGGACCTCCATACGAGGCTGGGTATCCTTCTATGAAGAGCTAGAAGCAGAGATGATCAAACTGGCGGAAGATGTGTCGCTACACGTCCCAACCGCCGACACAAACCGCGCCCGCTGGCCCTGGCATCCGCTTTGGACAACGGTGGCGGGCGCAACCAAGCAGGGTCTGTTCGCCCATGAGGTGAGAGTGGCGCCGGAGTTCGTTCACGACGCGGATCTCAAACAAAAGCAGCTCGAGTTCCTCAATTTGGTCGCCGCACACAGCGTGACGCTGGCTTACTTAGAAGGCGTCACAGAAGCCGATGTGCCGGAGTTCCTAGAGAACATGCCAGGCCGCGTTGAGTTCTTTCTGGAGCAACATAGACGGGACTTAGGCACTCGCTTAAGTGAAGCCGCCGAAAAGTATGGCGTCTTGGTCGGAGACTGAGGGCCGCAAACAGTCATTGGCCGCACCTGCGAAACAACAAGTACCGAGGTACACAAGCGGACATTTGTCTGAATGTCACATTGATATTATCGTCGTCAGCAAGTCCGGCGGAAAGCCGATGGCGTGAACCGTTTCTGCTCAAAAAGCTACAATATGCACGTCGTGCTCATACTCGGAAGAAGTGTTAGGCCGTCCTTGTAGCAACCGTCTTGGTTGCGTTCTCCGAAGCGGTTATTCTATCGTCGAGATCAAGCGTGTATATCCTACAAATCAAGTTGGTGAGAACCGAATGTCCTTAGAGTTTGATGCAGAAAAAAGAGCAGAAAAAGCCACGAAGCTTTCAGCATTTCCAGTAAATCTCCCCGAAGTTCGGCGGGTTGTGAAGGATATCTTGTCTACTTTTGGGGCGAATTTGATATTCAAGGAGTATACTACACACGATATCTCTCATATTGACGATATGCTTGCGACAGTTGACTGGGTAATTCCCAACAATACCAAAGATATCATGTCAGATGGAGACTGGTTGATGTTGGTACTCAGCATCTATTTTCACGACATGGGCCTTGTCGTTACGGAGGATGAGTTCAAAAACCGCTCGAAGACCACCTTCGATAGTTTCTGTCGTGATCAATTGTTTAGCGGCGACGGAGGCGGAGACTATCAGGCGAAATTGGAAGGCCTTGATGCTGAAGTACGCGATCGTCTGCTTTACCAGGAATTTGTACGATATCATCACGCTACACGCATTAAAGTATGGCTTGCTGGCGATACATGCTCCGAACTTGGCTATTGCAAAGCTCAGGTCCAGTTGGTTGAAGAATTATTGGCGCCGCTCGGTGAGGAATTTCGCATTGATCTAGCGCAGGTGTGCGAGAGCCATAATCTTGATGATATCGAAGATACAAAGAAATATCGCCAGGATCATCCTTATGGAAATACAGCTTCAGAAGAAGTGAACTTACAATATATTGCCGCATTGCTACGCACTATCGACTTGATTCAAATCACAGAAAGGCGCGCTCCGTCGGCTCTTTATAGACTCATTGACCCAGCTGATCCAATCAGTCAGCTTGAATGGGCAAAACAAAATGCTGTAAAAAGTGTGCGCCCGCAGAAGCAACTTGACGACGACGGCGCTATTCTTTCCTCAAAACAACCTGATACAATCGAGGTCTTTGCTAGGTTCAACGAGGAGGCAAGTTTTTTTGGGCTCAACGCCTATCTTCGCTATGCCAATGATCAAATTAAAAGTACTTTTGATGCCATCGAACGAACGAAAGCCACAGCTCCAAAAGAGTATCTTTTTCCATGGCGGCGTATTGATGACACTCACGTAAAGGCGGCAGGCTTTGAGCAGGAGCCATTTGGGTTCGAGATAGATCAAGAAAAGATTCTAGATCTTCTTACCGGCCACACCTTGTACAATGACAGCAGCGTGGTTGTCCGTGAGCTGACGCAGAATGCGATAGATGCAGTGAGGCTCAAGTACCATGATCAAAAAGAGGGTTCGGAAGAAAAAGGCAAGATCCATGTTTTCTGGTCTAGCGAGACAAGCGAGCTCACCATAATCGATAATGGGACGGGGATGTCTCAGGCAACGATTGAGAACCACCTTTTGAAAGTTGGTTCTTCGAAGTATCAAGATCCTAAATTCAAGGAAGAGTTTCCAAACTTCACGCCAATTAGTCGCTTTGGCATTGGTGTCTTGACTGCTTTCATGGTCGCGGACAAGGTTGAAATAATTACTGTTAGCCCAGATGATGAAAAAGCACGTAAGATTTCATTGAGGTCAGTACACGGCAAGTATCTGATCAAGCTGATAGACAAGTCATCGGATGAAGTGGCCAACGAAATTGGTTCTCATGGCAGTAAATTCGTGCTTCGCTTCAGAGCATCTGCTCAGAAAATGAATATCCAGAGAACTTTGGAAACGTATGTTCTTTTTCCCAGATGTTCGGTGACTTTGTCAGTTGATGGAGCTGATCCGGATCGAATTGGCTTCGCCACGCCAAAGGATGCTCTGACTGACTACTTAAACAAGGAAACCACGGTTGCAAGATATGCCGAAGAACGGGTCGAGGTGCGAGAGAAATCCTCTAATGGCATAACCATTGCATACGCTATGTCGTATAGCTCTCACTACAAGGATTGGCAGTTCATCCGAGTCCCGGAACGCTCACCACTTAAGCAAAGTCAAGATAAGCTGCCGCCAATCATGACTTGCGTAGAGGGTATCGTTGTCCAAAATCAATTGGTCGGCGGAATTGATCGTACGCTCCTGGCAGTTGTCAACATGACTGGTAAGGAAGCTCCCAAAACGAACGTTGCACGGTCGGCATTGGAAACAACTGACGAGTTTGATACGGCCGTCCAAACAATCAATCGCCTTTTGCTGAGCGTCGTGGAGACTGAGACAAAGCGTTTGGTCGATGACGAAGACTATTCTTTGACTTGGGCCGTCGAGCAAATGCCGCGAATGATGCACCCAATCGTTGCCGGGCGGGGCGCTTCGGAGTCCAAAAAGACTGAAGCAGTGAAGGAGGCCGAGCTCAACAGAACCAAGATGTTCTTGATCGAAGAATCTGGCAAACGCAGTTCTTGCTCCGCAGATGAATTGTTGAAGCGAGAAGGTTTTTGGATGGTCGACTCCATGCTCCTTACTTCGACGGAGCAGTTCATTCGAGAGGCAAAGCGAGAAGTCTCCAGATTGGACCTACTTGAGTTAGTTTACGGCGACAATGAAAACTCACTTAATGATCTTCTAGTCGTCCCCAACGCTAACACGCCAGTTTGCAGAGATATCGTTCAATCTCTATTCGATATTTCTCACTTCCGTGGGCATATTCAAGAGCGAAGGCTGGATGTCAAATGGTCAAAGAAAAAGGAGAGGTGGTTTTCGCAAGAGCAGGTTTTTTCGTCGCTTATGGAACTTGATGGGTATCAAGACTTCGACTTTTATCGGCACATGGAGGATAGTTCCGGCCGCCGCCGAATAGGGATGACGCGCTCTGTTTCTGTCCTCGCACCTCGTGGTAAGAATCATGCGGATACAGAAGGGCTCGAAGCCTTTCAGGCCGTTATAACGCTTGGCAATCTTTATTTGCTGCCTGGAAGTAAGGTTGCGGACTTTTTCATAAATGCCCCTAGTGATTGGGAGAATGATGTTAACTTCAACCGAGTTGCCTACTTCACTTTGACGGCTGCCGCACTTTCAGCGGATCAGTACTATAAGGAAATGAACGATATTTTTGCTGAATTGCGTAAAACAATGCCGGAACCGCTTTTGGCTAAGAACGAACAGCCTCTTGAAGAGTGCCAAGCGCTTTGGGACGATGTTGCCAAACTCGAGTGCTATGACCCGTTCTCCTGGCGGCAGAGGCCAATCGATTGGGATGCCCGCCTTGGCTTGTGATTGGCATATCTCTTGCAGCTTCTAAAGCGAGGAATACACTGTAATAAGTATTTAAGGGCAGTCGGAGATTTGGAACCATGTCGAATTCCTGCAACTTACACCGAGCCTCGGCATCCAAACGCAAAGAAGGGCCGCACCCCACCAATCGCGACCTGGAGTTTTGAGTATCGTGTTGACCTGATCCATTGAACCGTCCGGTGTTTTGATTTAGCTTGTCTTGCGACAAGGAAACAGACGGTATGGAGAAGCCGTTTTAGAAAATAGAAAAAAATGGTAGATTAGAAGAGCATCTGACAGGGCTTCGCGGAAGGATTATGCACGACGCTAACACCTCGCTCAGTTCTGTAGGGGCTCCGATCTTGAATGAGGGTGGCGAAGTTATCGGAATTCGCTTCGCGCCAACTACTTCAAATGATGGAACGGCAACGTGGACAGAAGAAAGCGTTGCTTCGTTCTCAGACCTCCTTCAACTACCGTACGTTGTTTGCAGGCCGAAACCACTATGTGTCGATGTCCCCTTTTAGAAAGCTGCGATGCAGCACCAAACCCTTCCTTGGCGTCCGCTTTGGGCCGTTCCCCTCCCCCCGTCCTATCGGGCAGTGCCTAGGGGGATCGAGAAGGGGGCCATGGCGAATGGCCCCCTCGGGGGTGACCTTTGGTGCGGCGCTTGCCGGTAGGCCGACATCCTGCGCGATAGACGCGCCGAGCGAAGCGAGGGTAGGTGCGGACTGCCTTTGCACACGGTGCGACTCCCTCCGTGCAATCCGCATGTTGCTCTGAGAGCACGAACAGAAGCGAAACGGATGCTGCCACTACGCTTCCAAAACGAGCACACGAAGGACGCTCAAAACCACACAAACCGTGCATCATGCTGATATTTAAGGATTAAATGGTGCCCCCACACGGACTCGAACCGCGGACCTACTGATTACAAATCAGTTGCTCTACCAGCTGAGCTATAGGGGCACGGACCGGCGGGAAACCGACCACGGTGGGGCGATAGCAAGTTTGTAACGCTCGGGCAATGGCAATCCGGCGGTGCAGCGCTCAACAATTTGCACAGGATCGGTCGGGCCGGTATACAGCCCCCAAAGCAGGCTCAACACCAATACAGGCGACACATTACCAATGCAGGTTGTCTTTCACCTTGGCGCCCCCTGCACCGATGGCGATCAGTTGATCCTGTCGCTCCTCAAAAACAGGCTCCGTCTGGCACAAGCCGGCATCGCGGTGCCTCCACCGGGCCGCTACCGCGCCGTGGTGCGCGACACGGCCCGTGCGCTCAAAGGGCGGGCTGCGGGTGAGGAAGTGCAAGACGCCCTTCTCGATGCCATTCTGGACGATGCCGCTGTTGACCGGCTGGTCCTGTCCGATCCTCGCTTTGTGTGCATCAATCGCCTTGTCGTGCAGGGCCCGCAAATCTGGCCGATGATCGAACGCGCCACGACCCAGTTGCGCGCCCTTTTCCCGACCTCTCCGGCGGAATTCTTCATCGGAATGCGGGATCCCGGAACCCTGATCCCTGCCCTGTTCAAGGCCTCGCGTTTCTCGGACTTTGCAGAATTCACTGAAAACATGCAGCCCCATGCCGTGGCCTGGTCCGAGATGCTGCGCCGCCTGTCGGTGGCCCATCCCGACGCCCGGATCACCGTTTGGTGCAACGAAGACACCCCGCTTCTATGGGGTCAGATCATGCGTGAGCTGGCCGGCGTCGCCCCGCAAGCCGATCTCGATGGTGTAGACGATCTGGTGCAGGGCATCATGGAGGAAGAAGGGTTTGCCCGGATGCAAACCTGGCTCACGGACAATCCGCCGGAGACCGAGACCCAACGCCGCCGCGTCCTTGCGGCCTTCCTCGAACGCTATGCGCTCGACACCGAGATTCAGGAAACGCTGAATCTGCCCGGCTGGAATGAGGCTCTGATCAATGAAATGTCGGAAAGCTATGACGCCGATCTGGACGTCATCGCGCGCATTCCCGGAGTCACGCTGCTGACGCCGTAGGTGACTGGTACGCAGCTCAGCGCATTCCAAGCGCTTCCTTGTACATCTCCAGCACCGCCTCTTCCTCGGCAATGTCATCGGGCTCACGCTTGCGCAATGCCACAACCTTGCGGAGCACCTTGGTGTCGTAGCCGCGCGATTTCGCCTCGGCCATGACCTCTTTCTGCTGGTCTGCGATGTCCTTCTTCTCGGCCTCAAGCCGTTCATAACGCTCGATAAACTGGCGCAGCTCATCGGCGGTCACACGGTAGCTTTCGGGGCGGGCAGAGGCGTCGGACATATCATCCATGGAAGGCGGCCTTTCAGATGAGTTGCGGCTGGAAAACACCGGATAGCGGGGCCTCACCCGGGCTGCAAGGCTTGCGGTGCGCGGCCCGCGCGCTAAGGTCCCCCAAACACGTCAGGGAGCGCGCAAAATGGGTTGGTTGGTCTTGCTGGGAACAGCCATGGCGGTGGTCGGCATTGGTCTTCTAGGCTATTGTATCTATTCGGCTTTCTCCATCAAGCGGGCAGGCCTAGACGATGCCGAGATGCGCCAGCAGCTGCAAAAGATCGTTGCCATCAACATGGGCGCGCTTTTGCTATCGGTTCTCGGCCTGATGTGCGTGGTGTTGGGCGTCTTCCTCGGCTGAACCGGCGGCTTTTGGCCCATCTTGGACGCACCGCTTTACTTTGCGTCAGCATCGCCCATCCTGATCGGCAGACACCCCTGCCCCGGAGATGCCCCATGCGATCTGTCCTGCCAATTTTCGTCACGCTCATGCTCGTCACACCCGGTCTCGCGCAAGAGGCCGCCGATGCCGTCGCGCCTGAAGATGCAACAGAAACGGGCACGTCCGGCCTGTCTGAGCGTGCGATGGCCGCCCTGGCCGCGCGCGACGCCGGCGATCCGGTGACGGCGCAAGACTGGATGGTCGCCGCCGCCAATCCGCTGGCGGTCGAGGCCGGGGCCGATGTTCTGGCCGCTGGTGGCACCGCCGCAGACGCCATGGTTGCCGTGCAGGCCGTTCTGGGACTGGTGGAGCCGCAAAGCTCCGGTCTCGGTGGTGGCGCATTTCTTGTTTATTACGATGCCCTTAGCGGAGAATTGACCACGCTCGACGGCCGCGAAACCGCTCCACATGCCGCTACGCCGACCTTGTTTCAGGACGAAACTGGTGAGCCGCTCGGCTTCTTCGACGCGGTTGTCGGCGGCCTCTCCGTGGGTACACCGGGCACGCCCGCCTTGATGGAAGATGCCCATCGCCGCTGGGGACAGGCCAATTGGCAAAGCCTGTTGGACCCGGCGATTTCCCTTGCAGATGAGGGCTTTAGCGTCTCCGCCCGCATGGCCGGTGCAATCGCCAATGACGCCGAGCGCCTCTCCACCTTCCCTGCCACCGCCGCCTATTTCCTGCCCGATGGCGCGCCACTGGCCGAGGGTTCGTTGCTCCAAAACCCCGCCTACGCCGATACCTTGCGCGCCATGCAGATCCACGGCGCGGATGCGATTTACGAAGGCCCCATCGCCGAAGGGATCATCGACACTGTCCGCTCGGCCGAGGGCAATCCCGGCGTTCTCTCGCTGCGTGACCTCGAAGCCTACCGCGTGATCGAACGCCCGGCGGTCTGCGCCGAGTACCGCGGCATGGATGTCTGCGGCATGGGCCCGCCCTCCTCCGGCGCGCTTACTGTTGGCCAAATCCTTGGAATGGTTGATAACTTTACCCTAGAAGGCCCGGACAATCCGGACGATTGGCGCCTGATCGGGGACGCCTCGCGCCTCGCCTTTGCAGACCGAGGCCGCTACATGGCCGACAGTGATTTCGTTCCCATGCCGACCGAAGGGCTGGTCGATCCCGCCTATCTGGAAGAACGCGCGCAGCTGATCGAAGGCGACCGCCTCGATCCCGGCACCGCCCTGTCAGAGGTCGCACCCGGCACCCCCACATGGGATCACGCGCAGCTTTGGGCCGATGATGAAAGCTTTGAGTTCCCCAGCACATCCCACATCTCCATCGTCGACACCTACGGCAATGTGCTGAGCATGACGACGACCATCGAAAACGGCTTCGGATCCCGCCTGATGGCACCCGGCGGCTTCCTTCTGAACAACGAACTCACCGATTTCAGCTTCCGCACCCACCGTGATCGCGTGCCCATCGCCAACCGGCTGGAGCCGGGAAAACGCCCCCGCTCCTCCATGTCGCCAACCATCGTGATGCAGGATGGCGAGCCGATCCTCGCCATCGGCTCACCGGGCGGCAGCCGCATCATCGGCTATGTCGCCACGGCCATTATCGCCCATTACGATTGGGGTCTCGACCTGCAAGACGCGCTCTCCCTGCCCCATGCCGTCAACCGCTTCGGCACCTATGATCTGGAGGAAGGCACAGACGCCGAGGCGTTGGCCGAACCGCTCGAAGCCATGGGGTACGAGGTCAACATCCGCAGCTTGAATTCCGGCCTTCACGCCATCGCCATCACGCCCGACGGACTTGTCGGCGCCGCAGACCCGCGCCGCGAAGGCATCGCTCTCGGGGAATAGCCACAGCGCTTTCAACTTGCCCAAAAACCTCCGAGCCAGTTCGAAAGGACGGGGGCGAAGGCACCCCGTCAGCGGGCATTGCCCGCTGGCCTGAGCCAGCCTGCTACAAGGCAGGCAGGCGAGGAGAAAAGAATGCGGCGCAAGCCGCGCCTTCATATCAAGGCGCGGGTGGCGTCTTGCGGCCCTCGTCAAAGGCTTCCCAGCCCTCGCCGCCAAACACATCAACGCCAAGTTGAGCCAACACGTCCGGGAAATCGACCATCACGTAATTGTCGACGATCTTGCCATCCACGACCTTCCAGAAATCCATGTAGCGGATCGTGACGCGTTTGCCGGTCGCCGCCACGCCCATGAACTCACCGGAATGCACGGCCTCTTGCCGGCCAAAGGCCGCTGCCCATTCGCCCATGTAAAGCCGCGCTTCATCCACACAGACCTTGTCGGAAAACGCGGCTTGAAACGGCTTTTGCCAATTGTCCTGAAATTCCCGCAAGCCGGTCTTGGTGCCGCAGCCGCGATTGCCCATCCATCGAAAACCCTCGGCGAAAAACTCTCCGATATCTGCGATACGGTGGTCGTTCAGGCCGTCGACCATACCCTCGATCACGGCGCACGTGTCCTCGGTTTTCGACATATCCGTATCACGCGTCAGCGCGGCCTGTTCCGGGCGGCTTCCCTTCATCGTCTTCGTCCTTCCTGCATCATCCAAAGAAAAGGACGTGTCACCGCTCAGCGACATGTCCCGAAATCCTTAAGCGCTTTCGCGTTAGTCGATCCTTTGCCCGGTGCTTGCGTCGAACAGATGCGTGATCCCGTCTGGCAAGGCGATGCCGACAGGCTCCCCAATCTGCGCCCGGTAATCCTTGGCCGCTTTCACTGCCACCATCGCGCCACCCGCGCGCACCGTGACCATTGTCGCGTCGCCCAACAGTTCCATCGAATAGACAGGCGCATTGATCGCGCCCTGCCCGGCTTCGGTCACATGCGCATCTTCGGCGCGGAAGCCGAGCGTCACCTTGCCAGCACCGGATACGCCCGGCACTTCGACATTCTCACCGTGGAACGTGCCGTCGGTGATCTCGCCTTCCATCAAGTTCATCGCAGGTGAACCAATGAAGCCGGCCACGAACGTGTTCGCAGGCTTGTCGTAGATGTCCGTGGGCGTGCCGACCTGCTGCACAATGCCCGCCTTCATCACCACCACGCGGTCAGCCAGCGTCATCGCCTCGATCTGGTCATGGGTCACGTAGATCGTTGTCACCTTCAGCTCATGGCTGAGGTTCTTGATCTGGGCGCGCGTGCTGACGCGCAGTTTCGCGTCGAGGTTCGACAGCGGCTCATCCATCAGGAACACCTGCGGCTCACGCACGATTGCGCGGGCCAGGGCCACGCGCTGGCGCTGACCACCGGACAAGGCGGCAGGCTTGCGATCCAGGAATTGCTCAAGCTCCACCATCGCCGCGGCCTTGGCGACACGTTCCTCGTGCTCACTCTCCGGCACCTTGCGCACCTTCAGGGGGAAACGAATGTTCTCCCAAACCGACATGTTCGGGTAGAGGCCGTAGCTTTGGAACACCATGGCTACATCGCGGTCCTTGGGGTCCAGGTTCGTGACCTCGCGATCGCCAATCCAGATCTCACCCTCGGTCGGGTCTTCCAATCCGGCAATCATCCGCATGGTCGTGGTCTTGCCACACCCTGACGGGCCAAGCAGCACAAGAAATTCCTGATCTGCGATGTCGAGATGAAAATCATCCACCCCGACAAAGCTCCCCCAACGTTTACAAACGTGGTTCAACCGGATTTGTGCCATGGGTCGTCCCCCCTTACCCGCGAATGTGTCGGTGCCATCTAGACAGTCGTCTCGTCATGACGCAAGGGTTTTGCATAGGATTGCAAAAAGGGACGCGGACGTGACGGAATCGGCAGGCGAAAAGGCTATGGTCTGGATACATCTGGATGCGCTCTGCAACGGGAAGGACGTGGCTGAGGTCTTCGCAGACGACGCCGTGGCTGAAATTGCCCACCCTTACGGAACTCTGGATGGACCGGATCAGATCGCGCGCTTCTATGCGGATTTGCGCCGTGCCTTGCCCGACGCCACGTGGCGACCGGAATTCTTCATCGGGGGCGAGAACCACCCCGATGAGCGCATGTCCGGGACGCGTTTCTCCCCCCTTGTCGCGTCGCTTGGCCATTGGCAGGGCACGTTCACGCGGCCCCTTCTGGGCATTCCACCCACGGGCGGCGTGGTTCATTTACGAATAAGCGAAGTGCATCACCTGAACGAGGCCGGTGAGATTGCGCGCAGCTGGATCCTGCCTGATTTCCTCGACCTAATGGATCAGGCGGGCTGCTTTCCAGACCTGCCACAGACCGGTGCGCGCGGCATGTGGCCGGGCCCGCGATATGGGGCGGGCGTGCGAATGGGCGCTGCCAGTCCAAAAAGCGGCGCCATCTCAATGGGACGGGTTCTCGACATGCATCAAGCGCTTGGGATTGGCGCGGATGTGTCGAATGTGCCGATGCATCACTGGCATCCGAACTTCATGTATTATGCCAGCGCAGGCATTGGCATGTGCCGCGGGGTCGAGGGGTTTCGCCTGCATCACCAAGCGCCCTTCCGCGCCGCCTTCCCCGATCGGCATTCCAAAGGGCATTTCGTGCGGATTGCCGACGGCCCGCTGGCTGTGACGGGCGGACGCCTCTACGCCACCCACTCCGCGCCTTATCTTGGCATCCCCGCGACTGGCCAACAGGTTCATATCGACGTGATGGATTTCTACCAATTCGACGATGACGGCCTGATCATCGAGAACTGGTTGCCGTTCGACATTCTGGGCCTTGCACACCAGATGGGGGTCAACCTGTTGCCGGGGGGCTAACCGGCCCTTTCCCTTCCCCGGGCTTTGGGGCATTTTGCGCCCGGTACGATACGGTACGAGAACGGGGGAACCGACCATGGATCTGCGCCAGATCATCGAGGGCTACAGCGTCACGCCGCAAATTGAGCCTTCAGATGTCGCCACATTGGCGGCGCAGGGCGTGAAAACGCTGATCTGCAATCGCCCCGATATGGAAAATCCGCCCCCGCTTCAGGCTGCCGCCATTCAGGCCGAAGCCGAAGCACACGGCATTGCGTATGTCTTCAACCCGTTTCAGGGCCATACGCTCACGCAAGACAATGTCGATGAACAAGCCGACGCCATCGCCGGATCCGAAGGGCCAGTGGTGGCTTATTGCGCGTCCGGCAATCGCTCAACCGTGGTGTGGGCATTCGGGGCTGCAGGCCATGTGCCTGTGGATCAGATCATCGAGATCGCCACATCTCATGGCTATCCGTTCGAACAATTGCGCCCGGCGCTGGAAGCCGCTGCCGCCCAGAACACGGCCTGATCGACTGGCTGGTCAGGCTTGAGGTCATGGTGCACCGGCATTGTCCTAAACCCAGTCGCAAGGCTAATTGAAAAACGGGACCTCAACCATCGCCCAATCAACCCCACAACCTGCTCCTGACGGAGGGCGTTCTGTCCGCGATTGGCTCGTGGACCGGCTTTGGCGTGGGTTGATCTGGTGCGCGCTGCGCTTGCCGCATGGGCTTCGTGTCCGCGCGATGGGTTGGCTGTTTTCGCGGATTGTCGGGCCATTGTCGGGGCGTAGTCGTCTTGCGCAGCGCAACCTCGCCATGATTTTCCCTGATATGGCGGAAGATGAACGCCGCCGAATAACCCGCGCCGTCACCGACAATGTGGGCCGAGTGGTGATGGAGAATTATGCCACCGCCGACCAGATGACGCGTGCCCTGAATTGGCAGCCCCATGGCCCCGGTTGGAAGGCGGCCGAGACGGCGCGCGCTGAAGGGCGGCCGATCCTATTCATCTCGGGCCATTATGGGAATTATCAGGCCGGACGCGCCGCATTGAATGCGCGGGGCTACCAAATGGGCGGTCTCTACCGCCCCCTGAACAATCCCTATTTGAATGACCATTACATCGCGACGATCGAGAATGTCGGGGGCGGCGCATTCACGCGGGACAGGCGCGGTTTGGCAGGCTTCGTGAAGCATCTGCGCGGTGGCGGACAGGGAGCCATCCTGATCGACCAATACTTCTTTGGGGGGCCGATTCACGACTTCCTTGGCCAGCCTGCGCCCACCTCACCTGCTGCGGCGGAAATGGCGCTCAAATACGATGCGCTTTTGGTGCCGATCTATTCCACACGGTTGGGAAATGGCCTCGACTTCGACATAGAGCTGGAGGCCCCGATTCCGCACACAGACCCCGAAACGATGACACAGGCCCTGAACGACAGTCTGGCGGCACGTGTGCGGGCCAAGCCTGAGCAATGGTTCTGGCTTCACGATCGCTGGAAGCCAGCGCGGCGCGAAAAAGCCGCGCTCAGGTCAGCGTCATACGACTAGAAATAGGACCGCGCGTTAGTCCAGGCGCGCGGCACCCAGGATCGCGCCGTGCCCGCTGGCCTGAACAATAACGACATGGGGCATGTCCCCTGCCGCATTGACCTGCGCTTCGAAGGCGTCCGCGCCAGACCATTCGGCCACAGCCTGCCAAGATTGAACGATGTTGTGATACGCAGTCGTCAGGCCGGCATTCTCGCCGCGCGTGATCTCGACTTCCTGCACGGGCATATAGGTCACAACCTGCACGATCATCGCGGGCATCTCGGTTGATGCACCGGTCCAGCTAGCGCGAACCTGCCAGCCCCCTTGCGCGGGCACCGCTTCGACCGTGACAGGGTTCACGGCGTCCCGATGTGCCGTGATACGGTCGACCACGTCCATCGGCTGATTGCCAACAACATGGTCTACGCCGCCGATCACCATCTGCGGGGTATAGACTACGGTTGACCCTGCCGTATGGGCGTAAGCGTGCTGGCGGGCGGTGAAGGCGGGGTTCGCGAACGTATCCGCCCACCCGATATAGTCCCAATAATCGACATGCAGGGCCAACGCTATGACGTCATCATGGTCAGCCAACTCTGCCAGGAACGCGTCGGCGGGCGGGCAGGACGAACAGCCCTGCGATGTAAACAATTCCACCACAACGGGCCCATCCGCGAGCGCCGTGGAGGCCGCCAAGCCCCCGGCCAAGGCCGCTATCAAGGAAAGAATTCGCATGGTTTGCCTGTCGTTCTTTGCAATTACATCGCTAGACCTAGGCCATCACCTCGCATTTGGCCAATCAAGCGTTTGCGAGACCGTGTAACAAGATCGTTCACAGCCAACGGCGGGTTGCCTTCAGATAGGCCTGCCCCTCCTCACCGAATGCCTCCAACAGCGCGCGCTCCTCTGGCACCGCGAAACGCACCGTCAGCACGGCCAAAATCAGTGGGATCAGGAAGGCCGGGCTCAGCGCGCCCAACCAAAGCACTTGGCCGGACAGGATCAGAACCATACCCAAATAAATGGGGTTGCGGCTCAACCGATAGGGGCCTTCGACGATCAGCGTTCCGGGTGTGTGGTGCGGCTCGATCGTGGTTTTCTTTTTCCAGAACCACAGCGCAGCCCAGAAAACGAAAAGCACACCAACGCACGCCAGAAGTACTCCAAGCCTTTGCATCAAAGGATCAACGCCACTGACCAACGGCAGAAAACGCGCCAAAAGCCACGCCAGCCCCATGAAAAGCAGCAGCCAAAGCGGTGGGAGATCCGGAAAACCCTTCATGCCCGCATCTGGCCCGCTCGCACCGCGTTGTGCAAGCCCGCTGGACGATGGGCCGCTGCCCGTGATACCGCGCACGTCATGGAGCCTGCTGCCCCCTCGCCCCCGTCCGAGCCTCAATTCTCGCCAGCCGAGGTGCGTCGCCTGTATTGGCTGAAGGATCACGGCTTCTTGCGTGCGATCTGGACCAATTTTCATAAGCTCGACGAGGAGGTTTGGCGTCACAACCACCCAAGCCCCGTCCGCCTTGCGCAGCTACAGGCAATGGGCGCGGCCTCGATCCTGTCGCTGCGCGGGTTGAATGGCGACATCAGCAAGATGGAGGCCGCAACCTGCGCGCGCCTCGGCCTGCCTTTTGAAGCCGTTTCGTTGCGCGCCCTGGCCTTGCCCGATCAAGCGCAGCTGCTGAAATTGTTCGATGATTTGCGGACCATGCCTAAACCGTTGGTGATTCACTGCAAATCCGGGTCTGACCGGACGGGCCTCGCCTCGGTGATATACCTGCATGCTTTCAAAGGTGTCCCTCTGCCCGAGGCACGCAAACAGCTTGGCTTGCGCTTTATTCACAATCCGTGGGGCAAAGCGCGCATCGTGAACCGCCTGCTCGACGCATATGCAACGACCCATGACGCAACCGGCATCGGGATGGAGGATTGGGTCCGCACCCAGTACGATCCCGCAACCCTAAGTTAAACGAAAACGGGGGCCCGAAAGCCCCCGCATCGCGGTCGTTTCTCCGGCTGGCCCGAAGGCCAAACCGGACCGGTCTTTCGGTTATTCGGCGGCCATCGGCGCCTTGGCGAGGTTGCGCAGCACGTAATGCAGAACGCCACCATTCTCGATATATTCGATCTCGACGCCCGTATCGATCCGGCACTTCAGAGCAATCTCTTTGGTTGAGCCATCGCCCATGGTGATCGTCGCAGGCACCTCTTGCAAAGGCTGCACTCCCTCCAATCCGTGGATCGAGACAGTTTCATCCCCTTTCAGACCAAGCGATTTGCGTGTGTCGCCGCCAGTGAATTCGAACGGGATCACACCCATGCCGACAAGGTTGGAACGGTGAATACGCTCAAAGCTTTCCGCGATCACGGCCTTCACACCCAACAGGTTCGTGCCCTTTGCGGCCCAATCGCGCGACGATCCCGCCCCGTACTGCTCCCCACCAAACACCACCAGCGGCGTGCCCTCGGCCTGATAGGCCATGGCAGCATCGTAGATCGACATCTGGCTGCCGTCTGGCCCCAGCGTGTAGCCGCCTTCAACGCCATCGAGCATCTCGTTCTTGATGCGGATGTTGGCGAAGGTGCCGCGCATCATGACCTCATGGTTGCCACGGCGCGAACCGTAGGAGTTGAACTCCCGCACCGGCACCTGCCGCTCCACAAGATACTGACCCGCAGGGGTGGTATCCTTGAACGATCCCGCCGGGCTGATGTGGTCTGTCGTGATCATATCGCCCAGCACCGCCAGCACCTTGGCCCCTTCGATATTCTCGATGGCCTTCGTGTCCATGGTCATGCCTTGGAAATACGGTGGGTTCTGAATGTAGGTGGAGGTCGCAGGCCAATCGTAGGTTTCCTGCTGCGGCACATCCACACCCTGCCACTTCTCGTCACCGGTAAAGACCGACGCGTATTTCTCCTGGAAGGCCTCTCGGGTGACGGTTTGCTCCACCAGCTCCGCGATTTCCTGCGCGGTGGGCCAGATGTCTTTCAGGTACACATCCTTGCCGTCCGGCGTCTGTGCAATCGGATCGGTTGCGATGTTGATGTCCATCGTACCGGCCAGTGCATAGGCCACAACCAGCGGCGGAGAGGCGAGGTAGTTGGCGCGCACATCGGGGCTGATCCGGCCTTCGAAGTTGCGGTTGCCCGACAGGACCGACGTGGCGACCAGATCGCCTTCGGCAATCGCATCAGACAGTTCCTTCTGGATCGGGCCGGAGTTCCCGATGCAGGTTGTGCAGCCGTAGCCCACAAGGTTGAAGCCGATGGCGTCGAGATCCTTTTGCAGGTCTGCCGCCTCAAGGTAGGCCGAAACCACCTGAGAGCCCGGTGCAAGCGACGTCTTCACCCAAGGTTTGCGGTTCAGGCCCAATGCGTGGGCTTTGCGCGCCACGAGGCCCGCGCCGATCATCACGTAAGGGTTCGAAGTGTTTGTGCAGGATGTGATCGATGCAATGACCACATCGCCGGAAGAAAGCGTGTAATCTTCGCCGCTTACAGCCACTTCTTTATCCATCGGACGCTTGAAGGTCTCTTCCATTTCCCTGCGGAAGGCCTGCTTCGCTTCGGTCAATGCCACGTAATCCTGTGGCCGCTTCGGCCCGGAAATGGCGGGCACGATGGTCCCCATGTCGAGGTGCAGCGTATCGGTGTAGACCGGCGCATAGTCGTCGCCGCGCCAGAAACCGTTCTCCTTGGCGTAGGCCTCGACCAGCGCAATGCGGTCCTCGTCCCGGCCCGTCGTGCGCAGGTAACGCAGCGTCTCGCCATCAATGGGGAAGAAGCCGCAGGTCGCGCCGTATTCGGGCGCCATATTGGCAATCGTCGCGCGATCCGCCAACGGCAAACCATCAAGGCCAGCGCCATAGAATTCCACGAACTTGCCGACCACACCACGTTCGCGCAGCATTTCCACGACCTTCAGAACAAGGTCGGTGCCGGTGGTGCCTTCAACCATCTGGCCCGTCAGCTCAAAGCCCACAACCTCGGGGATCAGCATCGAGATCGGCTGACCCAGCATCGCAGCCTCCGCCTCGATCCCGCCTACACCCCAACCCAGAACGGCGGCGCCGTTGACCATCGTCGTGTGGGAGTCGGTCCCGACGAGCGTGTCTGGATAGGCAACCTCAGCGCCGGTCTGATCGGTATCCGTCCAAACCGTCTGCGCGAGATATTCAAGGTTCACCTGGTGGCAAATGCCGGTGCCGGGCGGAACCACACGGAAGTTGTTGAATGCGGTCTGGCCCCATTTCAGGAACGTGTAGCGCTCCATATTTCGCTCATATTCGCGGTCGACGTTCATCTGGAACGCGCGCGGGTTGCCGAATTCGTCAATCATGACGGAGTGGTCGATGACAAGGTCCACGGGGTTGAGCGGGTTGATCTTCTGCGGATCACCACCCAACGCCTTAATCCCGTCGCGCATCGCGGCGAGGTCCACCACGGCCGGAACGCCGGTGAAATCCTGCATAAGAACGCGCGCCGGACGATAGGCGATCTCCCTCGGGTTCTTCCCGCCTTTTTCGGCCCATTCACTGAACGCCTTGATGTCATCGGTGCTGACGGTCTTGCCGTCCTCGAAGCGCAACATGTTCTCCAACACCACCTTCAACGCGGCGGGCAGCTTGGAGAAATCGCCAAGCCCTGCGGCCTCAGCCGCCTCGATGGAGTAATAGGCGACCGACTGGCCCCCTACGGTCAGTGTCTTGCGGGTCTTGGATGAATCGTGGCCGACGGTGATGGGCATTAAATGCGCTCCTCTATCCGGGTCTAGCTGCGGAATTGGTCTGTTCCCTCTCCGGGTGCCACCTGAGCGGCGCGCCTTCAATGGAACAAATCGTCTCGCGCGCTCTGTATGCCATTGCATACCGACTTGGCAAGCCTTGTCTCCTCACGACTTCCGCAAGTTCAAAACACTTTGCCGGAGTCACCAGCCGCGACAGTAGCGGCGCCCCCAATCCGGCCAACCACAAGCCCCATCGGCATGGATGGTCCACCGCGCCCCTTCCACAGCCCCGCCAAACCCGCTACCGCTTTCATCCATGGCGCTTAGTGTCACCAATCTCGCCTGCGCCCGCGGGCCTGCGCAAGTCCTTGCGAACGTGTCGTTTTCCGTGAACGCGGGCGAGGCGCTGATCCTGCGCGGCCCCAACGGCGCGGGCAAAACCACGCTGCTGCGCACCCTCGCCGGGCTGACCCGACCACTAGCTGGGACGATCACAGTGGAGGACGGCACCATTGCCTATGCCGCCCACGCCGATGGCCTCAAAACCCAGCTAACCGTGACCGAGAACCTCGCCTTCTGGGCCAGCGTCTTCGGCACTAATGACCTGAGCGGCGCGATGATCGCCTTTGACCTCGCCCCCCTCGCACATCGCCGCGCGGGAGAGCTTTCGGCCGGCCAAAAGCGCCGCCTGTCGCTTGCCCGTCTGCTCGTCACCAACCGGCCCATCTGGTGCCTGGACGAGCCGACCGTCTCGCTCGATGCCGAAAACACTACCCGGTTCGCGGCAGCCGTCGAAGCGCACCTAAAGCGCGGCGGCTCCGCCATCATCGCCACCCATATCGACCTTGGCCTGCCCAATGCCCGCACCCTCGACATCACACCATTCATCGCAAAAGGCGTGTCGCAGGCGGACCCATTCGGCGACGACATGTTCGAGGCACTGCCATGATCGGCCTTCTCAAACGCGATCTCGCGCTTGCCGTGCGCGCCGGTGGCGGGTTCGGGCTGTCGCTGGCGTTTTTCCTTATCTTCACCGCGCTTGTGCCCTTCGGCATCGGGCCGGAAACAGGCCGCCTTGCCGAAATCGCGGCAGGCTTGCTGTGGCTTGGCGCCCTGCTCGCCTGCCTTCTGTCGCTCGACCGCATTTTCCAGCTGGATTGGGAGGATGGATCACTCGATCTGCTGGCCACCTCCCCCCTCCCGCTTGAGGCATTGGCCGCCCTCAAGGCCCTCGCCCATTGGATCACAACGGGCTTGCCGCTTGTCGTGGCTGCCCCCCTGCTTGGCCTGATCCTGAACCTGCCCGGCCCTGCCTATGTCCCACTGCTGGCCTCTCTGCTGGCAGGCACGCCCGCCCTTTCGGCCATCGGCACATTCGGCGCGGCGCTCACTGTCGGGATCAAACGCGGTGGCCTGCTTTTGTCACTGCTGGTCCTGCCGCTCTACGTGCCGACCCTACTGTTCGGCGCCATGGCGGCCACACGCGGCGCGCAAGGCCTCGACTTCACGACACCGCTGTTGCTCACGCTCGGCATCACATTGGGCGCAATCGCTCTTTTGCCTTTTGCCGCCGCAGCTTCCCTGCGCATCAATCTGCGCTAAGGGCCGCGCTCATTTGTCCGGCCCTTGCGCCGCAACGCCCCATTGTGACCCGGAATCGCCCCGCCTATGTTCGCGCCCATGTCGTCGATCTGGGAATATGCGAACCCGCGCCGGTTCATGGCCACCTCTGCCAAGCTGTTGCCGTGGGCTGTTGGCCTTGCGGCGATCTGCTTGATCGGGGGGCTGGTCTGGGGCTTCTTCTTTACGCCCAATGACTTCCGTCAGGGCGCGACCGTAAAGATCATCTACATCCATGTGCCGACCGCGATCATGGCGATCAACGCATGGTTCATGATGCTGGTCTGCTCGCTCATCTGGCTGATCCGACGCCATCACGTCAGCGCCCTTGCCGCCAAGGCCGCCGCGCCTGTCGGCATGGTCTTCACGTTGATCGCCCTTTTCACAGGCGCCGTCTGGGGCCAACCGATGTGGGGCACATGGTGGGAATGGGACCCGCGCCTGACCTCCTTCCTGATCCTGTTCCTTTTCTATTTGGGCTACATGGCCCTGTGGGAGGCGATCGAAAACCCGGATCAGGCCGCTGATCTGACATCAGTGCTCTGCCTTGTCGGGTCGGTTTTTGCGCTCCTCTCCCGCTATGCGCTGGTGTTTTGGAACCAAGGGCTGCACCAGGGCACAACGGTCAGCACCGTCGGCGTCGGCGTTGAGGAAAACGAAGGCGTCTCAAGCATCTTCCTCTATCCGATGCTGACATCGCTGGCGGGCTTCGTGTTTCTGTTCGTGGCACTTGTGCTCTTCCGCACCCGCACAGAGATCCGCGCGCGCCGCCTCAAGGCCCTGATCGCGCAGGAGCAAATGGCATGAACGTGGATTTGGGCCAATACGCGGTTGAGGTGTTGTCGGCCTATGCCGGGGCCATCGTCTGTCTGGTTGCCGTCATCGCCGCCTCGATCATCCGCGCGCGGTCCGTTGCACGACGTTTGGCCGAGATGGAACGCCAGCGAGAGGCCCGGGTCAGATGAAAATCAACTGGCTCATGGTGCTGCCTCTTGCCCTGACGACCGCATTTTTTGGGATCGCCGGGTGGCAGCTTGCGAACAACAGCGATGATCTGAGCGCCGGTGTGGATACAACCGCGCTGCCCTCTGCCCAGCAAGGCAATGCGGCCCCGCCCCTTGATCTTGTCGCACTTGGGGACACCCCATTGCTGACGCGTGATGCGTTGGAGGGGGAAGAACTCATCGTCCTGAACTTCTTCGCTTCATGGTGCCCGCCCTGCCGGGCCGAACATCCGACCCTGACCGATCTGGCCGAGGCTGGCGTGCCGCTTTACGGCGTCAATTACCGCGACAGAGAGGGGCAGGCGCTTGGATTCCTGGAGGAACTTGGCAATCCCTACGATCTGATCGGTGCAGATCCCAGCGCGGTAAATGGCCGGGACTGGGGCGTTATCGCCATGCCTGAAACCTTCTTCATCAACGCCGACGGCATCGTCGTGCTACATTTCCGCGGGCCAATTGTGCGACGGTCACTGGAAAATCAGGTTCGGCCCGCACTGGCAGAATTGGGCTATTCCCTGCCCGATATCCCTGATCTTTCAGATATTGAGACGAACTGAGCCCGCCTAAGGCGCGAAATCCTGTGTCTCAGTAACTGCCCGGTCTTCGGGCACAGGCCTCTCGATCAGCCTGACTCATGACGCCAACCACCCATTTCCACTTGCCGCTCTGCCGACCCTTTCATGCGCGAGCCGCCTAAACAGCCGACCGCGCGCGACCTCTCAGTAGATGTACCGGATTTGATCGGTCCAAAACCGCTCCATCCGCTTCAACGAATGGTTTAGGCGATCAAAGCCATCCGCATCGATCACGCCGTGCCGTTCAAGGCCCTCTGCGTGGCGGGCGAACAATTGGTCTACCGTCTGGCGCACATCGCGCCCCTTTTCCGTCAGGCGCACGCGAACCGAGCGGCGATCAATTTCGCACCGCTGATGGTGCATATAGCCCATGTCGACCAGCTTCTTGAGATTGTAGCTGACGTTCGAACCCTGATAATAGCCACGCGATTTCAACTCACCGGCTGTCACCTCGTTCTCGCCGATATTGAACAGAAGCAACGCCTGAACCGCGTTGATGTCGAGGATCCCGAGGCGTTCGAATTCATCCTTGATGACGTCAAGAAGCAGCCGATGCAGGCGCTCCACCATCGAAAGGGAATCCAGATACGCCCCCAGAATTCCGGTCTGGGCGGGCGTCGCAAGGGGCGCATGCATACTCATGATTTTAGGCTCCGCAATCACTGCTTTCGCCCAAGATTCGGTGAAAAACGAAAAAATTCCGTTAAACGCGAAAAACGCTTTGAAATCAGGCGCCTTGCCCGAGGGTCGGCTTCATGTCGGCCGCCAGTCGCGCGATCATGGGGGCCAATGCGGCGGGCGCTTCCGCCTGCCCCGACACCCATTGATAAAGGTCGTGATCCGCCTCAGCCAGCACCACTTCAAACGCGTCCACCGTTTCAGCATCCGCATCCGCCAGGTACCGGTCGGCCCAACCACCTAGGATCAGGTCCATCTCCTTGATGCCCCGGTGCCAGGCCCGCATCCGCAGGCGCTTCAGGCGGATCTCAGGCGTCTCGCTCATGCTCCCGCCAGTGCCGCCCGCAGGCGCTTTTCCAACCGCCCCATACGCTCGGCCAGATGGGTCTGTTCCTGCCGCATCTGACGAATATCGAGCAGCAGACGCTCCATATCCTCGTCTACGGGTTGTGTTTCCTCGGGGCTTTCCAGTCCCTCACCCTGCCCGCTCAAAAGCCACATCATCGACACGCCCAGAATACCCGCCAGCATCGACAGCTTGTTGGCGCGGGGCTCGTTCTGGTCGTTCTCCCAACCGCGCACGGTCTTGACCTTCACGCCCAGCCGCTTTGCCAGTTCCGCCTGGCCCAGCCCTGCCGCTTCACGTGCGCCTGTGACGCGGTCGCCGAAGGTGGTGGTCTCAGCGTCGAACCAATCGGGGGATAGCGACAGATCGCCCATGACAATGTCCTTTAGATAGGTTGAATGCGTGCAGGCACGCCCGTATCAGTGCCTCACGTTCATATAGCCCGTTTCCGGGCAAACCCAGCCTCAAGGACGCGACACGATGCCCTTCCTTTCCGACACGCTCGCCCGTGTGAAGCCTTCACCCACCATCGCCGTCTCCAACCTCGCTGCTGAGCTTAAGCGTCAGGGCAAGGACGTGATCGGCCTCGGCGCGGGAGAGCCGGACTTTGACACGCCCGAAAACATCAAGGATGCCGCCAAGGCCGCCATGGATGCGGGCAAGACGAAATACACGGGCGTCGATGGCATCCCGGAGCTGAAGGAAGCGATCTGCGCCAAATACAAGCGCGACAACGGCCTGGATTATACGCCCGCGCAGGTCTCGGTGGGCACCGGCGGCAAGCAGATTCTCTACAACGCGCTGATGGCGACCCTGAACCCGGGTGATGAGGTCATCATCCCCGCGCCCTATTGGGTCTCTTACCCCGATATGGTCCTGCTTGCGGGCGGTGAGCCCGTCTTCGTCGAAGGCCCCTCGCAAAACGGCTACAAAATCACGCCCGAAGACCTTGAGGCCGCGATCACGCCGAAGACCAAGTGGTTCATCTTCAACTCGCCCTCTAACCCAACCGGCGCGGGCTACACTGCCGAAGAACTCAAGGGCCTGACGGATGTGCTGATGAAGCACCCCCATGTCTGGGTGATGACCGACGACATGTACGAACACCTCGTCTATGACGACTTCGAATTCGCCACGCCCGCGCAGGTCGAACCGGGCCTTTATGACCGCACGCTCACCTGCAACGGCGTCTCCAAGGCCTATGCGATGACCGGCTGGCGCATCGGCTATGCGGCAGGCCCGGAAGAGCTCATCAAAGCCATGCGCAAGGTGCAGTCGCAAAGCACCTCCAACCCCTGCTCCATCTCGCAATGGGCCGCGGTCGAGGCGCTGAACGGCCCGCAGGATTACCTCGCCCCCAATAACGAGCTGTTCGTGCGCCGCCGCAATCTGGTTGTCGACATGCTGAACCAGGCCGAGGGCATCACCTGCCCTACGCCAGAAGGCGCCTTCTACGTCTACCCCTCGATCCACGGCTGCATGGGCAAGACCACGCCTGCTGGCACGGTGATCGACACGGACGAGACCTTCGCCAAAGCGCTCTTGGAGGAAGAAGGTGTCGCCGTCGTCTTCGGTGGTGCCTTCGGCCTCTCGCCCGCCTTCCGCGTCAGCTACGCGACCTCGGACGAGAACCTGAAAGAGGCGTGTACCCGCATCCAGGATTTCTGCGCCTCGCTGAGCTAAAACACCGCCAGCGCCGCCGTCATTCCGAACGGCGGCGCTAAGGCGACCCCTATGACAGTTGCGCCGCCGTTTCGCACAGCGGCTCAGCTGTCCCGGCCCCGCCATCGCGCACAGCTGCCCAAATCCCAGGCGCACCGTCCAGCCAAACGCCCTCGACAATCGTCGTACCACTCTCGGCAAGTCGGGCAAGGTAGCGCGAGGTCACAAGGTTCGTGCCGCCGATCTCCAACCCCTGCAACACAACTGCACCGTCTGCGTCGATAAAGCCCGTGAACTGCTCACGACCGTTATGCCCGCCAGAGCTGCGCCAATCAAAATAGCCTGACAACTCCATTCCGTTGTCCGCAGGCACCTGCTCGGTGAACACCAACCGCGTGTCGTGCCATGTGAACACACCATCATCGCCACAGACCGACCAGACTTCCCCGGTCAAATCCTGCGCCTGCGCGCCACCGGCCAGTGCAAACAGGATCGCGCCCATCGCGGCACGCGTCAAAACTCGCATAATATGAAACCCGTTGTCGTTTGCTCCACCGTCTCAGGCCCGGCGCGTCATTTCAACCCGATCCCCCCGCCCCATCATGCGCAAAATAGCCGTTTGACCTTCCCGCCACTGGAAGCCGCAGGATCACACTGACCACAGCAAACGGATCACGCCATGACCACCGCGCTTTCCTTCTTCCGGCACCGGCAAAAGCTCCTCCTCCTGCTCGGCAGCGCCTATGTTGCGGCGTTAATCGTGACCCATGCCGCCTTGCCGCCCGTCCATGTCTGGGCGATTGCGTGCGTTTTTTCGGTGCTGATGAACTTCGTCTACATCGTCGAGGCGCGCGCGCAGGGCCGGATGATCGCGACCGAGACGATTGTGATGGTGATGCTCATCACCGCCTCCCTTCTCGGTCTCCTGATCCACCCGCTGTTCGTGATCGCCGCCATCTTCGCGCATGGCCTATGGGATCTGGCGAAGCATTATGGGCACGGCGTTCCGTTTTTCTCCTGGTACACATGGGGCTGCTGCGCCGTGGATCTGATCTACGGCACAGCATTGCTTTTGTATTGGCTCTCCGCCTAGGCGCTGACCTGTCCGGTATCCCAAACCCGCGCCCGGTCCGTACGCAGGCCCCAGATCATAACACCCGAAATCAAGCCAAAAAGCACCCATTGCGGCATCGGCCAAACAGTCCCAAGTGCGACGATCCCAATGGCCAGGAACAGCGCGATGAACGCCACGTTCACTGCCAGCACCGTCATCACCAGCGCCCGCGCTCCATGCCACGCGGCCCAGAAGAGCGCGCCGCCGAATACCACAAACAACGCCGTCAGAGCGTGCCACACCACGGCTGAGACCGCGCGGACGAGCGGATCAAGCCCACTGCCCTGCACCGGCGCATTTACTTCCGGCCCGCCCACAAATGCGTGGATCGCCGCCGTCGCCACAAACAGTCCACCCGCAATCGCGTAGCCAAGGTTCAGTCGTTTCCGGTCCATGAGACATCCTCCGATTGATTCCATACGCTACCGTATGGAACACCTCATTGCGGAAAACAATACGCCACCGTATGGTGCCCGGATGTCAAATCGCCTCAGCTCTCAGCGCCTGCGCAAAGAAGATTGGGTCGCCGCGGGCTTCCGCGCGCTTGCCGAAACCGGCCCGCAGGCGCTCAAGGCCGAGGCTCTCGCCCGCCGCCTGAAAACCACCAAGGGCAGCTTCTACCACCATTTCAAAGACGTCCCCGCCTATCACGCCGCCATGCTGGCGCTGTGGCAGGACAAGGCATTCACCGGCATCGTCGAGGCGCTGGACGATATGCCGACCGCCGAGGGCAAGCTGCGCGCCCTTGCGCAAATCGCCAATGACGGCGCGCCGGATCGGTTTGGCGGTCTATTGATCGAACCCGCGATCCGCGCCTGGTCGCTCCATGACCCTAACGTGGCCGGGGCCGTGGCCGAGATTGATGGCAAGCGCATCGGCTATGTCGCAGACCTGCTGGAGGCCTGCGGCCATCCCCGCACCCTCGCCGTTCTGTTCTACGGGGCCTTTCTTGGTCTCGACGATCTGCAAGCGCGCGGGCATGACGGGACGGGTGGAGCCCTCACGCATCTTATCGAGCGCATACTGGGCCCCACACACCCTACGAAAGCTTAAAAATTCTTTAACAAAAGTCTTTTAATACATATATTTCAATTCCTTAACCCAGTTGCTCACACGTGAGCACCGACCCCTTTTCCTCGTTTTCCAAATACCTCGGGGGAGTCGCGCAACGTGCGACAGGGGCGGCGACCCCGAAAACGGGGTGGGCGGGTGGGCCCGCCACGCCCATCCACCTTGCCCAGACCCGCACGCCCCTATAGGCCGGTTCCATGCCCCACGCGCGCCACACTGACCACCTGATCCTGATCCTCGGCTGCGTCGTGATGCTGGCCCCCCTCGCCCTTGTCCTCAGCGCCGGCTTTTCCACCAATGCGATCACTCCACTCCTCGCCGATCAACCCCATCGCCCGTCGCTCGCACAGATGCTCGGCACTTCGCTGGCCATCGCCACAGGCGTCGCTCTGGTCAAAACCTGCGTCTCCTTCCTAGCTGCTTACGCGCTGTCGCTCTTCCGCATCCCCTATGCGTCCGGCCTCATGGCGCTGCTCCTGCTGCCACTATTCCTGCCCATCGAAAGCCGACTGCTGCCCACGATCCTTGTCACCGATGCCCTCGGCCTTCTGAACAGCTACACCGGCCTGATCCTGCCCGTGACCGCAACCGGCCTCGGCACCCTGATCCTGCGCGCGCAGCTCAAGCAGATGCCGCCCGAAATCCTTGAGGCCGCCCGCCTTGATGGCGCGGGTCCGTTGCGCGCGATGTGGGACATCTACCTGCCGCTCAGCCTGCCTGCGATTGCGGCCCTATTGGCGTTCTTCTTTGTGCTGGGATGGAACCAATATCTCTGGCCCCTTGTGGCCTCCCCCTCCCTTCCCGACCGTGCCACTGTGGTCAGCGGTCTGGCGCTGCTGCGCATTGGCTCTCCGCCGTCCCTGGCACTGGCCGCCGTCGCCATGTTGCCGCCACTTCTTGTCTTCATCGTCGCGCAGCGCTGGATCGTGCGGGGCCTTGCGCCGGTACGAGACTAGCCCCCAAGCCGCTCCAGCAGCGTATCCCAAACCAGCCGGATCCGACGGGAATGGCGCAACTCGCGGTGGGTGACGATCCACATATCCACCGGCATCACCTCTTCTTCCGCAAGAACCG
The DNA here is from genome assembly GCF_040932485.1 of Gymnodinialimonas sp. 202GB13-11. NCBI lineage: Bacteria > Pseudomonadati > Pseudomonadota > Alphaproteobacteria > Rhodobacterales > Paracoccaceae > Gymnodinialimonas > Gymnodinialimonas hymeniacidonis. The sequence continues at coordinate 1,037,189 of NZ_JBFRBH010000001.1, read as the reverse complement.
GCACAATGCCCGCGCTTCGGGCGGCGATATCATCGGCCATGATGCCAATCCCCAGACCCGCGCAAACCATTTGCCAGGCCGCGAAGATGGTCTTGGAATAAAGCCGCCCGGACCCGGCAGGCAGATCGATCCCGCGCAGGCCCAGTTCGCGGGCCATTTCGTCTGGCGGCCCAAAGCCGATGAACGGCATATGCTGTGCCTCTGCCATAGTGCGCGGATTGCCATGGCGCTGGACGAAGCTTTCGCTGGCATAGAAGCGCGCTTTGCTGCCCGAAAGCTCCCGCCCGATCAGTTCTGGCTCCGTCGGTGCCATGTGGCGGATTGCGATATCGGCCTCACGCCGCAAAAGGTCCGAGACATCGTTGGTCACGATCAACTCGATCTCCAATTCAGGGGCGGCGTCCGACAATGCGCCGAGGATGTCGGGCATCACATGGATCGCCATCATGTCCGACACACTGATAGCGACCCGACCGGCAACCGTGTCGTTACGTCCTGCCGCCACCAGCGAGACACGCGCGGCAGCGTCGCCCATAGCGCGCACTTCCTCCAGCACTTCTGCGCCGGAGGGGGTCAGCACCAGACCGCGACCGACACGCTCAAACAAGGCAACGCCCAACGCGGCCTCCAGCGCCGAGACTTGCCGCCCGATTGTGGGCTGGGTCGTTTGCAGCACGCGCGCTGCCCCGGACAGGCTGCCCTCTTCCGCTGTCGCGAGAAACGCACGGACCTGATTCCAATCAAAGCTGATCGCATCCCAGTTCATGCATGAATGCATACCATACATTAGATTTCATGCAATTTTGTTTAAGCCTGCGGTGCCGTATACCCAGATCACTCGCAAAGGAGGCCGGAATGACCGCCATGACCCAAACAACCGATGCCGCATTCTGGAACGGCGCCGCCCGCAAATACGCGCAAAGCAAGATCAGCGATATGGCGGCTTATGAAACTACGATGACACGCACGCGGGTCCACCTACACGCAACCGACCGAGTGCTTGAGATAGGCTGCGGCACTTCCTCCACCGCGCTTTTGCTGGCGCCGGACGTTGAACATATCACAGCCTCCGACATCTCGTCGGAGATGATCGCAATCGGGAAAGAAAAGGTCTGGGATACGGGCGTTACGAACGTGTCGCCTGTCCAGGGTGTGGTCGGCGATCCGGGCCTTGATGGCCCTTTCGACGCAATCCTCGCCTTTAACCTGCTGCATCTGCTTGCGGAGCCGGAGGCTGCGATCCGGCAGGCTTATGCGCAACTCCCCTCCGGTGGGCGGTTCATTTCCAAGACGCCGTGCATGGCTGGAAAACGTTGGTTCTTAGGCCCGCTCGTTGGCCTGCTGCGCTTGGTTGGCAAAGCCCCGTCTGACGTGCAGTTCTTCAAGGTCAGTGCGTTGGAACGGATGATCACAAAGGCCGGTTTTGAGATTGTGGAAACGGGCGATTACCCGCGCAAAATGCCGTCGCATTTCATCGTCGCCTGCAAACCCTAGGCCCCACGGGTTGACGGCTGCGCGCTTTGGCAGGATGGTCCCTGTTAATGAATTAAGGCGCGCAGCAGGTCCAGCCCATGACGGAACTTCCCGACTATTACTTCCGCATCCGTGAAAACGGCGCGGCAGTTTTTCGGGTGTCGACCGAGAACCGGCAACGCCGGATCGAAATGGATGAAATCGCGGTGGTCAACATCCGCAACGGCAACGTCAAACCCCATGGCGACCATGTCCTCAACGACGAAGAAAGCGCGGTCATCGCGGACTGGATGGAAGAGCGGCGCGCCGTTCTGGCCGAACGCGATATCGACGATATTCACCGCGCTGTAGATTATCTGAACCTGACCACACAATGGGCGCAAAGCCGGGCCAGCGACGAAGATCTGGACGACGTCACAGATCGGCTTTTGCTTGCGATGCATGACCTGCGGTCTGTCCTTGTGCGAAAGAAAGCAGACCGACTAATCGCTCAGAGCGAGGACGCGAAGCAAGCGGACAATTAGGTCGGTCAGCACATGAGGCTTACTCCGTAAATCTTTGATTTCGTGTCACTACTGCGAAATGACCGTCATGCGATAATCGGTGGTTCCGGCGGGCACCTGCATCATCTCCATGCAATTTCCAGGCCCATCGGTCGCCATCCAGACATGGCCGGGATCGGTGGTGAACGCGGAGGCCTGCCCGGGATTGAGCGCTGTGATATCCACGACCGTACCCGCCGGATCAATCCACGTGAGCGCGCGGAATGCGTCCGTGCTGTTAATAAAATTCACCACTTGCGCGGTGCCGGTATCGCGTGAGGCGACGCGGCCAAAGTTGTCGCACGCCAGAAAACCGGGTTGCGGGTCGATGGGTGTGCTTGGACGCCCGCCACTTTCCGGTGTGAGTTGCATGGCCTCGGCACAATCGGCCAGGAACGGCCCAATTGTGTTGGGTCCATTTCCGTCAATTGTCACCCCTGCCCCCGTTTCGGGCCGGTCAAATCGCACGGTCCGGTCGCCCGCAATGACAAGCCAGGCTGGATCAGAGATGTCTGCAATGTACTCCACACCGCCGATGCCGAATTCCACGCCGATCCCTATAACGTTGCTTTGAAGGACCGCGCTCCGCCCGTCGGGAATTTGCACTCGAAGATCGACGGGATCGCCGTTCTGCAAACCCGCAACGTCGGCGGCGATCTGTAACAAGACAAAGGGATCGCCCTGCCCCAGCACGCATTCGCCTGCAATGAGAACGTCATCACTTTCTGGAACGGCATAGGACATGCTGACGATGGTGTTGGCCGGGTCGAATTCATCCACCAGAGTCAGACGGGTCCACGCGTGACCCGAAATGTCCGGGCCAAGCTCTGGCGTCAGCACTTGCGCAACAGGCGTCTCCGGTGCTGGAGGGTAGGCATTCAGTGTCTCGGTCAGATCTCCGCAATCCTGTGCAAAATCAGAGACATAGGATTGGTTCGCGGACAGGTCGAACGGCAATTGAAAATCGGTGAAACCGACAATTCCATAGGTCAGGATGGGCGCGGACGACAGCATGGCCATTTCCGGGCCGTCATGGTCAACAAGAACCTCGAGCCCGCCGGTCGGCTCATTCAGCCCACGCGGAATCAGTGGCCCTTGCAGGGTCAGAACCGTGCCTGCGCCGTCGTTCAATTGAAACGCATATTCATCCTCGGCCAGTGCCGCGACGGGGAAGGCGTCAAACCTGAGGCTCACATTGCCACCGTCGACGAAAGGCAAGCACCGCGCCCAGATCAGACCGCCCGGCAAGCGTCCTTCGGGGGTGTCGGGGCCGAAACCTGCTTGCGTCGCAACAAGGTTCAACTGGGCTGAGTTGGGGTCGATTGGGTAAAGCGCGTCGTAGTACCACGTAAACGCCTCTTGCGCCGTGGCGGGCGAAGAAAGGCAGAGGGCCAAGGGCAAAGCACGGAAAACGGACATTTGGGCAATCTCCAGTCAGTCAAATGCAGCCAGCTTCACGGCTTGGCCGCTTTGAGGCAAGGATTCCCTTAGAGGCGCGTGAAGCGGCTTGCCAGCACCGCGTCCTTGCGCGGGCCGGTGACGCGCCAGACCTGCGTAAAGGCACCTGGCAACGCGAAGTCATAGGTCACGCGGTACAGGTCCGGGTCGCAATGGTGCACGGCCTCAGCCCCTGCATCGGGCAAGGTGTGAAAGGCCCGGCCATCTTCGAATAGCACCTCGATTTCACCGCCGCGGGACCGCCAGAGATACCGGCGCGAGGCTTGCATCGGCGGGGCATCGCCATAGTTCAGCAGCCCGACCTCTTCCTGAACAAGCCCGTCCGCGTCAGGGCGCCAGACGGCCTCCCCCTCCAGCCGCCCGGTGATACCCGCCCGCGCATCCTCGATCACGCGCGACAGGTGCCAGCGCCCTTCCAGATCCGAGAGGGTGATCATTCCACTACGATCCGGCCTTCAAAGCGGTTGCCGAAATCATCCAGAAACACGATTTCATCGGGGTTGGCGCTTTGCACTACGTAGCAATCCCAGGTCGGTGACGGCGGCCAGAGCGAGCAATACTCGTTTCCGCGCACCTCCCACGATCCCCAGCTTGGTTCGCCATGGGTGTAAAGCGTGCGGCCAGAGGCGAAGAAACGCTGCGTCGCACCATTGTCGTAGGTGACGGACCGGTCGGTCAGCACCTCCGCAATCTCATCGCCATTCATCAAGATCCAGTCTTGCGCGTCCGCGGTGCCCGCGACGATCAGCGACAGTGCTACTGTGCCCAGAATTGCCCGCATCGCCTTGTTCCCTTCAAGTGATCCGCCTATCAGACAGCCGAAAGAGCCACGGAAAGGCAAGCCCATGATCCCCCGCTATTCCCGCCCCGAGATGACCGATATCTGGGAACCCGCCACCAAGTTCCGCATCTGGTACGAGATCGAAGCGCATGCCTGCGATGCCATGGCCGATCTGGGCGTGATCCCGCGTGAGAATGCGGAGGCCGTGTGGAAGGCAAAGGACGTCGAATTCGACGTGGCCCGGATTGATGAGATCGAGGCCGTCACCAAGCACGATGTCATCGCCTTTCTGACCCATCTGGCAGAACATGTGGGCAGCGAAGAGGCACGGTTCGTGCATCAGGGGATGACCTCCTCCGACGTGCTCGACACTTGCCTGAACGTGCAGCTGGTCCGAGCAGCAGACATCCTGCTCGCCGATCTGGACCGTGTGCTCGCGGCGCTGAAGACCCGCGCAATGGAGCACAAGAATACGCTGCGGGTTGGACGCTCCCACGGGATCCATGCCGAGCCGACCACGATGGGCCTGACCTTCGCGCGCTTTTATGCCGAGATGGACCGCAACAAGACCCGGATGCAGGCGGCCCGGGCCGAGATCGCCACGGGCGCGATTTCCGGTGCCGTGGGCACCTTCGCCAACATCGACCCGCGCGTTGAAGAGCATGTCTGCGCGCAGCTGGGGCTGGAGCCTGAGCCGATTTCGACGCAGGTGATCCCCCGCGACCGCCACGCCGCCTTTTTTGCAACGCTCGGCGTGATCGCTAGCAGCATCGAAAACATCGCCGTTGAAATCCGCCATATGCAGCGCACCGAAGTGTTGGAAGGGGCGGAGTTCTTCTCAATGGGGCAAAAGGGTTCCTCCGCTATGCCGCACAAGAAGAACCCGGTTCTGACCGAAAACCTCACCGGCCTCGCCCGTCTGGTGCGCATGGCCGTGGTTCCCGCGATGGAAAACGTGGCGCTCTGGCATGAACGCGACATCTCGCATTCCTCGGTCGAGCGGATGATCGGACCCGACGCCACCATCACACTGAATTTCGCGCTGAACCGGCTGGCGGGCGTGGTTGAGAAGATGCTGATCTTCCCCGAGAACATGCTGGAGAACATGAACAAGTTCCCAGGTCTCGTGATGTCACAGCGCGTGCTTCTGGCCCTGACCCAAGCCGGTGTCAGCCGCGAAGATGCCTATGCGATGGTGCAACGCAACGCGCTGAAAGTCTGGGAGGAACGCCTTGATTTTCAAGAGCTTCTTTTGGCCGACACCGAAGTGGTTGCCGCCCTTGGCGAAGACGCGATCCGCGAGAAATTCGACATGGGCTATCACACCAAGCATGTCGATACGATCTTCGCGCGGGTCTTTGGCGAGAGTTGATTTTGACCTAGGGTCAACCCGTGCTAGCTTTTCAGGTGCAAGGATTTGAAACAGGAGCGCGCGATATGACGATCAAGACCCTTCTGACCGCCTCGGTACTGATGCTGGTGCCGATGATGGCGCAAGCCCAATGCATGTGGGACCACGGAAGCCAAGAGGCCGCGATCAGCTGCGCCGACGGCACGACGTGGGATGCTGCGTCGATGACTTGTGTCGCCGTCGCCTCCAGCTAAACGGCAACGCGTTCACTGAGATGAAGGACCGGTGTCAGGGTGACTGCCCTGGTCCTTTTTCGTTAAATTTGAGCAGGCTTTGCCGCTCGCTCTTACGTTCTTTTAACGCGCAGGCCTTAGGCAAGACCCCGGGTTTCGAAATGGGGCGCCTGACATGCAACAGCCTTTTGCCGCGGACAATTCCACCATCGTGCTTGATGGCGAGATCGACAGCGACGTTCGCATGGTCGATGTCACCCCGCGCCGTTTGAGCAAGAAACAGAAGGCCGCCGTGATTGTCCGGCTGCTTCTGGGCCATGGGGTGTCGCTTGGGGTCAGTAAATTACCTCCCGAAGACCAGAACAACCTAGCCCATACAATTGCCGCGCTTGGCAATGTCGACAAACCGACGCTTGCGGAAGTGGTGCAGGAATTCACCCGGCAGATCGACAACCTGGCGCTGAGCTTCCCGCGCGATTTGTCCGAGACGGTCGAGCTGCTGGAACCCTATCTGGCACCGGGTGCCTTGGGTAAATTGCGCGCGGCGGCTGAACGGACCGACACCACCGATCCTTGGGCGCGGATTTCCCGCCAACCGGTGGAGCGGTTGCGCCCATTGCTAAGCAGTGAAAGCGCTGAGGTCTGCTCGGTCCTGCTCTCTAAGCTTGGCGTGGCAAAGGCGGCTGAATTATTGGGGGAGCTTCCGGCTGAACGTTCGGACATTCTTGCCCATTCCATGGCCCTGACGGAGACCATTACGCCCGACTTGGTCGAACGCATCGGTTTGCATCTGGCCGGGGTGCTGGATTCCGCGCCGGTCAACGCGTTTGAAAAGGCCGCCGCCGAACGCGTCGGCGCGATCCTGAACGCCACACCGCAAGAGGCCCGCGACCGTATGCTGGAAGGGCTACAAGCCCGGGATGAGCCGTTTGCAGCCGAAGTGCGCAAATCGATCTTTGCCTTCCCCCACATTCCGGCCCGGGTGGAGCCTGCGGATGTGCCCCTGATCATGCGCAAGGTCGACGGCGATACTGCCGTCACCGCGCTAGCGGCAGGCAAGGGAGCGGCACCGCTGACTGTGGAATTCCTGTTGGAAAACATGTCGAAACGCTTGGCCGAGCAGATGCGCGACGATGCCGATGCGCGCAACGCCCCCAAACCCGAAGAGGGGGAGGCCGCCATGGCCGAAGTGATTGCCTCCATCCGGGAGCTTGAGGCAGAGGGCGAAATCACGTTGCTGCCGCCGGAGGACTAACTACTCCGTCGCTTTGAAGCACGGACCGGTCCAATCAGGGCAACCACCCCCTCGCCCCGGCGGGTCTAAGGCCCTATCTTGGACCTTATGGTTCTGGAATTCACCGAAGCGGGCATTTATTGCCCCGCCGCCGATGCCTATATCGACCCTTGGCGCCCAGTGCCTCGCGCGCTGATCACGCACGGCCATTCCGACCATGCCCGCCCCGGAATGGGGGCCTATATGGCGACCGATGCAGCAGCCCCTGTCATGCGTCACCGCCTTGGCGATATCCGCGTGGAAACAACGCCTTATGGTGTCACGCACCGCATTGGCGATGCAAATATCAGCTTTCATCCAGCGGGCCATGTGCCCGGCTCCGCCCAGATCCGCGTTGAAGTCGGGGGTGAGGTCTGGGTCGCTTCGGGCGACTATAAAGTGATCGACGATGGGTTGAGTGAGCCGTTCGAACCGGTCAAATGCCATGCCTTCATCACTGAAAGCACCTTTGGTCTACCGATCTACGATTGGCCCCATCAAGACGTCCTCGCCCGCGATCTGCACGACTGGTGGCGGCAATGTGTGTCTGACGGCAAGCGTGCGGTTCTGGGTGTTTACGCGCTTGGCAAAGCACAACGCATTCTACGACTGCTAGACCCGTCCATCGGCCCGATCCTGACACATGGCGCGGTCGAGGCCACGAACGACGTGCTGCGCGGTCAGGGGCTTTCTTTGCCTGAAACGGTGCATGTCGTGGATGGCGTCGACGCCAAAAGCCATCCCAATGCCATCGTGCTCGCCCCACCCTCGGCCCTTGGCTCGGCGTGGATGAAACGGTTTGGTGCGGTCTCCACCGGCTTTGCCTCCGGCTGGATGCGCCTTCGTGGGGTCCGACGCCGTCGGGCGGCCGACCGGGGCTTTGTCGTCAGCGATCACGCAGATTGGAAGGGTCTGAACTGGGCCATCGCTCAAACAGGGGCCGAGCGCGTCTTCGTGACCCACGGCTACACCGCACAATTCAGCCAATGGCTTTCCGAGCAAGGCTATGACGCGGGCATCGTCCAGACCGAGTTTGGCGGCGAAGACCTTGATGAAGCTGAGGAAAACGCCGCATGAAAGACCTTGGCGCAATTGATCGTTTCTTTGTGTTCCAAGCTCGCACACTCGAACGCGCCGTCCTGCGGTTTATTGGACCGCAACGCATCTTGCGGGTGCTTTTCGCCATCAGCACGCGTCTTGGCGGTAAGATGCCCTCGGGCATGTTCCCGATCCGCGACAAGCAGGACGGCCTGTGGTTTCGCCCCGATGGGGTGAACCGCGACGCGCCGGTGATCCTCTACATCCACGGCGGCGGTTTCACCATCGGCTCTCCCCGCACACACGCGCCACTGATCGGAGCACTCGCCAAAGCCGCCGGTCTGCGCGCCTACGCGCCACTCTATCGGCTGGCACCGGAACACCCCTTCCCCGCCGCGCGCGAGGATGTCATCGCGGCCTATGAACGGCTGGTCGAGGCAGGAACACCCCCCGTGGCTATAGGCGGCGACAGCGCAGGCGGCTGCCTCGCCCTGTCCGTCCTGCAACATGCGCGCGACACCGGCCTGCCGTTGCCAAAGCGCGCAATCCTGATCGGACCTGTCGCTGATCTTTCCGGTGAGGTGGAGGAACGGTTTGAAGGTGCCAGCAATGAGCTTCTCATTCCCCCGCAATGGCCCGCGCGGATCAAGGATGCCTATCTACCCGGTCTGGACCGAACCAACCCAATCATATCTCCGCTTTTGGGTGATCTGACCGGCCTGCCCCCCACCTTGATCCAGGCAGCCGAAGGGGAGGCTTTGGCCCAAGACAGTGCCCGTATCGTGGACGCGATGGACGATGCCACGCTCGATCTATGGCCCGGGTTGATGCATGTCTGGCACCTTCACGCAGGGCTCATGCCAGTTGCCGATCGCGCCATTGCGGAGCTCGCCCGTTTCATCAAATCCCACACATGAAGGACTTTGCCGCCCTTTTCACTGCGCTGGATCAGACCACAAAAACCAGCGTGAAAACGGCCGCCTTGGCCGATTACTTCGCCACGGCACCCGAAGACGACAAGATATGGACCATCGCGCTCCTGTCGGGTCGCCGTCCCCGCCGGGCGATCACCACGACGAAGCTGCGCGAATGGGCGGCTGAGCGCGCGGGCATTCCGCTTTGGCTGTTTGAGGCTTGCTACCCTGTGGTCGGTGACCTGTCTGAAACCATTGCTCTGGTCCTGCCCGAGCCGAAGGCCCGCATCGAAAAAAGCCTCAGCGGCTGGATCGCCACCCTGCGGGGCCTGGACAATGCGGAAGAAGACGTGCGCAAGGCCACAATCCTCGAGGCGTGGGACGGTCTGCCGCCGATTGAGCGGTTCGTGTTCAACAAGCTCATCACCGGCGGCTGGCGCATGGGCGTCAGCCAAAAGCTGATGACGCGGGCGCTCGCCAAGGCGACGGGCATCGAAGAGGCCGAGCTGACCCACCGCCTGATGGGCGATTGGTCGCCAGACAATGTCAGCTGGGAAAGCCTCATCGAAGCGCCTGATCCCACCGCCGACCTGAGCCGTCCGTATCCATTCTACCTTGCCTATCAGCTGGAGCAGGAACCACATGAACTTGGCGACGTAAGCGACTGGCTGGCAGAGAGAAAATGGGATGGTATTCGTGGTCAGCTTATTCTGCGCGGGGGCGAACGCTACCTCTGGTCTCGTGGTGAAGAGTTGATGACGGACCGCTTCCCGGAATTCGCGCAGCTCGTGGATTTCCTGCCGTCGGGCACTGTCATGGATGGTGAGGTTCTGGCTTACGATCGCGCGGCGGAGGCCCCGCTCAGCTTCAACAAGCTGCAGCCCCGCATCGGGCGTAAAACCGTGCCGAAAAAGCTGTTGGCCGAGGCGCCCTGCATTCTGATGGCATATGACCTGCTCGAATGGCAGGGCGCGGACCTGCGCCAGAGACCATTGGCCGACCGCCGCGCGATCCTTGAGGAGGCCATCACGGCCCTGCCTTCTGACCTACCCCTCCGAATTTCCCCCCGCGTGGATGCAAATGACTGGGATGGATTGGCTGAGGCCCGCGCGATCAGTCGCGATATCGGCGCGGAAGGGTTGATGCTCAAGCGTCTCAACGCGCCTTACCTCGCCGGCCGCAAGAAGGGCGATTGGTGGAAGTGGAAGGTCGATCCGCTGACCATCGACGCAGTGATGATCTATGCGCAGGCAGGCTCTGGCAGGCGGGCGACGCTTTACACCGATTTCACCTTCGCGGTCTGGAACGGCAATGATTTGGTGCCCTTCACTAAGGCCTATTCCGGCCTGACAGATAAGGAATTCCGCGAGATCACCGCTTGGGTCCGCAAGAACACCACTGATCGTTTCGGGCCGGTGCGTGCCGTCAAACCGCACCATGTCTTTGAAATCGCCTTTGAGGGCATTCAGGCCAGCCCCCGCCATAAATCCGGCGTCGCGCTTCGCTTTCCCCGCATGGCCCGCTGGCGCAAGGACAAGCCTTTGCAGGAGGCCAACACGCTCGACGATCTGAACCAGATGCTCGCGCAATATGGCTGAGCCCGCGCAAAAATTGCCGCGCGAAGGGTCCCTCGCGCGGCGGATGATGATTGAAATGGATCAGGTGTTGGATCAGCGGAAGCTGTAGGACGCGCCCCAGCTGCCATAAGGCTGCGATGGGATCCCGTTGCGGTGTGCGCTGCCATAGCTGGACCGTCCACCGCTGACCGTGATTGAAACGCGGCCACCCGTCGAACGAGGCATGACACCCGCATGGGCAGCGGCCACGCAGATCGCGCTATCGGACGTGTAGACGCCGTCGCCCCAGATCGTCGACGGGGTGTTGCCGATGGGCGGGCAAACGAAGGAATGGACCGAGCCCGCCTGCCCCGCGATGCCAAGATCGATCAGGTTGGTGCTCGCGCCGATGACGGGGGCCGGTTGGACGAACTCCGCCCCCACAATCCGAAAGCTGCGCGGCCACTGGCCATAGCTTTGCGACGTCACGCCATTCCAGGTTGCGCCATTGAAAGACGAACGGCCTTGGTTGATCTCAACAACCACGCGGCCACCATTGTGGAAATTGATGTGGCCTGCATGAACAGCTGCCGTACAGATCGAACTGTCAGAGGTGTAATCACCTGCGCCCCAGATCGTGTGGGCCGCCCCGCCGGGCGTGCAAAGATGCGTGATGCGGCCACCATGGGAATTCAGGTTCAAGCTATCCGGGGACGCGGCCCAAGCGGCCTGCGGGATCGGTGGCGAGTCGGCCAGTGCAGCGCCTGCACCAAGGGTCAGGGTCGCAAGGGTGGCAGTGGTAAGAAGGGCAGTTTTAATCATTGGTTTGTCTTTCGTAATGCAATGTCCCGGCTTGCGCCGGGCTGAAGGGGTTTCGAGTGCGACCGCGTTATCTGCGGTATGACCAAACCCTACAAAGCACCCCCTGCCCGAACACTGGGGGAGATTACCCATATCGCTGCTTGGGATGTCGGTCGCCCACCGGGCCTGCAAATTCTGCGCCAAAATGCTATACTACAGCTCCCGAACCCCTGACCTGGAGGATTTGGAAGATGCTTCAAAGCGATATCACTCAATACGCCCATGCCCTGTACGCCGCACATGGCGACAAGGCCGAAGCCGAAGCTGCCCAAAAGGCCCGCGATGCGCAGAATACTGCCGAGAGCCGGAAGTGGGATAAGATCCGCCTGCACATCAAGGAAATGCGCGGCGCAAAACAGACCTGAAGAGATGGCCCCGGCAATGCTGCGCCGGGGCCTGACTATGCCTTACTGGAAGGCGTAGCTGCGATCCCATGACGGGTAGTCTGTGGACGTGACACCGTTGCGCGCCGAACCGGTATAGGCGGGCTGATTTCCCAGAACCAAAACCGTCACAACGCCGCCCGCATCTGTGTCCAACAATCCGCGATGCACGGCCGCGACGCAAATCGGGCTGTCCGAGGTATAGACATCCGTGCCCCAGATCGTGGCATTCGCATTCCCGCCCGGCGGGCAGAGGAAGCTGTGCAACGCACCGGCATCGTCGCCCATCCCGGCAGCATCAAGGCTGGTGCTCCAGTCAATCGGCGTGTGCGAAGGCGCGCCGGCAAGTGGCTCGGCCCCGGTGATCTGGAAGCTTGACCCCCAGGTTCCGTAGTCAGACGAGGTCACGCCGTTCTGCTCAGTCCCCTGATAGGCATCCATGCCCGCAACCTGGCGGAAGCTGACGGTCCCGCCCTCCGCCTGAGTGATCCAGCCGAAATGGACTGCAGCCGTGCAGATTGAGCTGTCGGAGGTATAGGTCCCCGTGCCCCAAACCGCGCCGGACACGCCGCCAGCGGCGCATTCAACGCTGCCCGTTGAGCCGGGCGCATCTGCCCCCAGCGTGATCAGGTTCGCCCCCCAATCGGCAAATGCGGGTGCAGTGAGGCAGGCCAATGCGGCCAATGAGGTACTGAAATGTTTCAAAATCATGGGAAATGAGCCTTTCAATCGACAGCAACCCCGTTCGATTACACGAACCCAAGCGGGCGCAATCTCACGGCAAAGGGAAGACGCATAAGCCGCGCCTATTGCCGTTTCATGCGCAATAGCCTGCATCAATCAAATGTCGCGGGGCAAGCCTTATCGGCGCGGATCAGGCGACATCACTGACGGCGACAGGGCGGCCGCCGGAGGCCCATGCGCGCGCCGCCTCGCCAAAGGCCGCAAAAAGCGGGCGCGACACCGGATCATCCGCCGCGCGATATTCCGGATGCCATTGCACCGCCAGCGTAAAGCCGGGCGCATCGGCAATGTAGATCGCCTCGGGCGTCCCATCCGGCGCATGGCCATCAATCACAACGCGCGGCCCGGGCACCTTGATCCCCTGCCCATGCAGCGTGTTTGTCATCACCGTTTGCGCACCCATCAGCCGGTGAAACGGTCCATTCTCACCAAACGTCACTTCATGGCGCAGGGCGAATTTCTCCTCGATCGTGCCATCGGGCGGCATGCGGTGGTTCATGCGCCCCGGCAGGTCGCGGATTTCGGGGTAGAGGGAGCCACCCATCGCGACGTTGACCTCTTGGAAGCCGCGGCAGACGCCCAAAAACGGCTGCCCCCGCTCAACACAGGCCCGCACCAGCGAAAGCGCCACCGCATCGCGGTTGCGGTCCATCATGCCATGGGCGTCTGTGTAATCTTCACCGTACTCCTCGGGGTGTACATTGGGCCGTCCACCGGTCAGCAAAAAGCCATCGCAGACCTCAAGCAGATGATCCACGTCCACAAAGCGCGGATCAGAGGGGATGATCATCGGCAATCCGTCTGACACCTCGGCCACGGCCTCAGAATTCATGGTGCCGCCCGCATGGGTCGGATACTCATCATTGATGAGATAATGATTTCCGATAATTCCGATAACGGGGCGGGGCATGGTTCTTCCAATAATGCAGTTGGAACCTTACCTAACCCTCAAGCGCACGAAGGAAAAGGCGTGGCCGCGCGCAGGTCGCGGCGCATTTGCGCACATGACGCGAAAATGGGCATTCAAATGGTCTACCGCCTCAACGATCCTGACTTTCTGGCCAATCCGGCGCCGATGCTGGCCCAAATGCGGGCCGAGGGGCCGCTGGTCCGGGTCAAAATCCCGATTGTGGGTCAGATCTGGATGACAACCAGCGATGCAGGCGCGCGGACCCTTCTGAAAAACCCCGATCTCTTCCGGCGTGATCCGGGGCCGATCACCGGCAAACCGCTGGCCAAGCGGTTTTGGTGGATGCCGGGCTTCTTCAAGCCGCTGCTTGATACAATGATCGTGATGGACGATCCCGCCCACCGCCAGATGCGCCGCTTGGTAGAACTGGCCTTTGCCCGCGCCACGATCGAAGACCTGCGCCCGCAATTGACGTCACTGGCGGAGCGACTGCTCGACGAAACGCCATCCGGCCAAGTCGATATCGTCAAACACTACACCCGCCCCCTGCCCTTTCTTGCGATCTGCACCCTTCTGGGCATCCCGGAAGATCGGCAGGCGGCACTGACCCGCCGCATCGCGCCGCTCAGTTCCGTGACGAACCCGCTCAAGGCGATCTACGCCGTTCTCCGCCTACGCGGAGTGCTGGCAGACTTTCGAGAGATGTTTGCGCAAGCCCGCGCGGCGCCCGGCCCAGGGCTGATTTCCGCTCTGGTGCACGCGGAGGACGACGGACAAAGACTGACCGAAGATCAACTGCTCTCAATGGTGCTGCTGCTGTTTCTCGCAGGCCATGAGACCACTGTACACCTCATCAATGCGGCTATTGTCGGTCTGGCGAGCGACCCTGAACTACGGGCCCACTTCGAGGCCAACCCGGACACGCGCCACCTTCTGATCGAAGAATTCGTGCGCCACGTCTCGCCCGTGATGACCACGAAGATGATGTTTGCAGCGGAAGATACCGATATCCTCGGCGCCCCGCTCAAGAAGGGTGAGATGGTGGCCCCCCTGCTATTGGCCGCCAACCACGATCCGGCCCGCTTCGAAGCGCCGGACACCTTTATGCCCGACCGCAAACCAAATGCGCATCTTGGCTTCGGCTTCGGCCCGCATGTCTGCCTCGGTATGCAATTGGCACGGATTGAGGCCAGCATCGCGCTCGACCGCCTTTTCGCGCGCCATCCCGACCTACAATTGGCAGAAACACCGAGCTACCTGCGCCGCCCCGGCCTGCGCGCGCCAGCTTCCGTCAAGCTCATCCTCTAGGCCCGCGCACGTTCATCCTGCCAGAAAAACCTCGGGGGAGGCTGTCCGCCTGCGGACAGACGGGGGCAGCGCCCCCCCGGGCTTGCACCTTCAGGCCGACGCCTCAAATCCCGCAGCCTCAATGCCCGCGACGGCGGCCTCGGCATCATTGTCGGACGTGTCGCCTGTCACACCAACAGCGCCCTGCACAACGCCATCCCGCATTACCAGCACGCCACCCGGCACAGGTACAACTTTGCCGCCGTAGACCCCGTTCACAGCGGCCATGAAATAGGCCTGCGCCTCGGCTCGGGCCATCTGGGCGCTGCCGGGCATTCCCAGCATCACGGCACCATAGGCCTTGCCTTGCGCAATCTCGAACCGCCCCGGGGCCGCGCCATCTTCGCGCTCGAACGCGAGGACATGGCCGCCTGCATCCAACACAACAACCGATAACGGCTTGAGGTCCATTTCGCGGCCTTTGGCGCGGGCTGTGGAAATGATGGCGCGGGCTTGGTCGAGTGTGATCATAGCCGGTTCTCCTTGGTGCCAGACTGCTTTGCCCCCTTCTCTCGCACGCTGCCCCTCTGTGCAACGCAAGCGCAGATGAAACTTTCCGCGCAAGCGGCCCGTGACTACACTGACCCCAATAGATGGAGCGTTCATGTCCGCCACTGCATCCACGATGAGAATTCGCCTTCCGCACCGGAGGACCGTGCTGAAGTGGCTGCATTGGGGGATCATCCCCTTTTTCATCTGGTTCCTGTTCGCAGACCCCGATGCCTTGCGGCGCATGGGGCCGGGTTGGTTCCAACTCCATTCCATAAACGGGCTGATCTTTGTGACACTGGCGCTGATCTGGACAGGCTCACATTTGCAAAAGGGCCTCGCCTCCCGCCCGGGTCCGAAATTGCCGCCCGTCGCGCGCCGGGTTCATCCAATTCTGCACAAGGTCTTGATCTGGGGCCTGTTTCTGGTGGCCCCTGGCGGGTTTGGCCTTGGCCTGACCTCTGCCGTTGTGCTTCATGCCGGAGGGTTCTTGCCCATCGCCCCGCCCCTGAACCTGCCGCAAGCCCACGCCATCGTCTCATGGCTCCACATTTACCAGTTCTATGCCCTTGCCCTGATCGTGCTGGCCCATGCCGCCTTTCACATCTGGCGACATGTCAGTTTGCGCGACAATGCTTTGCGCATCATGGCCCCGCGCGCTCTGCATCGGTTCCTCTAACCCGCAAACATCCGGTTTTCCTTGCTTGAGTTACGCGGCCAGTCGCGAAATGGTGACTGCACCCTTCATTCGCGCAAAAGACCCCTTCCATGACCGATACCTTTGACCAAGAGCCTGAGACCGCCCGCCCCGAAGACGAACACCGCTTTCCCTGCTCCAACTGTGGCTCGGACATGCGCTATGCGCCGACCGAGGGCAAAATGGTTTGTGACCATTGCGGCAACGAGGAAGCGATCGAAGTGCCTCCCGATCAAGGTGGCGAAGGTCTAGTTGAGAATGATTTTGAGGCCGCTCTGCGCGGCCAGATGGACAATGTGGAGATCGAGGAAACCCGCGTCTCCCAATGCCCGTCCTGCGGCGCGCAGGTTCAATTCGATGCCGATGTGCACAGCCAGGATTGCCCGTTTTGCGCCACGCCTGTTGTTACAGACACCGGCACCCACCGCCATATCAAGCCAAAGGGCCTCGTGCCGTTCCAGCTTGAGGAACGCGAGGCGCACAAAGCCATGGAAGATTGGCTTGGCCGCCTCTGGTTCGCACCCAACGGCCTGAAGGAATATGCCCGTCAGGGGCGTGAATTGAACGGCATCTACGTCCCTTACTGGACCTATGACGCGGACACAGACACCAATTACCGCGGCCAGCGCGGCACAGCATACTACGTCACCGTCAACGGCCCCGATGGCAAACCACGCCAGGAACGTCGCATCCGCTGGACTCGCGTCTCGGGCCGCGTGAGCCGGTTCTTCGACGACATCCTCGTTCTGGCCTCGAAATCCCTGCCCAAGCGCTACACCGATGCGCTGGCCCCTTGGGATCTGTCCGGCCTTGCCGAGTATCGCCCCGAATTTCTGTCCGGTTTCCGGGCCGAGGGCTACACGGTCGAACTCGACGAAGGCATGGTGGAGGCACGCCAGATCATGGATGCGCAGATTCAGCGCGACATTCGCCGCGACATTGGCGGAGACGCACAGCGGATCGATGCGATGAACACCCATGTCGATAAGACCACCTTCAAGCACATCCTGCTGCCGGTCTGGATCGCGGCCTACAAATATCGCGGCAAATCCTACCGCTTCGTGGTCAACGCCCAATCCGGCAAGGTGCAGGGGGAGCGGCCTTGGAGTGCGATCAAGATTGCCATCGCCGTTGTGGCTGCGATCGCCATCGGTGCAGCGGTGTTCTACGGGCTTGAGGTGATGGACCGCTGATCGGGCCTCTCCGCAGCCGAGCCGCCGTTTCCCGACTTCCCTCCTCGCCGCGTTACCGCTAACAAGGCGCGCGACTGAGGGAGGTCCACAATGATCCTATGCGCCGGTGAAGCCCTGATCGACATGCTGCCCCGCCAGACGGAGGCAGGCGAAGCCGCCTTTGCGCCCTATCCCGGCGGATCGGTCTTCAACACCGCCGTGGCCTTGGCCCGCCTTGGCCAAACGGTAGAATTCTTCACTGGCCTCTCCACTGACCTCTTCGGCGAACGGCTGGCAGGCGTCATGATGGCCAATGGCGTTGGCTCGGCGCTCGCCCACCGCTCAGACCGGCCCACGACCTTGGCCTTTGTGACGCTGACTGACGGCCAGGCCAGCTATGCCTTCTATGATGAGAACACCGCCGGGCGGATGCTGACCGCATCGGACCTGCCCGCGATCCCGGAAGCCGCGAAGGCTTGCTTCTTTGGCGGCATCTCGCTTGCCGTGGAACCCTGTGCAGAAGCCTATGCTGAGATGGCCGAACGCGCGAGCCAGGGCCATGTCGTGATGATGGACCCCAACATTCGTCCCAGCTTCATCAAGGATGAGGCCCGCTTCCGTGCCCGGATGGACCGGATGCTGGCGGCTTGTGACGTCATCAAGGCCTCGGATGAGGATCTGCACTGGCTGTTGGGCGATCACGGCATTCCAATGCTGGCCGAACAGATGCTGGCCAAGGGTCCGGCCCTTGTGCTGGTGACCCAAGGCGGCGACGGGGTGACGGCGTATTTTGAAGGCGGCGAGGTTCATGTCGACGCGCACATGGTCGAGGTTGTCGACACAGTCGGTGCCGGTGACACATTCAACGGCGGCGTTCTGGCGGGCCTCGCACAGGCAGGCGCGCTCGATAAAGGCATGATCCGCAAGGGTTTGACCGAAGAGACGCTGCGCGAGGCGATGACCCTTGGCGTCAAAGCCGCCGCCATCACCGTAAGCCGCGCGGGTGCAAACCCGCCGCGTCTGGACGAGCTTGCATGAGGGCGCTGATCCAACGCGTCACCGAGGCGAAGGTTGAGGTTGCGGGGGAATTAATCGGCCAAACCGGCCCCGGCCTGTTGGTTCTGATCTGCGCGATGCAGGGCGATACGGAGGCCGAGGGCGACAAACTCGCCGCCAAGATCTCCAAGCTGCGCATCTTCAAGGACGATCACGGCAAGATGAACCGCTCATTGGTGGATGTGGGCGGCTCTGCGCTGGTTGTCAGCCAATTCACTCTGGCCGGCGATACCTCCCGCGGCAATCGCCCGGGCTTCTCGAACGCCGCACCGCCAGCAGACGGTGAGCGTTTGTATCTGCATTTCGCAGAAGCCCTTCGCGGGCTCGGCATCCCGGTGGAGACCGGTCAGTTCGGCGCGGACATGGCGGTCAGCCTCGTCAATGATGGCCCCGTCACTCTTTGGATGGACACCGCAGCGTAACGGAATGCCGCACATTCCGTGTGGATTTCGCGGAAATCCGCTCCACGCATTTTGCACAATAATTGGGCATCCTCCCTCCAAGCCACTGCGATTTCACCTGAAATCACTGGCCCTTTCGCTCAGAACCTCGTCTGTTAGCGTTGAGGGCGGGAGGATACATGACCGACAACAGCCGATTTTTCGACGAAATGACCGCCGGGCAACCGGACCCACGCGCGCCCTACGGCGCATACTCGACCTGGTTCAACGGCGAAGATCTCAAGGATCTGCGCAAGAAATCCAGCGACGCGGAAAGCTTCTTTCGCCGGACAGGCATCACCTTCAACGTCTATGGCCAGGCCGAGGCCGATGAACGCCTGATCCCGTTCGATATCGTGCCTCGCATTATCTCGGCCCGTGAATGGGCGAAGCTGACCAAAGGCATCGAACAGCGCGTCCGCGCGATCAATGCGTTCCTCTATGACATCTATCACCGCCAAGAGATCTTGCGCGCTGGCCGTGTCCCGCGCGAGTTGATCGACCAGAATGAGGCATTCCTGCCCCAGATGATCGGCGTCTCGCCCCCCGGTGGCGTCTACACCCATATCGCCGGCACCGATCTGGTGCGCACAGGCGAGGACGAGTTTTTTGTGCTGGAGGATAACGCCCGCACCCCTTCCGGCGTCAGCTACATGCTGGAGAACCGCGAAACGATGCTCCAGATGTTCCCGGAGCTGTTCAGCCGCATCAAGGTACAACCCGTCGGCACCTACCCGACCAGCCTGCGCCGCTCGCTCGCTGCCTGCTCACCTGTTGCCTGCGAGGGTGAATGCACGGTGGCGGTGCTGACACCCGGCATCCACAACTCCGCCTATTTCGAACACGCCTTCCTTGCCGATCAGATGGGTGTGGAATTGGTCGAAGGCCATGATCTGCGCGTTGTTGACGGGCGCATCGCGATGCGCACGACCGAAGGCTACAAGGCGATCGACGTGCTATACCGACGCGTCGATGATGATTTCCTCGATCCGCTGAACTTCAACCCGGACTCCATGCTTGGCGTGCCGGGCATCATGGATGTCTACCGCGCGGGCGGGATCACGATTGCAAATGCGCCCGGCACCGGCATCTCCGACGACAAGGCGATCTATAGCTACATGCCTGATATCGTGGAGTTCTACACCGGCGAAAAAGCGATCCTGCAAAACGTGCCAACCCATCGCTGTTCCGAGCCAGAGGCGCTGAAATACGTCCTCGACAACCTCGCCGATCTGGTCGTGAAAGAGGTTCATGGGTCTGGCGGATACGGGATGCTTGTGGGCCCGGCAGCCTCCAAGAAGGAGATCGAGGCGTTCCGCAAAAAGCTAGAGGCCAAGCCCTCGAACTACATCGCTCAGCCCACCTTGGCGCTGTCGACGTGCCCTATCCTCACGGCCAAGGGCCTCGCCCCGCGCCACGTCGATCTGCGGCCATTCGTGTTGATGTCCCCCGACAAGATCACGCTAACGCCCGGTGGGCTCACCCGCGTGGCACTGAAGGAAGGCAGCCTTGTGGTGAACTCCTCCCAGGGCGGCGGCACCAAGGACACTTGGGTGTTGGAGGAGTGACGCAATGCTAGGCAAAACCGCAGGCGGCCTCTTCTGGCTCTTCCGCTATCTCGAACGCTCGGAAAACACCGCGCGCCTGATCGAAACTGGCTTTCGCATCGCTCTGACCCGGCCCGCTGGATCGGATGATGAATGGCACTCCGTCCTGCAAACCGCGGCCGTGGATCAGCTTTACGC
The DNA here is from genome assembly GCF_040932485.1 of Gymnodinialimonas sp. 202GB13-11. Classification (NCBI taxonomy): domain Bacteria; kingdom Pseudomonadati; phylum Pseudomonadota; class Alphaproteobacteria; order Rhodobacterales; family Paracoccaceae; genus Gymnodinialimonas; species Gymnodinialimonas hymeniacidonis. Next base: position 1,016,726 of record NZ_JBFRBH010000001.1, on the reverse strand, counting down.
GGCCAAACACGGCGATGTGGAGCAGGCCAAGGCCATCGACTTCCTTCTGCGCGACAAGGACAATCCGTCCTCCGTCCTCTCGGCCATTGCCAATGCGCGCCAGAATGCGCGGCTGACCCGAACCGCGCTCACCCGTGAGGTGTGGGAGGCGATTAACGACGCCTATATGGGCCTGAAAGAAACCCTCGCCCGTCCCGTCGCACCCAAACATCTGCCCGAGGTCCTGAACAGCATCCGCCAGCACTCCGCCCTCGTGCGCGGCGCCATGCACGGCACCATGCTGCGCAATGATATCTTCGATTTCTGCCGCCTTGGCACCTTCCTTGAACGCGCCGACAACACGGCCCGCATCCTTGATGTGAAATACTACGTCCTGCTGCCGTCGGTTACGCAGATCGGCTCAAACCTCGACAACGTGCAGTGGGAAACGATCCTGCGGTCCGTGGCTGGGGCCCGTGCGTACCGCTGGCTGACGCAAGGCGACATCACCCCCAAAGGCATTGCGGATTTCCTCATCTTCGACGGACGCATGCCGCGCAGCTTACGCTTTTCCGTCCGCAAGATCGGCTCAAACCTCAGTTATCTTGAGGAAAGCTATGGCCAGCGCTACGCCTGCCACGATCAGATCGACGTGCTCCAGGCGCGCCTGCAACACGGCACCATCGACGATGTGTTCGAAGACGGGCTCCATGAATTCCTGACTGAGTTCCTGAGCGATCTAGGCCGGATCGGTGGCCAGATCGAACAAGATTTCAGGTTCCTCGGATGACGGCCATGAAACTTTCCATCCAGCACACCACCACCTACCGCTTCGCCGCCCCCGCCACCTACGGGCTGCAACAACTGCGCCTGACGCCCAAGAACCATAACGGCCAATCCGTAGGATCGTGGCAGATGGCCGTGCAAGGCGGCAAGGTTGAGACCAGCTTCACAGATCAGCACCGCAACGAAGTGACCCTTGTCTCGCTGTCGCCCGGCGCAACGGATGTGACGATCACCTGCCAAGGCAATGTCGAGACCGCCGACAATGCCGGTTTGATCGGCAAACATGCGGGCTTCGCGCCGTTGTGGTTTTACCAACGGTCCACCGACCTGACCAGTGCGGGGCAAGGTGTCCGCGCCTTGATCAAAGGCCTCCGTGAAGATGTGGACGAAGACGTGGCCCGTCTGCACGCCCTTTCGGCTCGCATCCTCAGCGCCGTGCCGTATGAGATTGGCCGCACCCAGGCCGGCACAACCGCTGAGCAAGCGCTGACAACAAGCGCAGGCGTTTGTCAGGATCACACCCATATCTTCCTGGCCGCCGCCCGCGCCCTTGGACACCCGGCACGCTACGTGTCGGGCTACCTGATGATGAATGACCGCGTGCATCAGGACGCCAGCCATGCTTGGGCAGAGGCCCATGTGACCGGCCTAGGCTGGGTCGGCTTCGACATCTCCAACGGCATCTCACCCGACCCGCGCTACGTCCGCGTGGCCACTGGGCTGGACTATGCGGAGGCCGCACCGATCTCGGGCCTTCATTACGGCGCGGAAGGGGAAGCCATGGCCGTCGACATTCAGGTGGCACAGCAGTAAACCAACGTTAAGCAAGCGGTGCTATAGACACCGCAACGGGATCTGGGGGATCGGGCCGTGACCTATTGCGTCGGGATGAAGTTGAACCGCGGGCTGGTGTTCATGTCGGACACCCGCACCAATGCAGGCGTCGATAATATCAGCGTTTTCAAGAAGATGTTCCAGTGGGAGGTTCCGGGCGAACGCTCCATCACCCTGATGACGGCGGGAAATCTGGCAACAACGCAGGCCGTGGTCAGCCTGCTGAATGAGCGCGCCCTACCGGCTGAAGAACGCGGCACGCTCTCGATCGTTGAAGCGCCTTCCATGTTTCAGGTCGCCAAGCTGGTGGGTGAGACGCTGCGCGAAGTGATTTCCCAGCAATCCGGGCTGGAAGGCCCGCAAGCCGACAGCCCATTCGGCGCGACCCTGATCCTTGGCGGACAGGTCAAGGGCGGTGAGCCGCGCCTGTTCCTGATCTATCCTGAGGGTAATTTCGTCGAGGCCTGCGATGACACGCCGTTCTTCCAGATTGGTGAGACAAAATATGGCAAGCCCATCCTCGTGCGCGCCTACGACCCTGAGATGCGCTTTGAAGAGGCCGTCAAACTCCTCCTGCTGAGCTTCGATTCCACCATCAAGGCGAATTTGAGCGTCGGGATGCCCTTTGATCTGCACCTCTATGCGACTGAGAGCTTCCGTCACGGACCTGTCCGCCGCATCGAAGCGGATGATGCATTTTTTGCCGAAATTTCATCGGGTTGGGGCGAAAAGTTGAGAGAGGCGTTCGATACCCTCCCGGACTATTCCCTCGACTAGGGATTACACCCCGGTCGCCTACCGCGTCGCATCGTAGGCGTGGATCCATCGGTAACGGTTCGCAACGACATGCGGCGCGTAGCGTGAGGCAAGGCGCAGCGCCGAATGCGCTGCAAAGCGCAGGGGACCGGGCCGCAAGTGGTAATTCGTGGCATTGTCATTGGCCGCCTCGATCACCTGCAAGGCGCGCGGTTTGCGCAAGCCTGCATAAGCGGCCAGCGCTTTACTGGTCTCTGCCTCGTCCGAAAGACAGCGCGCCAGCACAAATGCATCCTCCAGTGCAAGATTGGCCCCTTGGGCTAGGAACGGAAGGGTGGGATGAGCGGCATCGCCCAGAAGCGCGAGGTTGTCCGAATGCCAGATCTTCGCTACCGGGTGCCGGAACAGGCCCCAGAGGTTTGGGGCTTGAACATCGGCCAGCAAGTCTCTGATCTCCGGGCAGAAATCGGTGAACGCCGCGCGCAAGTTCTTTGGGTCATCTAGGTGCGCCCAATCCTCAACCGCCCATTGGTCACGCTCTTCCACGGCCACGATATTGGTCAACACGCCGCCGCGCAGCGGGTAACGGACAAGATGGCGGCCCGGGCCCATGAACACATGCGCCTCAGGCGGCAGATCGCGGCCCGGAAGGGTGGCACGCCACGCGACCTGGCCCGTGAAGAACGGTTTGGAGCGTGGGTTAAAGGCGCGGCGTGCGGCGGAATTCAGGCCATCAGCGGCCAGCGTCAGGCCATGATCCTCAGTGCCGCCGTCTGCGAAAGTGAGCCTGTTGACCGCGCCATCGACCTCTACTTCGGCCACCTGGGCATTCAGCCGGATCTCCACCCCCGCATCCAGACAGGCATGGTGCAGCACGTCGATCAGGTCAGCCCGGTGCACAAGGTGGAACGGGCCGGTCAACGGCATCGCAAACACTTCGGTGCCCCGCCGGAAATCCCGCAGGCGCACGGCGGTTGAGCGGATGGATTGCGCGGAAAGGGCCTCCGCCACGCCGAGCGCCTTTAGAACCACCCATCCGTTTGGCGAGACCTGAATGCCTGCCCCCACCTCAGCAATTTCAGCGGCCTGCTCCAGCACGGTAACAGCCGCGCCTCCCTGTGCGCAGGCCAAGGCCACGGCCAAGCCACCGACCCCGCCGCCAATCACCGTAATGGGTTTGCCGATCAACACGCACCTGCCTCCAAAGAAAAAGGGCACCCGTTGGATGCCCCTTCCGTCTGTGATCCGCCAAGCGGTCAGTCGTCGCGGTGAACCTTTTCGCGGCGCTCGTGGCGCTCTTGCGCTTCAAGGCTCATCGTGGCGATCGGGCGCGCATCAAGCCGCTTGAGGCTGATCGGCTCGCCGGTCACTTCGCAATAGCCGTATTCGCCTTCCTCCACGCGGCGCAGCGCCTGGTCAATCTTGGCGATCAGCTTGCGTTGGCGGTCGCGGGTACGCAACTCAAGCGCGCGGTCCGTTTCTTCCGAGGCGCGGTCTGCGACGTCAGGAATGTTGCGCGTTCCGTCTTGCAGGGTCGACACCGTCGAGCGGCTCTCATCCAGCAAATCGTTTTTCCAAGTCAGCAGCTTACGACGAAAATACTCCAGCTGCTTGTCATTCATAAATGGTTCATCTTCGGCCGGGCGATAGTCATCCGGCAGGAAAATCTCTGCTTTCATCGTGCTCCCCTCAGAGAGGCTGGTGTCATTCATGGAATCTCGCCTCTTTGCCAAGTCCATACAGCCCTTGGGCGTCCGATTACACGGGCGACGCGGCTTTGTCACGGGCAGAAAAGCAAGATTCCACTTTCACGTGAAATGAATTTCCGTTGATCAGCTTTTGCGTGCTTTTAGGGCCCAAATCACGTTGCAAACGGGCGACTTGCCTTTCCCGGACACAACCCATACCCGTCTGCAAAGCCGTTCTTTCACAGGGAAAAGCCATGCAGTTTCAGGGCACCGAGGATTATGTCGCCACCGACGATCTGACCGTTGCGGTAAATGCCGCCGTCACACTCGAACGCCCGCTTCTGGTGAAGGGAGAGCCCGGCACGGGCAAGACGGAACTGGCCCGCCAAGTCTCCCAATCGCTTGGCCTGCCGATCATCGAATGGCACATCAAATCGACCACCCGTGCGCAGCAAGGGCTTTACGAATATGACGCCGTCTCGCGCCTGCGGGACAGCCAGTTGGGCGAAGAACGCGTCCATGACGTCAAGAACTACATCCGCAAGGGCAAGCTCTGGCAGGCCTTTGAGGCCGAGGGCAAATGCGTTCTGTTGATTGATGAGATCGACAAAGCCGACATCGAATTCCCAAACGACCTTCTGCAGGAACTCGATCGGATGGAGTTCTTCGTTTACGAGACGGGAGAGACGATCAAAGCCAATATCCGGCCCATCGTCATCATCACGTCCAATAACGAAAAGGAACTGCCCGACGCCTTCCTGCGGCGCTGTTTCTTCCACTATATTCGCTTTCCCGATGCAGACGTGATGCGCAAGATCGTCGAAGTGCACCACCCCGGCATCAAGCAAGACCTGCTCACCACGGCCCTCACGCAATTCTACGAGATCCGCGAACAGCAGGGGCTGAAGAAAAAGCCCTCCACCTCGGAAGTGCTGGATTGGTTGAAACTCCTTCTGGCCGAGGACCTCAGCCCGGAGGATTTGCGACGCGACGGGGCCAATGCCTTGCCGAAACTGCACGGCGCGCTGCTGAAGAACGAACAGGATGTGGCGCTGTTTGAACGGTTGGCCTTCATGGCGCGCGGTCAGCGCTAAGGCGGGTCTTTGCCGATGCCCATGGCGCGCGCGCCACAGACGGCGGGACAAATGTGAACCGCCCCTACCGCGCTGCCCGATTCCTGCCATAATTGCGCGGCAGGTTCATTTTTCGACACCCACGCCGCACCCGAAGGTAAGGTAGCAAGCCACTTGACCAAAGCGTTCGACATTCGCCCCCTCGGGCGGCGGGATCGGCCCGATTGGGGCGTGCTCTGGCGCGGTTACCTCGACTTTTATGCCGCCGATATCGACCCCGCCCACGATGATCTGCTGTTTGACCGCCTGCTTGATCCGGCGCGCGCCAACATGCAGGGCTGGGTCGCCGAGGATGCCGAAGGGCTGATCGGTCTGGTCCATATCATCGTGCACGCCCATACGTGGCGCGAGGCCGATGTCACCTACCTGCAAGACCTCTTCGCCCTGCCCCGCGCCCGCGGCACAGGGGTGGGCCGCGCCCTGATCGAGACGGTCTATGCCGATGCCGACGCGGCAGGCCGCCCGACGGTATACTGGATGACACGGCAATCCAACACCACCGCACGCACGCTTTACGACCGCGTCGCGCAGCCCACTGATTTCATGAAATACTCCCGAGCGTGAGGCGCATCCTTGTTCCGTAAATTGTCCCGCCTGATCCCTGTTGCTGCCCTTGTGCTCGCCGCCTGCGCACCCACCACGGGCGCCGATGTGGCCGAACGGCGCGTTGCAGCGCTGCCAGAAGCGCTGCCGCCGATGAACACGTTTGGGCAGGCCCGCGCACAGGCGCCCTCCCGCTCCAATTCCTCCATCGCCGCTGATTTCCTCGACCTCAGCTTTCAGATGGAATCCGGTCGCCTGATCGAACGGATGAGCCGCTTTGAAGGCCCCGTCACGGTGGCCATCACCGGCTCCGTCCCCGCCTCGATGAGCGCGGATCTTGACCAGCTTCTCGCGCGCCTCCGGTCAGAGGCCGGAATTTCCATCACCCGCGTCTCCTCCGACGCCTCCATAACCATTGAAACCATGCCCCGTGCCCGGATGCAGCGGGTTGTCCCGCAGGCGGCGTGCTTCGTCGTTCCACGCGTGAGCTCGTGGGCTGAATTCCGGCGCAACCGCTCGGGCGGGACACTGGATTGGACGACACTCGACACCCGCGAACGGGTAGCCGTCTTCATCCCGTCCGATGTCGCTCCGCAAGAGATGCGCGATTGCCTGCACGAGGAAATCGCCCAAGCACTTGGACCGCTTAACGACCTCTACCGCCTCTCCGATAGCGTCTTCAACGACGACAATTTTAACGCCGTGCTCACCGGCTTCGACATGCTCATCCTAAGGGCCTACTACGATGATGAGCTTCAATCGGGCCTCACACGCGGCGAGGTCGCCGCCCGCCTGCCCGGCATCCTGTCGCGGCTGAACCCGCGCGGCGGCTCCGCTCAGGGCGGTGGGCGCGGATCACAAACCCCGCGCCCGTGGATATCTGCCATCGAAACAGCACTTGGGCCGGGATCGTCTGACAACGCGCGCATTGCCGCGGCAGAACGGGCCGTGCGGCTGGCGCGCAACCAGAACTGGAACGACACGCGCACAGCTTTCGCGTATTTCGCGCTGGGTCGCCTGACGCTCAGCCGTGATGTGGAAGCCTCGATTCAAGCGTTCCAGCAAGCCTCCGTCCTGTTTGACCGGGTCGCACCCGGCGGCATTCAGTCGGCCCATGTCGATATGCAACTGGCCGCATTCGCCCTTTCCGCCGGTCAGGTGGACGAGGCGCTGACGCTAACGGCACGTGCCATGCCCGCCGCAACACGCGCCCAGAATGCCTCGCTTCTGTCGACGCTGATGATGATCCGCGCCGAAGCGCTGGAGGATGCAGGCCGCCCATCCGAGGCCCGCTCCGTCCGCCTCGACTCCCTTGCTTGGGGTCGATATGGCTTCGGCGGTCAGTCCGCCGTTGGCGCGCGCCTGACCGAAGTGGCGGCTTTGTCGCCGGGGCAATAAACACTAGGGCGGAACATGCTGAATTTCATTGGGGCAGGCATTGGCATTCTGGTCGGTGCGCTTTTGGCATGGCGGCGCAAAGGCAATTGGCAGGACATCGCTCAATGGGCAGCGGTCTTTGCGCTGATCGGTTTTTTGATCGGCACCATCGTAATGCTGATCGTCCCTGCCCCGCAGTAAGCCACCCCTCCTCCAGGGTTCAGCTGTCCTTGCAGCGGTTCGGGTAAGGGAAACCCTGCCCCGATGTTTCGGTCTGCGGACTTGAACCGAACGGATGTCGTGGATATTTATTGAACATTGTTCACAGACTGAGTGCACTCGGTACACGGCCGGTATCCGCACCCAGGGTAGGAGGTTCCACGATGTCTGTATTTTCATTGCATTTAAGCGCTCTCGCCGTCGGTTTAGCCGTGACCGTGTCGCACACCGCCTCCGCCAACGCGCAATGCTTTCGCCAGTCCGATGTGCGCCTGCCTACATTTGAAAGCGTTTCACCCAATCTGACGGGCGGACAATCCGGCGAAGCGATGTATCAGGCCGTCAGTCAGGGCGATATCGCCGGGGTACAATCGCTGCTCGCCACAAACACGGCCCTGCTGGAGGTTCGGACCGGGCTTCCGGAGGGAACCCGCCCCTATAACGGCAATTCCGCCGATCTACTGACCGCGGCAATTGCCGCCTGTGATCTGCCGATGCTTCAGGCCCTGCTGGCCTTCGGGGCTAATCCGAACGGAGAAATCACTGGTCTGCCCCTAACGTACGCGGCTTTGGCCGATGATCCCGACTACGCGACCGCACTGCTGGAAGCAGGCGCAGACCCGAACGTCCACGATCCCGCCATGAACACACCATTGCGCGAGGCGATCCTGTTCGAACGCGCCGACGCGATCCGCTTGTTGGTCGCGGGCGGTGCTGACATCAACCACGTGACCTCCAACGGGCGCACGCCGCTTGGCTCTGCCATGTTGACCGGGGAATGGGACGTGATCGCAGCGGTGATCGAGGCGGGAGGAAATCCGTGGCAAGTCCATGGCCAAGGCGTTTTGCCGGCCTACACAATCTACGCCAATGAACCGCGCCGCCGCGCGGACCGGCGCATTCGCAATGCGATCCTTGAGCAGATCGAGGTGGGCGCGCCCGTCTGGCCACCGGTCAATTCGGCGGTGGTCGCGGAAAATGTGCTGAACGGCACATGGCCCACGCCCGAAATGTCCGCGGCCGGGTTCACGGTACCAGACGAGGCACGCCGCGCCATGCAGGCGGCGTTTCGGTAGGGCCGTGTCGGGAGCCCGAGGCGAATACAGGGGTTTGTTTTTCGCAAACGAGATCGGAATTGTCTCTATATTTCTTCAGCTTAACCTTCTTGCTCACGCGTGAGCAGCCTGCGATTTCCCGTTCGACGCCGCCGCCCGTCCGCGCTAGAACACATGCATGTTCCTGCCGTTCTTTGAGACCCTCCGCACCGCCCGCATCCCCGTTTCCTTGCGGGAATACCTCGCCTTTCTGGAAGGGATGAGCCGCGGCCTCGTCACCTATGACGTCGACGGCTTCTACTACCTCGCCCGCACCGCGATGGTGAAGGATGAACGCCACCTCGACCGCTTCGATCAAGCCTTCGCCCATACCTTTTCCGGGTTGGAGAGCATCAGCTTCGATGACGTACTGGAGGCCACCGAAATCCCCCGCGAATGGTTGGAGAAACTCGCCGAAAAGCACCTGTCTGAGGAAGAACGTGCAGAGATCGAGGCAATGGGCGGCTTCGACAAACTGATGGAAACCCTCCGCCAGCGCCTCAAGGAACAGGAAAAGCGCCACCAGGGCGGCAGCAAGTGGATCGGCACAGCGGGCACCTCTCCCTTCGGTGCCTATGGCTACAACCCAGAGGGCGTGCGGATCGGTCAACACGAAAGCCGCCACCGCAAGGCCGTAAAAGTCTGGGACAAGCGCGAATTCAAGAACCTCGACGGCGACGTGGAACTGGGTACCCGCAACATAAAGGTTGCCCTCAAGCGCCTCCGCCAATGGGCCCGTGACGGCGCGGCGGAAGAATTGGACCTCGACGGCACGATCCGCGCCACCGCCGAACAAGGCTGGCTCGACGTCAAAACCCGTCCCGAACGCCGCAACGCGGTGAAGGTGATCCTGTTTCTCGATGTGGGCGGCTCGATGGACGATCACGTGAAGGTGGTGGAAGAGCTGTTCAGCGCGGCCAAGGCCGAATTCAAACACCTCGAATACTACTACTTCCACAACTGCCTGTATGAGGCCGTATGGCGCGACAATCACCGTCGCTGGTCCGAACAAATCCCGACCTACGAGGTGATGAACACCTACGGCCCCGACTACAAATGCATCTTTGTGGGTGACGCGGCCATGTCGCCTTATGAGATCGCCTTTCCCGGCGGCGCAAATGAGCATTGGAATGAGGAAGCGGGCAGCACCTGGTTGCAGCGCGCGCGGACGCAATGGCCCGATCACCTGTGGATTAACCCAACGCCCGAACGGCATTGGCGCCACACCCAATCTACCCAGATGATTGACGAAATCTTCGGAGGGCGCATGGTGCCAATGACACTGGAAGGCATTGACCGCGGAATGCGGGAGTTGGGGAAGTAGATGTCAGAAATCCTCGCGGCCACGCCGCCTCTTTTTGCGCCCTCCGAATACGCGATGCGGCAAGCAAATGCCGCTTCAGCGTTGCGTGACGCCAACCTCGACGCACTGCTGATCTTCGCGCCTGAAAGCATGTATTGGCTGACGGGCTATGACACGTTCGGCTTTGCGATGTTTCAGGCAATGGTGTTGGACGCGGATGGGCGGATTGATCTGCTGACCCGCCTGCCCGATCTGCGGCAGGCGCAAAATACCTCAGTCCTTCCGTGCGAGTGCATCCATATCTGGCCGGAGCATCAAGACGCCGCTCCGGCGAACGACTTGGCCGACCTGCTGCGCAATCTAGGCTTGTCCGGAAAGCGGCTGGGGTGGGAGACGCGCACAGCCGGGCTGACCTTTGCGAATGGTCAAAGCATTGCGGATGCGGTGCCGAACCTGACCGATGCGTCGGACCTGATCCCCGTTTTGCGCCGGGTGAAATCGGACGCGGAAATCGCCATGATCCGCCGGGCCGCGGGCATGACCGACGCCGCCCTAGATGCCGCCTTGCGAACCACGACGCCCGGCGCGTTCGAGGGCGACATTCATGCCGCCATGCAATCGGCGATCCTGTCCATGGGTGGGGAGCCTGCGGGCAATGAAACAGTGATCGGTTCGGGCGCGAACGCACTCCTCTGCCGGTCTTTCGCGGGGCGCAGGCACCTCGATGCGCGCGATCAGCTGACGCTGGAATGGTCCGGCTCGGCCGCGCGCTACCACGCGGCCGCCATGCGCACGATCGTCATCGGGACGCCCTCGGATCAACAGCGCAAGATGCACGCCGCCTGTGAAGAGGCGTTGGAGGCGTGCGAGGCCGCAATTCGCCCCGGCCGCCCGATGGCAGACGTCTACACCGCCCATGCCGACGTCTTCGATAAACGCGGCCTCAGCCATGCGCGCCTCCAGGCCTGCGGCTACGGCATGGGCATCGCCTACAACCCGATCTGGGTGGAATTCCCGATGTTTTATGAGGGCAACCCACTGATCATGCAGGAAAATCAGGCCTTCTTCCTACACATGATAGTTATGGACAGCGACGCGGGCCTCGCCATGACGCTTGGCCATACGGTGCTTGTGACCGCCGACGGAGCAGAACGCCTTTCGCGCCACGGCACGGACCTGCTGACTGTGTCGTAACGCGCATTGCCGAAGGCCCTGCCCGGCCCCATATCTGACCCATGTTGAAGCTGACCCCGATCCTGCTGGCCGTAGGCTATGGCCTGGTGATGTACCTGTTCTCGTCCTGGCGCACGAAGCGGGAACTCGACGCACGCTCGTCTGAGCTGGCAGACCGGTCGCTGATCGCGCTGACCGACAAATTTGCCAAAGTGCTCGACGTCGACCGAATCCGCGTGAACGTCTACGAGGTGGACGCCGTGAACGGGCTGGCCGCGCCGGACGGGCGTATTTTCATCACCCGCGGATTTTATGACCGCTACCGGGCAGGTGAAGTGACGGCCGAGGAAATTGCCAGTGTGATCGCACACGAGCTTGGGCATGTCGCGCTCGGCCATACACGGCGGCGGATGATTGATTTCTCCGGGCAAAACGCTGTGCGCGCGGTTCTGGCGGGCGTTTTGGGACGCATCATTCCGGGGATAGGCCCATGGATCGGGGGTATGGTCGCGTCCCTTCTGGCCGCGCGGCTCAGCCGTCAGGATGAGTATGAAGCGGATGCCTATGCCTCCGCCCTGCTGGTTTCAGCCGGGATCGGAACCGGCCCGCAAAAGACCCTGTTCGAAAAGCTGGAAGGACTTGTCGGACTAAAAGGCGGCGGAGCACCGGCCTGGTTGATGAGCCACCCGAAAACGGCAGAACGGATCTCAGCCATCGAGGCGCTAGAGGCACGGTGGCAGGATTCCGGCCAACCGGAGTGACGGGCGGGTTCAGCGGGTAAGCGCTTTTCCGAGTCGCGGAAGGCGGGCGCGTTTGAGCAACGCGCGGAGTGGCAGCGTTTCGCCAGACAAACGCTCGGCCTCGGCATGGGTGGTCATCACGGCCTCTTCCACGGCATCGGGATCGCTCAGCCAATGATCCATCAGCACGGCATCGGGTGGGCGGGCGGTAATGCCGTGGCCGGAAAGTTCGCGCGCCGGGAAATCGCGCAGGTTGAGGGTGATGATCGTATCAGCCTTGCCAGCGATGGCTGTGGCCAGCACATGAATGTCGGCAGGATCCGGCAGCCAAAGTGGGGCCTCGTCGCCGGGCGCGGTGAGGGCTTTGGGAAAGCGGGCATTGGCGCGCGACATCTCTGCCCCAGCCAGGGCCGCATCCGCCTCACCGCCATTTCGCAACGCCGCGCGACGCCACTCCTCCAAAAGACGGTCCGACCAGATGGGCGTGAATAGCCCACGCTCCGCACAGCCCAGAAGGATCTGGCGCAGCACCGTTGGGTAAAGCACGCAGGCATCAAGGACTGCGATCATAAGCGGAACGCGATGGCTTTCAGATAGCCCGTATCACTCAGGCTCGGGTGGACGGGGTGATCCGGCCCGGCAAAGCCTGTGTGGAGGATCCGGGGCTCGCGCCCGGCGCGCCCGACCCCGCGCAGGCAGGAGGCGCGGAATTTTCCGACATCGGCAGCGTGGGAGCAGGAGCACAGGATCAGCGTTCCGCCTTCTGCGACCAAAGGTGCTGCCAGTCGCGCCACCCGCTCATAGGCGCGCAGGCCTTTGTCGAGCGCGGGTTTGGAGGGGGCAAAGGCCGGTGGGTCAGCAATGACCAGATCGAAGGTTGCGCCGTCCGTGGCCAAAGCTTCCATCGTGGTGAAGGCATCGCCCGGTAGTGTTGTGAAGCGGTTGGCGAGGCCCATGGTCCCTGCCCCGGACGTGGCCAATTCGAGCGCGGGGGCAGACGCGTCCACAGCCAGCGCCGATTGCGCTCCAGCCGCCAGAGCAGCCAATGCGAAGCCGCCCACATGTGAGAATACATCCAACACCCGCGCGCCATCGGCCAAGCGGGCAGCGAAGGCGTGGTTGGGGCGTTGATCGTAGAACAGGCCCGTTTTCTGCCCGCCCATGACGTCTGCCATATAGGTGGCACCATTCATCGGAACAGGAATGGGCGCAGTCGGGGCGGTGCCAGATAACACGGCCATCTCCTCCGTCAGCCCTTCCAGCGCCCGTGCGCGCGAGGTTCCGTTTTTGATGATGGTTGAGCAGCCGGTGGCCTCCGACAGGACGGCGACAAGGTCGTCCAACCGTTCCTCCAGCCAGATCGCATTGGGTTGCATCACCAGCGTATCGCCGAAGCGATCCACGATCAGGCCGGGCAAACCATCGCCTTCGGCATGGATCAGGCGATAGAAGGGCGCGTCGTAAAGGGCAGTGCGCAACGCCAGCGCGCGCGTCACTTTCCCGGCCAACCAATCGCGGTCGATCACCGCCTCCGGGTTGCGGTCCAATAGCCGAAACCCGATCCGCGCGCTAACGCTTGCGATGCCCAGACCAAGCGGCTCCCGGTTCGCATCCTGCAACACGGCCAGCGCACCGGCAGGCACGGCCTTGGCGCGACGGTCTAGCACAAGATCATCTGCCCAGGCCCAAGGATGGCCATGGCGAATGCGGCGAGCATCGGCCTTGGGTTTCAGACGCAGAACAGGAAAAGGGGGCGCTGTCATGGCGCCCCCTCTACCGGGTTCTTCAGATGGGGAAAAGGCTCACTCAGCCGCGGCGACCAGAACGCTCGGCGCGACGGTGCCAAGGAATTCGGCCTGCACCCAATCCTGCAAGCGACGCGTGATGCGCAGGCGCTGCGTCAGGCCAGCGGCATCGGCTTCGATGGCGTCATTGCCGCCGAGCGCCGGGAAGGTCAGGTCAAGCGCGTCCGGACCAGACAGGATCACACCGGTTTCGGCGTGAACGATCGTCATGATGAACTCGATCTCCTGCTCAGACGGCAGATTCGAATAGCGCACGCGCTGTGTCTGGGCGTGGAACCGTGTGACTTCGATGTTCACAATCACGGGGATCGAGCCATTCACATCTTCAAACGCGGGCGTAAGCGCCTCAGTCATCAGGTCGTCGACCTGCGTGTGGCGGTCACCGATCGGGTCTTCGCGCCAAACGATGTCAGCACGCGGCTTGATGGTGTTGGCTTCGCTCACCGTCAGGGTGCGCGGCACGTCGACATCGACAGCCACAACGTCCCAATCCTGGATCACGATGTTTTCGACAGCGGGCGGCGGCGTGTCAAAAGCGACTTCGCGCGACACATCAACACCACTGACACAGCCAGACACAGCCAGGGCTGCACCAAGAACGATTGCGGGGATGAAACGGGATTTCATCATTGGTTTTCTCCTGCACGACGGATGCGCGGAGCATCCGGGGATTGCCGTTTGCACTAGGTTTTTTCGTTACGCGTTCCGGTCATTTGTCGCCGGAACACAGTAAATTTGCCTAAAAAGCAGGGCGCAAAGGCGGAGGCTGTGTGATTTTTCAAGGGTGATTGCGTGGAAACAATCCGCCCGAATTGGGGCTGATTTGAGACGAATGCGGCGGGAATGTGTCCGTGCGCCGCTAGTCCAGTGCGCGAATTCCGGCAACCTGCGCCCGCGCGCCCTGCAAAATCCAGGCATGCTCCGAGGCGATGAAAAACATCGAAAACCCATGTTTGCGGATCGCAGCGGCGCGGTCCGCGTCGGCCACAAAGGTCACGTAACCTTTGCCATGGGCCTTGGCAGCAGCGCCGGCTTTTTCCATGGCCGCATTCAGCTCATCACTGTTTTGGTGGTCATAGCCGTAAGCGACGCTCAGGTCAGCGGGGCCAAGAAACAGCGCGTCGATGCCGGGTGTGGCGGCGATGGCGTCCGCCGTGTCCACGCCTTCCGGGTCTTCGATCTGGGCGATCACGATGGTCTCGGCGGCGCTTTGTGCCAGCACGTCGGGCATAGGCCGCGTGGCATAACCCGCCCATCTGGTGGAGCCCGCATATCCGCGCCCGCCATGGCCGAACCGAGCAGCGCGGGCGACTTTTTCGGCAACGTCCGCCGAGGTGACATGGGGCACCACGACGCCGACCGCGCCATCGTCCAGCGCTTTGCCGATATTTTCGGGCGCGCTGGAAGGGACGCGCACGAGAACGGGGAAATCAGCCGCGCGGGCCAGCGCCATGCACGCGCTGATCGTCACGCGGTCGAACGGGGCATGTTCACAATCGAGGCACACGAAATCGAGGCCCGAGAGGATCAATACTTCCAACATGTCAACACTTGGCGTCTTCATAAACGTGCCCGCCAAGGCTGTTCCGCCGGTCACTTTCTTGCGGAACTCGGAAATGGACATTGGCGCTCCCCTTTCGACGCACAGATCAGCATCGCGCCGACCCGATGGGCGGAGATTGGCGGTCTCAATGACAGAACACAAGCCATCTGGGTGTTTGGTTGCGCTGGCCGTGTCCGCCCCACGGGCGCATATCTACATCCACAAAAGGTGCCGAGATTTCACGCAGTCGGCGCGTCCGGATCGTAGTCTGGCATCGGTAGATCAGGCATGGCTTGCGGTGCCGCTGCCTCAGCACCCGCTGTACCGCCCAGGCCGTCTGCCAATGGCAGCCTATTTGCCTGCGGCATCAATGCTTCCGGCGACATCTGATCTGACGCCTTCGCGGCACGTTTCAGGGCGTCCGGCCCAGAGTCTGGCGTCGCTTCGCTTGAACCGGCCCCTTTCTTTCGCCTCGCCTCCAGCCGCACTGCACGCCGCCCGCCGATCTGCCCCAGCTTCCCCCGCGCAAAGATATGGCCGTTGTCGTCTTCCAGCGTCACTGTCTCCAAATCGCTGCGATCAAAAGGAACCAGATCCCCATCCTTCAAGTCCTGCACTTTCGACAATGGCATGTGCAATCTGAGTAAGACCGCATTGAGGGACAACGGGGCCGGACCTAAGGCTGCAAGCACATCGCTTCCCCATGTGTCGGGACGGGTGGCTGGTTTAGCATCGGATTTCTGAGTGGCGCGACGCGCCAGACTTGGGTCCGCGGGCAGCAAAACCAGCAGTCGGCCGGATTTAAGCCCGGCTGCATTGACGTTGACGTGCAGCAGGTGAAAGCCTTTTGAGGGCAAAAGCAGGTTGATCTGACCTCGATCTTTGATCTGACTGGCATAAGCGATGCGTTCAGGCCAATCGCGCCCCGCTTCTGCGCTTGTTTCGTGGGCAAACCCCGCGAAGAACAGATCGATAAAGTCGCGGCACAATGCTTCATCAATGCGTGTGACCGGGCGCGCCGGGCCCTGCACGTCTTCCACGCGACCGGTCGTCTGCACTTCGATCAAGGCATCAACCAAAGAATGCTCCAGGGCAAGCAGGCCCCGCCTGCCATCCCGGTCTTCGGTTGCAGCAATAAGGCCGTGTTCAGGCAAGGCCTCAAGTGCTGAATCCAAACTGGCCTGCATGGTCACAGTGACCGCCTCAAGCGTCACATTGAGCCCATCCAGCGGCGCGGCGGCCCGGCGCACCGCGCGCGTCAATCCCGCCTCCAGTGCCGGAACAAGATCATCCGGGCGATGCCGCACACCGGCATGCGCCGCAATCTTGCGGGCCAGAACGTGGCGCTGATCAGTCGCGGGCATGGGCGTATTTGTGCCTTCTGGCAAACGGATACGGGGGTTCGTGCGCGTAGCTTTGCCACAAAAGCCGTTAACGAAGCCCTTATGCGCCCCTGCTTTATCCGCTTACGCAGCTTTCAAGGCGCGCACCGGCAATCGCACGCGAAAGGTCGCGCCGCCCTGCCCCGGCACGTAGATCAAATCCCCGTCAAGACGCGCCATGATCTCACGGCTGATCGCGAGCCCAAGCCCGGCCCCCGGCGCCCCTCGCGCAGTATCGAGGCGGGCAAATTTCTCAAAGATCAGGGCCTCTTGCCGGGTTGGAATGCCTGAGCCGTTGTCCGAAAACTCGATCTCCAACCCCTGTTGCGTATCCACGACCGAAATCACCAGTTCCGGCACATCGGCATCGCAGTATTTCCGTGCGTTTGAGATCAGGTTGATGAAGACTTGGGCCAACCGGTCAGGATCGGTCCACAACGCAACGGCCTCGCTGGCCCGATCGCGCACCAGCGTGATGCCATCGCCCGCTTCCGCGCCCGCCGCATGAATGGCGCGGTCCAACACGTCTGCCAGTTGCGCCTCAGCCATATTGAGGGTCACACGACCGTTCTCAAGCACGCTCAAATCCAGCAAATCATCCAGCAGGCGCGTCAGGCGCAGGCTTTCATCGTGGATGATCCGTGAGAATTTCGTCCGTGCTGCATCGTCCACCTTGTCGGCTTGCATCAGGATCTCCGAGAAAGATCGGATCGACGTCATGGGTGTGCGCAATTCGTGGCTGATCTGGCTGAGGAACGCATCCTTCTGCACCGACAACTCGGTCAGCTTTGCGTTGACCTCACGCAATCGACCTGCGGTTTGGGCCAGCTCTTCTGACTTGGCCTCAAGTTGGCTGGAATACTCCATGATCTGCGCCGTCTCGTCGGCCACGGCCAGCAGATCACCCACGCTCACGCTCGCTGCGCCGGCAATCTGCGCCACCATGGCGTGGGCGGTCGCAACTCCGACGGAACCTGCAAGCTCCCGCTCTAGCTCAGCGAGGAAATCTGGCGTCGGCTCCGGCAATTCCCCGTCTCGGCCCTGCGCCCGCGCGGCGTCGCGGAACAGGGCGATGGCCCGGTCATCGCCCATGATCCGCTGTGCCATGATTCGCAAATCATCCGCCGCACCAACCGCGCCAGTCCATCCCCTCACAGCACGCGAATGGTCGAAGACATTGACGAATTGCGCCCCTTGCAGCCGCTCAAGCGGGCTGGGAAAGCTGAACAGCGACCCCAACAGAAACAGCGCCGTATTCACGCCGAGCGAAAGGACCATCGCTGTCAAAAGCGGATCACTGGCCTGCAAGCCAAATGGGCTATGCGGGGCAAGCCAACCAATTCCCCAAGGGCCAGAGCTTAGCACTTCGGGCATCAAACCACCCGTCTCCGCGATATTGGGCAGCAAAAGAAGCCATGCCCAGATCAACAGGCCCGCGCCGATGCCAAGCGCTGCCCCCAACCGCGTTGCCCCGCGCCATAGAATACCACCGACCAAGGCGGGCAGAATCTGTGATACGCCCAGAAACGAGATCAGACCAATCGAGGCCAAAGCAGCCGTGCCACCGGACAAGCTGTAGTACACCCATCCCAGAAACAGGATCGCCGCGATGGACACCCGGCGCGCCGTGAGCGCCACTTTTCGCATGTCCTGGCTCAACACCACGCTATCGCGTGAACTGCGCAGCCAAAGCGGCACAATCACGTGGTTCGACACCATCGTTGAAAGCGCCAATGCGGCGACAATCACCATGGAAGTCGCGGCGGAGAAACCGCCCAGAAAAACCAAAAGCGCCAGCGCGTCCTGCCCCAAGCTCAACGGCACGGTTAGAACGTACAGGTCCGGATTGTCTCCGGTTCCGGGCAAGCTCATACCCGTGACCGCAATCGGCACCACGAAAAGCGAGATCAACAAAAGGTATAGCGGGAAAGCCCATCCCGCGGTTGCCAGATGCCGCTCGTCCGAATTCTCGACCACTAACACCTGGAACATTCGCGGCAGGCACAGGATCGCGGCCCCTGCCAAGGCCGTCAGCCCCAGCCACCGTGCGCCGTTTAGCGGCGTTTCTGCGACAGGCGAGGCTTCAATCCGCGCCAGCATATCGCCGGGTCCATCCGCTACGCCCCACACAACAAACACACCCACCGCAACAATCGCTGCCAGCTTCACCACTGCCTCAGCCGCAATGGCGCTGACAAGGCCGGGATGGCGTTCGTTCAGGTCGAGCGACCGGGTGCCAAAGATGATCGTGAAAACGGCCAGCCCCGCTGCGATCCACATCGCTGTGCTCGATGTGCCTTCACCCGCACCTGCATTGGTGAAGACCGAGAAGGATAGCGTGACCGACTGCAATTGCAGCGCGATGTAGGGCGTTGTCCCCAACACGGCCAACAACGTCACCAACACCGCCAATCCGCCAGACTTGCCATACCGGCTAGAGATCATGTCGGCGATGGATGTGACCCGCTGCGCGCGCCCGATGCGGACCATTTTTCGCAGCAACCAGAACCAACCGATGAACACCAAAGTCGGCCCAAGGTAGATCGTCAGGTATTCCAGCCCCGAGCGGGCCGCCGACCCAACGGCGCCGTAGAACGTCCATGCCGTGGCGTAGATCGACAGGGACAGCGTGTAGGTGATCGGCGAATTCAGCCACCGCACCCGGCCCGCCTTGGCGCTGCGTTCCGCCCAGAAGGCCACGGCAAACAGCACCAATACATAGAGAATACAGATCGAGACGAGGCCGTTGAAACTCAGCATTTTACTCGGCCTCAGGCGGCTGCGCAGGCCCCGCCTCAGGCGGGCCGCCGGCCTCATCCTGAACGCCAAGGCGCGTCAGTGCGACACTGACCAATGCCGAAAGCACGATAAGCCCGATCCAGATGCCGAAGTAATAAACCAGGGTCACAGACAGGCTTTCCGCCTCGTCACCCGTGCCGCGGATGAAGATCGGGCCAAAAATCAGGATTAGACCGAGGATCGGCAAGAGGCGCGCTGCGTCTTGCAACCGGTTGAGCCTGTATCTGCGGCGCTCAAGAAACAGCCTTGAGGCCATGGCTCACCCCTGACCGGCTGCGGCCGGCCGATCTGTTGGGGCCGGGGCCAGATCCGTGATGACCGCCAGCAATTCATCGTTCGAGAATGGCTTGGTCAGGAAAGCATTCGCCCCCAGTCCCATGGCGTGATCGCGATCATGGGTCTGACCCTTGGCGGTCAACATTACGACAGGCAGATCGCGCGTCTCTGGCTCGGCCCTCAGCGCGCGGAGAATATCGAACCCCGACTGGCCGGGCAGCATGACATCCAGCACCAGCACATCCGGGCCAATCCGCGCGACTTCTGCAAGCGCTGAATCGCCCTTGCCATGGCCGCGCACATCCCAGCCCGCACGGCTCAGGATAAAGGTGAGCGCTTCGAGGATGTTGCTTTCATCCTCGATGATCAGAACGGTCCCCGGCCCTGTTCGCGGGGCCGTATCAGATGGTCGCATGTCCATTGTCATACCCAGTCCTCCCCCCGGGTAAGTGTCGTTCGCCCCGGGCCTGGTTTTCCAACTTTGCCCAATGCTTGGGCAACACGCAAGAAATTCGCGTCACGGACCTGCATAGCCGCCGCGTCGTGCATCGCATCCGACGCGGGGACAGGTCTCGCACCCCGGGCCCGCGGCGATCGCTGGCATCGGCCGATCTCTTTGCCGGGCCTCCATGATCAGCATTATCCCCTTCAAGGCAGGCGCGGCCCCGAATGCGCGCCCTTCATTGGCCTCCGCCACGGCCCAAGCGCTGAACCGGGCGCCATGGGGCATTTCAATCTCCGCCTCTTCCGCCTGCCCCGGTCGGGACAGGGCTGTGTAAAGCGGCCAAAGCGGGCACCCCGCCACAACTCGTGGCAGTGCGAATCCCGGAAGGCGACGGCGATGCACCATCGCACCGGACGCGTCGCATATGGCCAGCCCCATGGGCGGAGCACCGGTTTCCGGCTGCAAACTCGCCATTCGCCGCAAAACAGGGGCCACGCCAACACCCAATCGCGCCACCAAGGCCACTGGGTCAAAGGCCACTTCCTTTGCTGCCGCTATGAATGGCTCCATCGGTAAAAGGGCCGCGTCGCCCGCATATTCCATCAATCTGGCCTGCCCCATGGCGCGCGTCGGCGCATTTTCCATTCCGGGGGTCTGGTCAAGAATGGCCTCAATGGCCCCGGCTCCCTGCGCATCTATGTGTGGGAAGACGTGGCCGACCGCATCAAACATCGCTTCAACCGTTTCTGCAGGCGATCCACCTTCTGCATCGGGCGCCTCGAACTGGGCCAGCAATCCCGTCGCTTGATCGGAAAGCCGTTCTGCCTCCTCATGCAGGTTACGGTGGAAACGACCGCGCCAAGCTGGGTCCAGATCCGTCTCTCGCACCAGAATATCCGCTGTTGAGCGGATCGCGGCGACCGAGGAAAGCACGTCATGCATCGCTTCTGCCAAGACGGGATCGTGGCTCAGCCGGTCACGCAGAGCCTCAACTTGCGCATCGAGCGCCTGCAATCGCGCCTCTTGTGCCGCGATCAGGGCCGTCCACCCCGGAAAACGGGCGCCCATCTCGTCAATACGGTCAGTTTCCGCCCCAAGGCCAACCTGCGACCGCGCCGCCGCATCCAAAAGCGCGCTCACCTCGGCATCAGCCCCCTCGCTCAGAACCGAGGGCTCTACGTTCAGGACCCGCGCAAGCTCCAGAAGTAGCTTGCCCCCGATGCGTCGGTGATTGTGTTCAATCAGGTTGAGGTAAGAGGGTGAGACGCCAACAGCCTTTGCCAGAGCCCCCTGTTTCAGCCCGCGCGCAAGGCGCTGCTCTCGAATACGGCTGCCGGTGATGTCGGGGGGATTTGTTGGTTCCATGCTTCCAACTTTACAAGCTTTACACGAAATTTACAGATTTAAATTATCGCCTCACGCCCAACCCACTCCGTCAGTTTTGAGACAAATCTGCCCCACGCCGCATAGGCAAATTTACCAAGCATTAAGGTGCGTCGGATAGCCAGTTGGGTCGTGGAGGTACAATTCGCATCGCGTGTGAGGAGCGTAGATATGGACATTACAAATACACCCGCCCGGCCCGAACTGACCGTTCCGCAGGCGCCAACAGAGGCGCGGCTGAAACCCGGCGACGTGACCGGGCGCCCTGAAACCGCCAACCCTGTCACCGCCGCCGAACAGTCCCGCGCAAGCACCGCAGCCAATGCGCAGCCCATCAAGCCGCTTGATGTCTTTCAAGTCGGCGATAACGACGATCTGCCCGTACCACCGGACCCGCCGCGCCAGTCACTGGCAATGGTTCCATTGGATTTGCCTGAGCCTGCAAACGTCCCTTCCGAAGAGGCGGAACCGACGAGCGAAGCGCCTACGGCAATGGATGAAACCGGCACCGAACCCAATAGCCCGGACACATCGCGCCCCGAAGAAAGCCCTTACACCAGCGGCGCCCCCAATCCGTCATCGCCAACGGTCGACATCCGCCGCTGAGGCAATCCGGTCCGCCAAAAGCAAACGGCCCCACGCTGTGCCGCGCAGGGCCGCTTTGGCGCTGTAATTCGGCTGATTACTCAGCCAACGCAGCATCCGTGATGACGTGGGTGAAAGCACCCTCAGGTGCCGCCGAGATCACCGGGTCAGAGCCACCGGCCAGAAGCGTATCAACGGTGCGCTGATAGGCTTCCTCGTCCAAACGGCCATCGCCACCTTCAACCAGCAAAGCAATCTCACCCATCATGCGCAGCTGATGCTCCTCGGTCTGCGCGCCGGTCTCGTCGTAATCCAGCACGATCATCGCCGCGTCATCGGGGTTCTCAGCCGCCCAGGCCCAGCCCTGCATCGAGGCGCGCACAAAGCGCGTCATGCGATCCACGAACTCAGGGTCATCGAGGTTCTCTTCCAGCGCCCAGATGCCGTCTTCCAGCGTTGCCACGCCCTGATCCTCATAGCGGAATGTCACCAACTCTTCCGGCGTCACACCCGCATCAATCACCTGCCAATATTCATTGTAGGTCATCGTCGACATGCAATCGGCCTGCCGCTGGATCAACGGATCAACGTTGAAGCCCGCCTGCAGCAGGGTCACGCCATCTTCGCCGCCATCCACGCCGATGCCCAACTGGGACATCCAGCTCAGGAACGGGTATTCGTTGCCAAAGAACCAATGCGCCACCGTGGCCCCCGCAAGATCGGCAGGCTCGGTGATGCCGCTATCGGCCCAGCAGGTCAGCATCAGGCCCGAGCGCACGAACGGCTGCGCGATGTTCACAACCGGCAAGCCACCTTCGCGCGCCGCTAGGGCCGAAGGCATCCAGTTCAGCATCACGTCAGCGCCACCACCCGCAAGCACCTGCGGCGGCGCAATGTCCGGCCCGCCGGGGATGATATTCACCGCAAGGCCCTCATCCTCGTAGTAGCCATTCTCAAGCGCCACGTAGTAGCCCGCGAATTGCGCCTGCGTGACCCATTGCAGCTGCAGGTTCACCTCATCCAGATGCCCATCCGCCAATGCCATACCGCCCGAAGCCAGAAGCGCGGCCCCTGCAATTGTAAGTTTTTTCATAGTCTTTCCCTCCAAGTTGGACCCATTGATTATTTTGCTCTACGCCCGCCGCTGCGACGGGTGCCAGAATGTCAGTTGCCGCTCGAGCAGCGTCATCAGGCCATAGAACCCGGTCCCCGCCAACGCCGCGACAGTAATCTCGGCCCAGACGACATCCATCGCCAGCCGTCCGACCTCGATCTTGATGCGAAAGCCCATCCCAACGGTCGGTGAGCCGAAGAATTCAGCAACGATAGCACCAATGAGCGCAAGCGTTGTGCAAATCTTCAACCCGTTAAACAGGAACGGCAAGGCCGTGGGCAGGCGCAGTTTCAGAAGGCTCTGCCAATAAGACGCCGCATAGGTGTGCATCAAATCGCGCTGCATCTTGTCGGATGCCTTCAACCCCTCCACCGCGTTCACGAGCATCGGGAAGAACACCATGGCGACGACCACCGCCGCCTTGGACGCAGGGCCAAACCCCAGCCACATCACGAAAATCGGCGCCGTGCCGACAATCGGCAACGCGGCGAGGAAGCTGCCCACCGGCAACATCCCCTTCTGCAAAAACGGCGACCGATCCACCGCCAAAGCCACCAGAAACGCCGCCCCGCAGCCGATCACATAGCCCACCAAAGCGCCTTTCAGGATCGTCTGCACGAAGTCGGCCCACAGGATGTCGGTGTTCTGCGCAAACGCCAACGCGATGGCCGAGGGCGCGGGCAGGATCACCGGGCTGATCTCGTAAAGGCGCACGGTCAATTCCCACAGGCCCACCAAGGTCAGGCCAAAGATCACCGGCACCCAGACGGCCACAACCGGCCCGTCACTGCGCGCAAGCCGTGTGTTGATGTACCAGGCCCCCAGCCACACCGCCAACAGCACCCACAACCGCAAGTCGTAGAACCCGGCGAAGACCAGCACCACGACAGCCGCCACGGGCAGGATCGGGATGTTCCGCAAGGCCGCACTCATCGGTTCAGCCCCATCCGGCGCAGGGTCGTACGTTCAATCAACCCAAGGATCGCCACCAGACAGGCCGCACAAATCGCCGCCATGAAGAGCGCGCTCCAGATCTGGATCGTCTGACCGTAATAGCTGCCCGTCAGAAGCCGCGCGCCAAGCCCGAACCGTGCCCCTGTCGGCAGTTCCGCTACGATGGTTCCCACGAGCGCCGCCGCGATCCCTACCTTTAAGGATGCGAACAGGAACGGCACCGAGGCCGGCAACCGCAATTTGAACAGAGTCTCAGTTCGGCTGGCCGAGTATGTGCGCAGCAGGTCCAAATCCATCGCCGACGGGCTGCGAAGACCCTTCACCATCCCGACGACTACTGGGAAAAACGATAGATAGGCCGAGATCAGTGATTTCGGCACCACACCCGTCAGTCCCACCGCGTTCAATACCACGATCACAATCGGGGCGACCGCCAGGATCGGAATGGTTTGCGACGCAATTGCCCAGGGCATCACGCTCAAATCCATCGGTCGGTTGTGCACGATCCCGATGGCCAGCAGCAGCCCGGCTAACGAGCCGATCACAAAACCCAAAAGCGTCGGCGCTAATGTCTGGAACGCATGGAACAGCAGGTTGCGCGGATTTGGCCGCAACTCTCCCCGCCGCTCGCGGAAAATCTCTTCCCCCGCCGTCGTATTCCACAGCTCTGCCACCACCTGATGCGGCGCGGGCAAGCGCGGCCGCTCCTGCGCCATCGTGTCGGCGAAGACCTCCTGAAACGATAACTCCACGCCCTGCCGTTGAGCCGTGTCCAAGGTGACCCACCGGTTCATCAAATACGCGCCCGCATACCAGATCAACACGATCACCCCGACAACTGTCAGCACCGGAAGGATCGCCATGCTGATCCGCCGCATCGCCATGCAGAAGGCGCAGGGTGGCTGAGCCTCAACCGCGCTCATGCCGCCTCCCACTTCATCAGGACATCCGGCAAGCCTTCCTCATTGTCGCCATCCGTGCGCGACACCTCCACAAGACCCTCCCGCAAATAAAAGGACCACGCCCGCGTGTTGTCTTGCATCACGAAAAGCACAAAGGTCCCGTAGGTCGCTTTGGCATGGTCCAGCAAGGCTTTGCCGATGCCCCGCCCCGGCGTCCGCGCCATCAGCGCGGTGACCTCACCGTCTTCCGCGTGCCAGGTGTAAAAGCCGTCGACTGGATCGCCCGCTACCCATGTCTCGCGGGTCTCGAAGACCGGCCCAGTATAGAAAGCCATCACCTCATCCGCCGTGTGCAGATCCCGCGCCCAATTGCGGGTCGCGATCCAGTCAGAGGTGATCTCGGCACAGGCCACCATATCAGGGGCCTCAGCGGGTCGTATGGCGAGACCGCTCATTGCGCCACCGCACAGAAGGCTGAGGGGGCGGGCTCAACAGTGCGAAAATCGTGTAGGTACAAAAGCACTACAGATTCACTACAGGTTCCATATACCGGAAAACCGTCCTCACTCGTCATAAGCATGCCCCTCGCGCAGGCCTTCGCGAACCCGGTGCGCCAGCGCCAAAAACTCCGGCGTGTCGCGGATATCGAGCGGCCTTTCCCGCGGCAGATCGCTTTCGATGACATCCGTAATCCGCCCCGGACGCGGGCTCATCACGACAATCTTGGTGCTGAGATATACAGCCTCTGGAATCGAATGCGTCACGAACCCAATCGTCTTCTCCGTCCGCGCCCAAAGCTTCAGAAGTTCTTCGTTGAGCCGGTCCCGCACGATCTCATCCAGCGCGCCGAACGGCTCGTCCATCAGAAGGATATCCGCATCGAAAGCGAGGGCCCGCGCAATCGAGGCCCGCTGCTGCATTCCCCCCGAAAGCTGCCAAGGAAATTTCTTCCCGAACCCTTCCAGATCAACCAGTTGCAAGACGTGGTTCACACGATCCTGCTGGTCCTTGGCGGAGTATCCCATGATCTCCAACGGCAGCTTGATGTTCTTCTCAATCGTCCGCCACGGATAAAGCCCCGCCGCCTGGAACACATACCCATAAGCCCGCGCCTTCCGCGCCTCGTCCGGTGTCATACCGTTGACAGACACAGTCCCGCCAGTGGGTTGCTCCAGCGCGGCAATCACGCGCAGGAAGGTCGTCTTTCCGCAGCCAGATGGCCCGATGAACGAGACGAAGTCACCCTTGTTGATCTCAAGGTTCACATCCGACAGCGCCTGCACCGGGCCATCGTTGGTCTGGAACGTAAGATCAAGGGATTGAGCAGCGATTACAGTCATTTACGTTGTCTCTATAGTGCCCGATATGCGCCAGTCCGCGCCAAGCCCCAGCTTCCGCTCCACCATCCATTGCACGCCACCTGCAATGGCACCGCAAAGCCCGTTGCCAATGATCCAAGACATCATCCGAGGCCATGCGCTTTCACCGACATAGGTGAACCCATATGCTTGCCAGAGCGCAATTCCTGTCACCGCCCCGACAGAGCCACCCGCAATGACAAAGGCACGCACATCACGACGTTCGAAATAGGCCAATGTCGCGCGGGCAATGATGAACGGAACTACGGTGAAGAGCAGGCCAAAAACCATGTACAGCCAAAATACCAAGAAGAGTGTCGCCCCACCCGGCCATGCTGAAGACCCGGACGTCACGAAGCCGAAGGCGAGAGACCCGAAGGCGCAAACCAAAAGCGTTGCGCAATAGGCCAAAACAACACGCAGCACGCGCGGCATGGGCCTCATGCCACTCAAACCCCCGCCGGAATGTTCAGTGGATCGCGCTCGATCTTGCGTGGTGTGTTCAATGCCTTCCACTTCGAAAGCGCCCGCGACGGGCTCGCCGCCGGGGGCCGCTTCACGAACCGGCCACGCCCGGGTTGCGGCTGGCTGTTCTGGCCCGCAGCCCAGACCACATCGCCGCGCGACAAGGTGAACCGGGGCGAGGCAGACACCTCCATTCCCTCGAACACGTTGTAATCAAGGATGGATTTCGCCGTCGCCGTCGAAATCGTCCGCCCTAGCTTCGGGTCCCAGACGACCACATCGGCGTCGCCGCCCACGTTGATCCCGCCCTTCATCGGATAGATGTTGAGGATCTTTGCGATGTTGCTTGACGTCGCCGCCACGAATTCCTCCGGCGTCAGGCGGCCTGTCTCGACCCCCTTGGTCCAGAGCATCGCCATCCGCTCCTCAAGCCCGCCGGTCCCGTTGGGGATCATGGCGAAATTGTCCACGCCCATGCGCTTTTGCTCATCTGTAAAGGCCGCGTGGTCCGTCGCGACAACCTGTAACGATCCGGCGGCAAGCCCGTTCCAAAGCCCGTCCTGATGGTCCTTTGACCGGAACGGCGGCGACATCACGCGGCGCGCGGCGTATTGCCAATCCTTGTCGAAATACTCCGTCTCATCCAGCGTCAGATGCTGGATCAGCGGCTCGCCATAAACCCGCATCCCCTTCTGGCGGGCCCGGCGGATCGCCTCATGGGCCTGCTCGCAGGACACATGCACGATGTACAACGGCGTGCCCGCCGCATCGGCAATCATGATCGCCCGGTTCGCGGCCTCGCCCTCAACCTCAGGCGGCCGCGAATAGGCATGCCCTTCCGGCCCGAACACACCTTCGGCCAGATACTTCTGCTGGAGCTCGGCCACGATATCGCCGTTCTCGGCATGGACCAGCGGCAGCGCGCCCAACTCAGCGCAGCGCTTGAAGGAGGCGAACATCTCGTCGTCCTCGATCATCAGCGCGCCTTTGTAGGCCATGAAATGCTTGAACGTGTTGATGCCGCGCTCTTTAACAACGGCCTCCATCTCATTGAAAATGCTCTCGTTCCAGCCGGTGATTGCCATGTGGTACGAGATGTCGACGCAGATCTGATCCTTCGACTTGCGGTCCCATTCATCAATCGCGTTCAGAAGCGAACCATCCTCACCCGGCAGGCAGAAATCGACCAACATCGTGGTCCCGCCCGCCGCCGCCGCAAAGGTCCCGGTCTCGAACGTCTCCGCCGCCGTTGTGCCCATGAAGGGCATTTCCAGATGGGTGTGCGGGTCAATCCCGCCAGGGATCACATAGGCGTCGGAGGCGTCGATGACCTCATCACCCGAAAGGTTCTCACCAATCTCGGCGATCTTCTCGCCCTCGATCAGCACATCCGCCTTCCACTGGCGGTCAGCGGTCACGATCGTGCCGCCCTTGATGACCTTACTCATATGATCCCCCGTTGGTTATATCCTTACGCCGTCACGCAAATCATCCGCTGATCCCGCGTCAAAAGCGGCAGGTAGGTGCTCTCGACTGGACCGTGATGCAGGTACCAGTAGCACCCGTCGCCTTCCAGCCGCACCGAATTGACGTCCTGCCCGGGTGCCACCAGGGCCAGAACCTCTTCGGGCAACGCTTCCTCGAACTGACCCTGCGGTGTTGTCGACACACAGCCTGCCAGAACAACGCTCGCACCAAGCGCCAGCAAAATACCTGACTTCATTCCACTATCTCCGCCGTTTCCACGACCGCATGGAACAGAACATCCGTGCCGGCCGTCGCCCATTCGGGGCTGATTTCTTCGGCCTCGTTATGGCTCAGGCCGTCCACGCAAGGACACATCACCATCGCCGTCGGGGCCACATCATTGATCCAGCACGCATCGTGCCCTGCCCCGGATACGATATCCATGTGCGAATATCCAAGCCTTTCAGCGGCTTGGCGAATTGCTGTGACACATGTGTCATCAAAGGCGGGCGGGTCGAATTGGCCGACGATCTCGGCCTCGAAGGTCACGCCGATATCCTCGCACAATTTCGGCGCCCGCTCCATCAGCTCGGCCACCATGGCGTTCAACTTGTCCAGAAGGTGCGTGCGCATGTCGACGGTGAACACAACCTTGCCCGGAATGATGTTGCGGGAGTTCGGGTAGACGTCGATATGCCCAATCGCCCCCACGGCATTGGGCTGGTTTTTCATCGCAATCTCGTGGACCAGTTCGGTGATCAGTGCCAGACCGCGCCCTGCATTCTTGCGCATGTGCATGGGGGTGGAGCCTGTGTGGCTCTCCTTGCCCGTCACTGTGCACTCGATCCACCGCAAGCCCTGCCCGTGGGTGACGACACCGATATCCTTACCCTCAGCCTCCAGGATTGGACCCTGTTCGATGTGCAACTCGAAAAAGGCGTGCATCTTGCGGTCGCCGACCTTTTCTTCGCCCTTCCAGCCGATACGCTCCAACTCATCGCCAAAGCGTTTTCCGTCCGCATCCACGCGGTCATAGGCCCAATCGAGCGTATGCTTGCCAGCGAACACGCCCGAGGCCAGCATCGCGGGCGCGTAGCGCGTGCCCTCTTCATTGGTCCAGTTCGTCACCACAATCGGATGCTTTGTCTTGATGCCGAGATCATTCATCGTGCGCAGGATTTCGAGGCCTCCAAGCACGCCCAGAACCCCGTCGTATTTTCCGCCCGTCGGCTGGGTATCAAGGTGCGAGCCTACATAAACCGGCAGCGCGTCGGGGTCCGTCCCCTCACGCCGCGCGAACATGTTACCGATCTCGTCCACGCCCATCGTGCAGCCCGCATCCTCGCACCAGCGCTGGAACAAATGCCGCCCCTCGCTATCTTCATCGGTCAGCGTCTGGCGGTTGTTCCCGCCCGCGATGCCAGGGCCGATCTTGGCCATCTCCATCAGCGAGTCCCACAGGCGCTCGCCGTTGATTTTCATGTTTTCGCCGGGGGCCGCTGCCATGGGTTCGTCCTACTTCAATTCCGTCTCGATGAATGTCATCGGCGCGTCGCCGCCGTTGATGACATTGTGTTTCACACCCTGCTCGCGCCGGTAAACCGTGCCCGCAGGGATCATCACCTCGCGCGTCTCTCCACCCGGCTCTTTCAGCCGCATCTGGCAATCCGTCAGCGTGGTGATCACGTAGTCCATACCATGCACGTGCCATCCTGTTTCGTCTCCGGGCGCGAAATCGAACCGTGTGACGCGCACGCGGTCATCATCAATCAGCGTCTCGGCCCGCGCCTCTGCCATCAGGCGACCTCCTCAGCCGCACGGGCCTTGAGCAGTGCTATCGCTTCATCCGCCCGGTCTTCTGGCACGAAGATATGATCATGCAGCGTCGCCGCGATCACGTTGCAGGCGATGCCGGCCTCGGCCAAGACAGTGGAAACCGCCGCGGTCAGGCCGATACCCTCGAGCGACGAGAACACTTTGAGCGTGATCTGCGCCATCGCGGCCTCTTCCGTGTTCGCGGGCACCAGCGCTGAAATCCCTTCGGCCTCGCGAAACACGGCAAGCGCATCGGGCAACAGAACTGCCAAATCCTCAGCCGCAATTGTGCGAAACGCCCACCGCCCCGGCATCCGCTCCGGGTTCATGCCTGCGATCATGGCAGAGGTATCCGAGACAGGCGCCATTCAGTGCAGCCCCTTCAACACATCTCCCAACGTGCCGAACAACGTATCAATCTCCGACTTCGAGATGATCAGCGGCGGTGACATGGCGATGATATCGCCCGTTGTGCGGATCAGGACATTCTTGTCGTAGCAATCGAGGAAGGCTTGGAACGCACGCTTTGTGGGCTCGCCCGCAATCGGCTCCAACTCAACCGCCCCGATCAGGCCCATGTTCCGGATGTCGATCACGTGGGGCAGGCCTTTCAGCGAATGCAGCCCTTCCTCCCAATACGGTGCAAGCTCCGCCGCACGTTCGAAGAGGCCGTCTTCCTTGTAGGTCTCCAGCGTCGCAATTCCGGCAGCCGAGGCAATTGGGTTGCCCGAATAGGTGTAGCCGTGGAACAGCTCGATCAGGTGTTCTGGTCCTTGCATGAAGGCGTCGTGAATGCCCTTCGTGGCTAGCACCGCCCCCATGGGGATAACGCCATTTGTCAGACCTTTAGCAGTGGTGATCAGGTCCGGCATCACGTTGAAATGCTCAGCCGCAAAGCTGCTGCCAAGCCGCCCGAAGCCAGTAATCACCTCGTCGAAAATCAGGAGGATCCCGTGCTTTGTGCAGATCTCCCGCAGCCGTTCCAGATAGCCCTTGGGCGGCATCAACACCCCGGTCGACCCCGCCATCGGCTCCACGATGCAAGCCGCGATCGTCTCCGCCCCATGCAAGGCGACGATCCGTTCGAGTTCATCGGCCAGATGCGCGCCATGTTCGGGCTGACCTTTGGTGTAGGCATTCTGATCCGGCAGGTGAGTGGCGGGCAAATGATCCACGCCCGTCAACAATGAACCGAAAACCTTACGATTGTTCACGATTCCGCCGACAGAGATGCCACCAAAATTAACCCCGTGATAGCCACGCTCACGGCCAATCAAACGGGTCCGCGAGCCCTGCCCGATCGCTCGCTGATAGGCGATCGCGATCTTCAGCGCGGTCTCAACCGATTCACTGCCGGAGTTCGTGTAGAACACATGTTCAAACGGCTCTGGCGCCAAGTCGCGCAGGCGGTTGGCCAGTTCGAACGCCTTTGGGTGGCCCATCTGAAAGGCAGGCGCATAATCCATCTCGGCGGCTTGCTTCTGGATCGCCTCCACGATGCGCGGCTGGTTGTGGCCCGCGTTGCAGCACCACAGGCCCGCCGTTCCGTCCAGAACCTGCCGCCCATCGGCGGTGGTGTAGTGCATCTTGTCCGCGCCCACGAACATGCGCGGGGTCTGCTTGAACTGCCGGTTCGCGGTGAACGGCATCCAGAATGCGCTCAGGTCATTTGGAACTGGATTGCTACGGTCAAGTGCCATGGCGGTCTCCCCCGCGATCATCGTGGATCACATTTTCTTTTTGACCAAATGGTCAAGACCACGCTAGCAAAAGCCAAGGGCCAGTCAACGAAAACGATTGGCACATGCTCCTATATGGAAGCATCTCGGCCTGAAATTGCTCCCGTTTGGGAGGAGATGCTCCCAGATGGGAGGATTTGGCCCACACATTGGGCACGAAATGAATGGCCAGATGAGCGAACCAAAACCCCGCACCCGCATTCAAGAGAAAAACCGCGCCCGCGTGCTGGAAGCCGCTTTGGAGGTCTTCTCCAAACACGGATTTCGTGGCGCGACGCTTGATGAGATTGCGCAGGAGGCCGGGCTGTCTAAGCCCAATCTGCTCTACTATTTCGCTTCAAAGGACGAAATCCACGTCACCCTTCTGGAAGGGCTGGTGGACACTTGGCTCGACCCGTTGCGGGAGCTGAACGAAGACGGCGACCCGCAGCAGGAATTGCGCGCCTATGTTCGTCGCAAGCTCCAGATGAGCCGGGATTTCCCCAGAGAATCAAGGCTTTTTGCGCAGGAAATCGTGCAAGGCGCGCCCCGCATGAAGGATGGGCTGGCAACCGATCTGAAGGCACTTGTGGATGAGAAGGCCGTGGTCCTCCGGCGCTGGACGGCGGCGGGAAAGCTCGCGGATATCGACCCGCATCACCTGATCTTCTCGATCTGGTCGCTCACACAGCACTACGCCGATTTCGACGTTCAGGTCCGAGCTGTTCTGGGTGAAGGCCGCGATCCGATTGCAGAGGCTGAGGTCTTTCTCGACACGCTCTTCACGCGGCTACTCGCGCCCTAAGCAACTGAACAGAAACTATATTCCAACAACGCTCACTCCGCGGCCTTCACCGCGCCTGGGTTGTTTGGGTGCGTCGTCCAGTTTGCATAATCGGGCGAAATCACATTACCCGTGCGTTCATCCACAGCACCCGCCGCAAGCTCCTCCATCGTGATGCAGCCTTCCACCGGGCAGACGTTCACACACAGGTTGCAAGCCACGCATTCGGCGTCGATCACCTCGAACACGCGGTCTTCGCTCATGGAAATCGCCTGATGCGAGGTGTCTTCGCAGGCCGCGTAGCAGCGCCCGCACTTGATGCAATCGTCCTGAGAGATCCGCGCCTTGGTCACGTAATTCAGGTTCAGGTATTGCCAGTCGGTCACGTTCGGCACGGCTTTGCCGATGAGATCATCGAGGCTCATGCCCTTCTCATCGAGATACTGCGACAGGCCGGAAATCATCTCCGATACGATCTTGAAGCCGTAGGTCATTGCCGCCGTGCAGACCTGCACATTGCCCGCGCCAAGCGCCATGAATTCCGCCGCATCGCGCCAAGTGGTAACACCGCCAATGCCCGATATTGGCAGGCCGTGCGTCTCCCCATTACGGGCGATTTCCGACACCATCGACATCGCAATCGGCTTCACCGCCGGGCCACAATAGCCGCCGTGGCTGCCCTTGCCGTCAATCGAAGGCTCAGGCGACATCGTGTCGAGGTTTACGGAGGTGATCGAGTTGATTGTGTTGATCAAGCTAACCGCATCGGCCCCACCGCGCTTCGCGGCCTCAGCTGGCTTGCGAATGTCGGTGATGTTCGGCGTCAGCTTCACGATCACGGGCTTGGAGTAATATTGCTTGCACCAGCGCGTGACCATTTCGATGTATTCGGGCACCTGCCCCACCGCCGCGCCCATGCCGCGCTCGCTCATCCCGTGCGGGCAGCCGAAGTTCAGCTCGATCCCATCCGCGCCGGTATCTTCCACCAGCGGCAGGATGGCTTTCCACGCCTCCTCCTCACACGGCACCATGATTGACACGATCATCGCGCGGTCCGGGTAATCTGCTTTGACGCGCTTGATCTCTTCAAGATTCGTATAGAGGTCGCGGTCGGTGATGAGTTCAATGTTGTTGAGGCCCAACAGCCGCCGATCGGCCCCGTAAATCGCACCGTAACGGGGTCCGTTGACGTTCACGACCGGCAAGCCCTCGGCGCCAAGCGTCTTCCAAACAACGCCACCCCACCCGGCTTCAAATGCGCGGCGGACATTGTATTCCTTGTCCGTCGGCGGCGCCGATGCCAGCCAGAACGGATTGGGGGAGGAGATACCGAGGAAGTTTGAGGTCAGGTCAGCCATGGTCAGGGCTCCTTTCGGAAAAATCTCAACAAGGGAGGTAGGCGTGGTCGTCGCCATCTGGGTCTGTGCGCAGGTAAAGCGTGCCATCGGCGGCACCGGTCAGGCTGATCCAGGTCACGTCCTCAACCGGCACGCGCTGCACGATCAATTCACCTTCTTCATCACGACCCGCGAAGTAGATATTCTCGCACGAGACGGGCCCATCCCACGCATCGCCGTTGGCTGTGGTCAGCTCGACGGCAGTGTCCGCTGTGCAGTGTGTATGTTCATTGAACCAAACGGTTCCCGCATCAAAACTCAGCCGTTCCCCGCCATCCGTTGCACACCACCAGCCGTCCTGCGCCCAAGCCGGGCCAGCTGCGAGCAGCATGGAACATGCGAGGAGGGCTGGCTTCATCCGCTCAACCTCGCATGAATGTCTTCCGCCGCATCCCGGCCCTCGGCAACCGCCGTTACGGTCAGGTCTTCGCCGCCAGACGCGCAATCGCCCCCAGCCCAGACGCCCTCGACGCTGGTTTGACCCGCGCCGGTCACAGCGATCTTGCCGCCATCGAGCTTCAGGCCTTCCGGCGCGCCCTCTAGCGTCTGCCCGATGGCCTTGAGCACTTCATCGGCGGGGATGTCGAAGGTCTCGCCCGTGCCTTGCACAGACCGTCCCGCGACCTTCGTGTATTCACAGCGCAGGGCCGTCGCGGCCCCGTTCCCGAGCACCTCCAGCGGCATCGCATTGAAGATGAACCGTACGCCCTTGGAGGCTGCAAGGTCTTGCTCGTAAGCGCTGGCAGGCATCGCATCACGCCCACGCCGATAGAGCACTGTCACGTTCTCCGCCCCCAGCAGCTTCGATTGCACAGCGGCATCAATCGCCGTCATACCCCCGCCGATCACCACGACATTGCGGCCAACCGGCAGTGTCCCAAGATCGTCCGCCTGACGCAGGTCAGCGATGAATTTCACGGCATCCTGCACGCCGTCTCGGCCCTCGCCTTCGGCGCGCAGTGCATTCACCCCGCCAAGGCCCATGCCGAGGAAGACAGCGTCATACGTCTCTTGCAAAGCGCCCATCGTCACGTCGCCATTCAACGCGGTGCCGTATTTCATCTCGATGCCGCCGATTTTCAGCAGCCACTCCACCTCGGCTTGCGCGAAGTCATCGGTGCTTTTGTAGCTGGCGATCCCGTATTCATTCAGCCCGCCGGGTTTGGGCCGAGCGTCAAAGATCGTCACGTCATGGCCATGCATCGCCAAGCGGTGCGCGCAGGCGAGGCCCGCCGGCCCCGCACCAACCACCGCCACCTTGTTGCCCGTTGAAGCTGCGCGCTCGAACGGATGCACACCTTTGGCCATCACGGTGTCGGTCGCAAACCGCTGCAACCGCCCGATCTCCACCGGCTTGCCTTCTGCCGCCTCGCGCACGCAGGCTTCTTCGCACAGCGTTTCGGTCGGGCAAACGCGGGCGCACATGCCGCCCAGAATATTCTGGTGAAAGATCGTTTCCGCCGCCGCTTCGGGCGTGCCTGTGGCGATCTGGCGAATGAACAGGGGGATATCGATGTCAGTGGGGCAAGCCGTTATGCACGGCGCGTCGTGGCAGAAGTAGCAGCGGTCGGCGGCGACCAGCGCTTCGTGTCCGTCCAGTGGCGCGTGCAAGTCGGCAAAGTTCTCGGCCAAAGCCTCATCCGGCAAACGCGCCGATGCAATTCCAGGCGTGAACGGGCTGTTCGTCATGCGGCATATCCCTCGCTGATCGACTGGCTTGGTTGCAAATCAGGCTGGCACGACTTCGAAAATTTATCAAATGGTAAAAAATCAAATGCTGCGAGAGGCAGATTTTTTGCACGTGAAACGGCCCGCCGCCCTGTTTTTGTGCACTTTGCCCGTGCAATCGCCGCGCCCTGCTCCCACATCTTCCCGAACGCGGCGGCTTTTCCCCGCGTCAACCCTGCGCTATAGCGCGATGGACCAAGAGACCCGGAGACGGGCAGCAGGGCAACGGCGAGGAGCAACATGGCTGAGAAAACACGCGACGAAGATGTGGCCTTTATCAAGGCGTTGGCAGAGCTTCTGCGGGAAAATGACCTCACAGAACTGCATGTGAAACGTGAATACGCCGAATCCGATTGGCTGAACGTCCGCGTCGCCCGCCAGATGATGGCAGCACCCGTGGCCGCAACGGTCGCCGCAGCCCCCATGGCCGCCGCACCTGCCGCCGCCGCTGCACCCGCCGCAGCCGCCGCCGCCCCGGCAGAGGCGGCAGAAGATCCCGCTCAGGCCCCCGGCGCCGTGACGTCGCCGATGGTGGGTACAGTATATCTACAGGCTGAGCCCGGCTCCCCCGCCTTTGTCAGCGTCGGCGACAAGGTATCCGAGGGGCAAACTCTTCTGATCGTCGAGGCGATGAAGACGATGAACCAGATCCCCGCACCGCGCGGCGGAACGGTCAAACGCATTCTGGTCGAAGATGGTGCCCCGGTCGAATACGGCGCGCCCCTGATGATCATCGAATAAACCGGAAAGGGGCACCCCATGTTCCGCAAGATCCTGATCGCCAACCGGGGCGAGATTGCGCTTCGTGTCATCCGCGCCGCGCGCGAGATGGGTATTGAAACGGTCGCCGTGCATTCCACCGCTGACGCCGACGCGATGCATGTGCGCATGGCAGACGAGTCGGTCTGCATTGGCCCCGCCCCCGGGACCGACAGCTATCTTTCCATGTCCGCGATCCTGTCGGCCTGCGAAATCTCAGGCGCGGAGGCGATCCACCCGGGCTATGGCTTCTTGTCCGAAAATGCAGCCTTCGTGCAGGCGGTTGAAGACCACGGCATCAAGTTCATCGGCCCGTCTGCCGCGCATATCCGCATGATGGGCGACAAGATCACCGCCAAGGACACGATGATCAAACTGGGCGTGCCATGCGTGCCCGGCTCCGACGGCGGCGTGCCGGACCTTGAGGCGGCCTACAAGGTCGGCGATGAAGCCGGCTACCCGGTGATCGTGAAAGCCACCGCAGGCGGTGGTGGGCGCGGCATGAAATTGGCCAAGACCCGCGATGAGATGGAAATCGCCTTCCGCTCCGCCCGGTCCGAGGCCAAATCCGCCTTCGGCAATGATGAAGTCTATATCGAGAAGTACCTTGGCCGTCCCCGCCATATCGAAGTGCAGATTTTCGGTGATGGCAAAGGCAGTGCCGTGCATCTGGCCGAACGCGATTGCTCGCTCCAGCGCCGCCACCAGAAGGTGTTTGAAGAGGCGCCCGGCCCCGCCATCGACCCGGAGACGCGCGCTCGTATCGGCGAGACTTGCGCCAAGGCCGTGGCTGATCTGGGCTATGAAGGCGCAGGTACGATCGAGTTCCTCTATGAGGATGGCGAGTTCTACTTCATCGAGATGAACACCCGCCTTCAGGTGGAACACCCCGTGACCGAGGCGATCATGGGCGTGGACCTCGTGCGCGAGCAGATCCGTGTGGCCGCGGGTGAGCCGATGTCTTTCAAGCAGGAAGACTTGCAGGTTCAGGGTCACGCCATTGAGGTTCGCATCAACGCCGAGAAACTGCCGAATTTCGCGCCCTGCCCCGGCACCATCACGCAATATCATGCGCCGGGTGGCCTTGGTGTGCGGATGGATTCAGCGCTTTATGATGGGTACCGCATCCCGCCCTACTACGACTCACTGATTGCGAAGCTGATCGTCCACGGCCGCGATCGGCCCGAGGCGCTAGCGCGGCTGAACCGCGCGCTGGGTGAGTTGATTGTGGATGGTATCGACACAACCGTGCCGCTGTTCCATGAGCTTTTGCAGACCGATGCAGTGCAGACCGGTGATTACACAATTCACTGGCTGGAAGGTTGGTTGGAAGAGAATTTGAACTGAGCTGCTAAGCGAAACGGCGCTGCGGGGTGAGAACCCGCAACGCCGTTTCTGATGCAGCAGACAGCGTTCAAGCACGTGAACGCCTTGCTATGTGATTGAGGAGCAGACGGACATCGACCCACGGGTCAGATCGAAGCGGCCGTCGAGACCTCAATCTAAATCCTGCCGACGAATCTAGACAGGCGCTGGTAATTCCATGAGCCCAATACAACCATATACCCGTTAAGGGCCGGTAAACGCGTCGCAAAGACCGCTCTCGAACGCGTTCAGGCACAATTTTATGGGCCTTTTAACAAATGACGCCTACTTGTTGTGTATGGCGCATGACATGTACCCAGAGGATCGACCGCTCCTGACGCCGGAGTTGATGGTGCGCGCCTACGCCGCCGGTATCTTCCCTATGTCTGAGGGCAATGACGACCCAAATGTCTTTTGGGTCGATCCACAGCGCCGCGGTGTCTTTCCGCTTGATGCCTTCCACATCTCCCGATCGCTGCGCAAACGCATCAAACGCGGCGGCTACAAGGTTCATATCAATCGGGATTTTTCGGGCGTTGTCGACGGGTGCGCAGATCGCGACCCGACCTGGATTAACCATGATCTGATGGCCTGCTATCAGGTTCTGCACGCCCAGGGCCTCGCCCATTCCGTAGAGATCTGGGATGAACAGGGCCTTGCCGGTGGGGTGTTCGGCGTGGTGTTGGGTTCAGCCTTCTTCGGGGAAAGCATGTTCTCGCGGCGTACGGATGCGTCAAAACTGGCCCTCGGCCATCTGATCCACCGATTGCGCGCGGGGGGCTTTACGCTGTTCGACACGCAATTCGTGACAGATCATCTGATGTCACTTGGGGCTGTGGAGTTGCCGCGGACAGACTATCGCGCGGAACTCAGCCGTGCATTGCTGCTGCCAGCAGATTTTCATGCATTGCCGGAGGACGCGCCGCTGCAGCTTTGACGCCTCACGCGGTGCAGCGCAAAACCCATACGTCGTATCGCGAATGTTCCAACGCATTGAGCGCAGGGCTGGAGGCGATCATCCAGCCGTCGAACAGGGAATTCCCCTCCAGATCAAGCACTTCAAGATGTGCAAACGCATCACCGCCCGGATCACCGGCCGGATAGCGACATTCGACCGCCCGGATCGCGATGCGGCCAAACACAACCGTCTGGCCCATGGACAGCTCCACATCTGTGGGCTGCCCCAGCATCTTGTCGAGCGCGCGCAGGGTTACGATGGTGCCCTGCTCCGTTGCTGGCTGGCTGACAGACGTGACCGGGCCAGAAACGCCGGGAAAGCTCTCAAAGGTGCCTTGGGAGCCACCATCGCCTAGATTGAGCTGGATATCGCCTCCGCCTCCGTCAGGGACAAGGCCGCCATCCTCGGACAGCGTCAGGCCCGTGCCTTCTCCGTCACCAGTATCCAGTTGGAAATCCTCGAACGTGTTGTCGCCGTCGAAATTATCGAATTGCTGCGCGCCAATGGGCGCGGCGAGGGAGAGAAGGCACACTGAAAGCAAACCGGCACGCAGCATCAGCTGTCTCCACTTCCACCAAAGAACCGCAGCAGAAGCGTGATGAGGCTGACGGAGGATTGCGTATCGATGAACTCGCCCCCCTCCTCCATGTTGAAGGGGGATCCGCCGGGGATCACCTCAACGAAGGATCCGCCCAACAGCCCCTCAGACGCGATGGCGATTGCGCTGTCATCGGGCAGGACAATGCTGTCCGTTACACTGATGGTGGTCTCTGCCAGAAACGTGTCGGGATTCAGCTCCATGTCCGTCACGGTGCCGATCTGCACACCACCCAAGCGCACTTCGGTGCCAATACCGATCCCTTCGGCGGAGCGGAAATGCGCCTGAAGATCATACGAAGACCCGCTGGCAGCGCCGCCTGAACCGCTCGCGTAAAGGAAAAACCCAACTGCTGCGGCCAAAACGGCGCCGCCGGTTGCGATCTCGGTTATGGAATAGTCTGTGTCAGCCATGGAACGGGGATAGCCGTCGCGGAGGGCAAGGCCAAGGGGGAGGTTTCCCGCACCCTTTCCCCGGCACCTTTATTCCGGCGACCAGGCCTCATAATCGCGGCGCTCTTCCGGTTCGGCCCGGCGGATGGAGCCTGCGGGCGCATAAGCGGCGGTGGAGCCGGTCAGGTTCGGCAAGTGCGGCTTTTCCCACTCCTTGTGGACAAGTGGCGTGTCGGTGGGCGGCTCATCCCAAGTGTGGTGCAGCCACCCATGCCATTCGGCTTCCACGCGGGAAGCTTCGGCCTCACCATTGAAAATGACCCAGCGTTTGGTGTCATCGGCATTGCGGTAGAAGATATTGCCCTGCGCATCCTCACCCACACGCTCGCCATTGCGGGCGGTGAAAAGCTGCGTGCCGAGTGTCTGGCCATTCCACCAGGTAACGGCGCGTTTGAGGAAGTCGAGCATGGTCAGGCCTCGCATGGGTCGTTTGATTGGCGTTTTGCCCGTTTGGTGCGCGGGCGTCC
Organism: Gymnodinialimonas sp. 202GB13-11; assembly: GCF_040932485.1. Taxonomy (NCBI): domain Bacteria; kingdom Pseudomonadati; phylum Pseudomonadota; class Alphaproteobacteria; order Rhodobacterales; family Paracoccaceae; genus Gymnodinialimonas; species Gymnodinialimonas hymeniacidonis. The sequence goes on along the minus strand of NZ_JBFRBH010000001.1, from coordinate 976,582 downwards.
AGTGCCAAGCCGTCGCGGCCTTTGTCAAAAGGAGCGGCTGCCGCCGCAGCCGATTTTCAAGATGGTGGGCGTTGCCCCAAACCCCAGATGTGTTTTTGAAAGCAGGAAGAACAGGTGTTTGGCAAAGCGACCGCGCTAAAGAACGCCCGGCCTTGCTTTCTGTGCGGTGATTGCAGCCCACAGGCACCCTGTTCTACAAGCGCGCCAACATTTGACGAGGGAGATACCCATGACCGACGGACCCAGCTACGGTTTCGACACGCTGCAAATCCACGCGGGCGCACGGCCTGACCCCGCCACCGGCGCGCGTCAGACGCCGATCTACCAAAGCACCGCCTACGTGTTCCGCGATGCCGAGCACGCAGCGGCTTTGTTCAACCTGCAGGAAGTCGGCTACATCTATTCGCGCCTGACCAACCCGACCGTCGCCGTTCTGCAAGAGCGTGTGGCGACGCTAGAAGGCGGCGTTGGTGCGGTCTGCTGCTCGTCGGGTCACGCAGCCCAGATCATGGCGCTCTTCCCGCTGATGAGCCCCGGCAAGAACGTTGTCGTCTCCACCCGCCTTTATGGTGGCACGGTCACGCAGTTCTCCCAGACCATCAAACGCTTCGGCTGGGAGGCGAAGTTCGTAGACATGGACGATCTGGATGCAGTGAAAGCCGCAATCGACGACAACACTCGCGCTGTCTTTGGTGAGGCCATCGCAAACCCCGGCGGCTATATCATGGACGTGCGCGCTGTGGCCGATGTGGCGGACGCTGCCGGCATTCCGCTGATCATCGACAACACCACCGCCACGCCATACTTGCACCGCCCCATTGAACATGGCGCGACGCTGGTGGTGCATTCGACCACCAAATACCTCACTGGCAACGGCACCGTCACCGGCGGTTGCGTGGTGGACTCGGGGAAATTTGATTGGTCGGCGTCCGACAAGTTCCCTTCGCTGTCGGCGCCTGAGCCTGCCTACCATGGCCTCAAGTTCCACGAGACGTTCGGCCCATTGGCCTACACGTTCCACGGCATTGCCATCGGCCTGCGCGATCTGGGCATGACGATGAACCCGCAAGCCGCCCATTACACGCTGATGGGGATCGAGACGCTGTCCTTGCGTATGGAGCGCCATGTCGAGAATGCGGTAAAGATCGCCAATTGGCTGGAGCAGGATGATCGTGTGGATTTCGTGACCTATGCGGGTCTGGAATCCTCCCCTTACTACGAACGCACTAAAACCGTTTGCCCCAAGGGCGCAGGCGCTTTGTTCACCTTCGCGGTGAAAGGCGGGTACGAGGCTTGCGTGAAACTGGTCGATTCGCTCGAAATCTTCAGCCATGTGGCCAATCTGGGCGACACGCGCTCGCTGATCATCCATTCGGCCTCCACCACACACCGCCAATTGACTCCGGAACAGCAAGAAGCCGCCGGTGCGGCCCCGAACGTGGTTCGGGTCTCGATCGGGACCGAAGATGCTGACGATCTGATCGCCGATCTCGACCGCGCACTCTCTGCGGCCACGGCGTAAGAAGAGAAAATTAACCAATTTCGCGTACGGTTGGGGCCGGACGCGGATACAAGCCTGAAGGGGGCGCGGTCTTCATCCGACTGCGCCCCCTTTTGCGAGGCGGGCAAAAGATTTACACTAAGACCGCCGATGGGGCTTACCCGGCCATGGAATGGTTTGCCCCGGACGCAAAGCGCTGTAAGAGGGGGCGATTGTTGCGGTTTCGCAACGCCCCTGTACGATTGACTGAGGTCTGACTTGACGGTGAATATCGCACTCTTCCTTTCGGCAGATGGCATAGCACTTGCCCATCGGCAGGCGGCTGGCCATTGGGCCATGATTGGTGAGACGCCACTGGCGGTTTCTGACCTTGGGGCGGCTCTGTCCAAATTGCGAGAAGAAGCCGTCGCGCGCGAAGGCGATAACTTCAAGACGCTTCTGGTCCTACCCGATGACCAAATGCTCTATACCTCGTTGACCGCGCCGACCTCGGACCCTGAATTGACCGCCTTCCGGATCGAAGAAGGTCTGGACGGGATGACACCCTATGCGGTGACCGAGCTCGAATACGACTGGCGGATGCTGGAAGAGGATCGCGTGAAGATTGCGGTCGTTGCCCGCGAAACGCTGGAAGAGGCCAAGGCCTTCGCCGCCCAGTACGGCTTTGACGGTGCCGGCTTTGCCGCCATGCCGCCGATGGAGCGGTTTCCTGGTGTACCGACCTTCGATGTTGAAGGCGATTCCGATCAGTTTGGTTTCAGTGCCGATGGCATTGCTTTCGGGCCAGATACACATGGTCAGCCAGAGCCTGAGCCTGAAGCGGAGCCTGAACCCGCTAACGAGGCCGAGGCTGCGCCCGAGACAGACGCAGAAGCCGAGGCCGCAACGGCTGCTGAAGCGGAGGCTGAGGCCGACCAACCGCGTGACGAACCGCTAGCAGCTCAGGACGCGGATGAAGAGCCCTCTGCCGCGACCGCGGAAGCTGCAACTGACGACCCCGCTGATGATGCGGTTCAGGCACGTGGCGTTGCCCCGGTGCCAGCCGAGGATCAAAACCCGGCACTGGCCGAAGCCCTCGCAATGACGTCGCAAGATGACCTCGCCGACATTCCTGCAATCGACGACATCAGCACACCGGTCCAACCGATCTCGGACGAGCCCGTAGAAGACGCGGCGAGTGGCGATGATCCGTTACCGCCAGCCCCTCCTCCCGCCGCGCGGGAGGCGCGCCAGCGGGCCCGGATCATCCGGGGCGAAGCGCCTACACCCGCGCTGGAAGCCCCAGCTGATGGTGAGCCGCAATTCTCCGCGCGCAGGGGCCGTGTCGCTGCGCCGGATACTCCCGCAGGGTCCCTGGTCGGACAGCGCAGCTCTCGCATAGGCTTGTCGCATCCAGAGGGCACGGGCAGCACGACTGACAACGCAAAAACGGCTGCCGAAGACGCCGCTCCGGCAAGTGACGCGCCGGCCGGGCCCAATGCCGGTATGCCGCGTTTGGCCGAGCAGTTGCAGCGCGTCCGCAATGCAAGCAAAGCCAAGCCCAAGGCGGGCGGCCCCGCGGCTCCTCAACCGCCGCGCCCACGGGTTGAGATTGAACCACGCCCACCTGAAGAACAGGACAGCGGGCCACAACTGCGTGCTTCCCCCTTTGACGGACCGCCACCGGGCCAATCCGATGAAATGCCATCCGGCGCCAAAAAAGGCCTATTGGGTGGAGCTTTGCGAGGACGCGGCGGGGCCGCGAAATCAACGGCAGGGCCTGCAGCAGCCGGTGGCGGGCTAGGTGGCCTTCTGCGGCGCGATAAGACGCCCGAACCCGAAACGGCAGTCGCCGCAGATGGCACAGCCGTGGCAGAGGATGAGAATTTTACTTCCGGCCTGTTGGCACGCAAATCGGTGCCGTCCTCCGGCCCATCCTTTAAGACAGGCCTGATCCTGACGGTTGTGCTTCTCTTGCTTCTCGCGCTGGTGGCAATCTGGTCTGCGGTTTTCCTGCCAAACAGTGCCGTCGCTCGCCTGTTTGGCTTTGGAGGCAACGAGCAAGTGGCCGGTGTAGAAACGGGAGACAACGCGCCAGATGTCTTCACGCAAGCGCCCACGATAGGCGGGACTACGACGCCAAGCCTGGAAGATGAGGCCGCCGCCGACGGGATCGACCTCGCCGCCCTTCCCGATGACTCCGGCACCCCGGAAGGTGTGCTCGCCCCAAACGTGGACGAAGGCGACCTGCCCGATATCGATGCAGAGTTGGATCTGCCGCCCCTGCCACCCATTGATCAAGGTCAGAACCCCAGCCTTGAAGAGGCAGAAGCGCTTTACGCGGAAGATGGCATTTGGGCACGCTCGCCCGAGCGGCCCGATCTACGCCCTTTCGATCTGCTGGACCGCATCTACACCGCGTCCATCGACCCGCAGATCGCGGCGCTGGATGCCGTCGCCCTGCCCGATCCCGGTGTGAACCCCGGCGAATTGCTGCGCCGCTTCCCGCCCCCGCCGCCCTTCGGTGTCGAATTTGACCTGACAGATCAGGGTCTCGTCGCGGCGACGCCTCAGGGGGTTGTGACGCCCGAAGGGGCTTTCGTTGTGTCTGGAACGCCCCCCGTCGCCGCCCGCCAGCGCCCCCGCGAGATTGAGGAGGAAACGCCCGCAATCGACGTGGACGATGCCGTTCTGGGCACATTTCGACCGACAGCGCGCCCTGCCAACCTGGCGGAGTTGCGCGAACGCGCTGTGCTTGGCGGCCTGACACAGAATGAATTGGGCGAGCGTCGCCCAACGGAGCGCCCGCAATCGCCACAGGAAGCGGCCGCGGCGGCCTCCCTGTTCCCCGCCGATGGTGGCGTCGCGGATGAGGATGTGGACGCCGCCGTCAGTGCAGCCATCGGCGGAACCGATCTGGCCGTGGCCCGCTCTCTTTTGCCGTCTACACGCCCTTCAAACATCTCGCAGATCGTGGCCAGCGCGGACCGGCGCCCAGTCGAACAGCCCACCGCCGTCGAAGTTGCCGCCGTCGCCCCAGGCCCTGACATTCCGTCGAACGCCGATGTCAGCCGCGCCGCGACCGAGCGAAACGCCATCCGCCTGCGGAACGTAAACCTGATCGGCGTGACCGGCACCAATTCTGATCGCCGCGCCCTTGTGCGCCTGTCCTCTGGCCGCTTTGTGCGCGTTGCTGTTGGCGACCGTCTCGATGGGGGCCGAGTGGCCGCAATCGGCGAGACAACGCTGCAATATGTCCGCAACGGACGCACCGTGACGCTGGAAATCCCGGGCTAACGAAAGCAGGGGGAAGGGCCATCAAGACGGCCCGAGTAGCGGTTGGATCACGTCCTTACAGAAGCAATATCACTGCAAGTCCAAGGAACGAGAAGAACCCGACCACATCTGTAACGGTCGTCACAAAAGCGCCTGACGCAAGCGCCGGGTCGATCCGCAGTCGATCCAGCACAACCGGCACCATAATTCCCGCCAACCCAGCGACCAGCAGGTTGATCACCATCGCGGCCCCTATTACGACGCCAAGCATCGGTGTTCCAAACCACACGACGCCCACAATCCCCATCACAACTGCGAAAATCGCGCCGTTAATCAGGCCAACACCGGCCTCTCGGGTGATAACTCGCATCAGGTTGGAGCTCGTCAAATCCTTCGTCGCAATCGCGCGTACCGCCACCGTCAGCGATTGCGTCCCCGCATTGCCACCCATTGACGCCACGATCGGCATCAGCACAGCCAAGGCCACGATCTGCGCAATCGCCGCCTCAAACTGCGCAATCACCAGCGAAGCCAGGATCGACGTCACAAGGTTCACAAACAGCCAGGGAAAGCGCCGCTTCGTGGTCTCTGCCACTGAGTCTGACAGGCTCGATTCCTCGCCCACACCGGCCAGACGCAGAATGTCTTCCTCATGTTCTTCATCCAGCACGATCATGGCGTCGTCGATGGTGATCACCCCGACAAGTCGCCCGTCATCATCAACAACTGGGGCCGAAATCAGGTGGTATTGGTTGAAGGCATAGGCGACTTCTTCTTCCGGCTGGTTGGCCGGAATCGGACGAAACGAGTCCTCGGTGATGTCCAGAAGGCGGACGTCGCGAACCGACGCCAAAAGCCGCCCGAGCATCACGTAACCCGTTGGTTTCATACGCGGATCGGTCAGAATGACGTGATAGAATTCCTCCGGCAGATGCCCTGCCTGCCCGCGGATATAGTCAATCGCCTCTCCCACCGTCCAATGCTCAGGAACCGCGACAATCTCGCGCTGCATCAAGCGGCCGGCTGTTTCTTCCGGGTAGCTCAGCGCCGCTTCTACGGCGGCGCGGTCCGCAGGTTCCAGCGCGTCGAGGATTTGCTCCTGTTGCTCTTCTTCAAGGTCCTCGACAAGATCGACCACATCGTCCGAGTCCAGCTCACGCACCGCGTCCGCAATCACTTGGTCAGGCAGGATCTCCAGAACCGCTTCGCGAAGCCCCTCTTCCAGCTCGGACAGCACCTCACCATCGATCCCCTTGGACCAAAGGGACAGCCAGCCTTCTCGTTCAGCTGGCGAGATTTGCTCCAGAAGGTCGGCAATATCGGCGGGATGCAGCGGTTCCATCAAGGCATCGATGGAGTCAACATCCTGCGCGGCAACCGCATCCCGCAGGGCCGCTCTCAGCGAAATGTCGAGCGCATAGGCATCGCGGCCATCTTCGATGAGTTCTTCCGCCTGCTCTGCCATGGAGGTCCCCGTCCGTTGCGCACTTTTGGCCTAACACGGGTCGCAGCGAAGGGCTATCAATTGGCACGACACGAGGGGCCAAAGATGCAAGACCGCCTGATCCTTGGGCAATGCCTGTTCTACGAGGCCGACCCGCGCATAGCGGGGCCGTCCGGCCTGCGCCACACGTCCCGGGGCGGTGTTCTGATCCGCAAAAGGCACATTGCCGCGATTGGTGAGGCGGATGATTTGCGCCGCACCCATCCTCAAGCAGAAATCACCGATCATGGTCAGAACCTGATCCTGCCGGGCTTTGTCGATGCCCATGCGCATTTCCCTCAGACCGCGATCATTGCATCTTGGGGCAAGCGGCTGATCGACTGGCTCAACACTTACACGTTTCCGGAAGAAACCCGCTTTGATGACGCTGCCTATGCCGCTGAAATCGCAGCGCGCTATTTCGATCTGACTTTGGCCAACGGCACCACCACTGTCGCCAGCTACGCCACCATCCATCCGGCCTCCGTCGATGCCTATTTCACCGAGGCGCAGCGCCGCGGCCTGCGCGCGCTGACGGGCAAAACCTGCATGGATCGCAACGCGCCGAACGGCCTGCGCGACACGGCGCAATCTGCCCATGATGACAGCAAGGCACTTCTGGCCAAATGGCATGGGGTCGAGCGCCTGTCCTACGTCATCACCCCGCGCTTTTCGCCCACCTCCACGCCGGATCAATTGGACGCGCTGGGGACGCTTTGGGCCGAGCATCCGGACTGCCTGATGCAGACCCATATCAGTGAACAGGTCGATGAAATCGCCTGGGTGCGGGAGCTTTTTCCGGACGCGCGCGACTACCTTGATACCTATGAAGCGCATGGCCTTTTGGGCGCCAACGGCCTTTATGGCCATGCGATCCATATGGAACCGCGCGAGATTGATCGACTGTCCGAGGTTGGTGCAGCTGTGGTCCATTGCCCGACGTCGAATACCTTCATCGGCTCGGGCCTGTTCGACATGGGGCTGGCCGACCGGATGCGCGTGGGGCTGGCGACGGATACAGGCGGCGGGTCCAGCTTTTCGATGTTGCGGACCATGGCCGCCGCATACGAGGTCGCTCAGCTACGCGGGACTGCGCTGCACCCGGCGGAGCTGATCTGGCGGGCAACTGCTGGCTCGGCGGAGGCGCTGAGACTGGAAGGCAAGATCGGCAGTTTGAAGCCCGGGATCGAGGCTGATCTCTGCGTGCTGGACCTTTCCTCCACGCCTGCCATCGCGCAGCGGGCTGCACGGGCAGAAGATATTTGGGAGGCTGTTTTCCCAACCATAATGATGGGCGATGACCGCGCGGTGGCGCAGGTCTATGTGGCCGGGGAGCCTGTCACACTTTGAGGATCGTGCCCTGCGCCGCGCAGCACAGGGTTTCGCCACAGAATATCTCGCTGCGGACCAACGCTTGTCGTTTTGTGACGCCGATTGCCTGCGCCTTGGCAATCAGGCCGTTGCCTTTTGCGGGACGGATATAGTTGATCTTGAACTCTGAGGTCACCGCGTCTGAGCCCATGGCGAGGCCGCCTGCAAAGGCGAGCGCTATGTCGGCCATCGTGCTGAGCACACCGCCGTGGACGATGCCGTGTTGTTGCAGGTGGTGCGGGGCGAGATCGAGGGCGACGACGACGCCGTCCGGGGACGCTTCCAGAAGGTCTGCGCCCAAAAGCTGGGTGAAGGGCTGTGCGTCGAAGATCTGTTTGGCGAAGTCGAAGATTTCCATGCGCCGAGCCTGCGCCCAGACGGCAGGAAACCAAAGCGAAACGCCACGTCACGGGGTTAAGCGGACGAGGTGCGGATCACGTTGATCATTCAGGAATGAATGCGAATGGGCCGCTTGCCGCTTCCACTTATTCATTCTTGAATGATGCGCACGCTCAAACCGATGCTTCAACCGCCCCAACGATCTGGTCAACGACCTCTGTCATCAGCCCTTCATCCTCGGCCTCGGCCATAACGCGGATGAGCGGCTCGGTCCCGGATTTGCGGATGAGCAAACGGCCCGATCCATCTAGCCGCGCCTCGGCATCGGCAATGGCCTGCTTGACGGCGGGGGCCTCCAACGGCGTGGCCCCTGCCCCGTAGCGGACGTTTTTGAGAAGCTGCGGCACCTTTTCGAAACTGCGGGTCAGCGTGCTGGCGGGTTTGCCGGTGCGCACCATCTCAGCCAGGAATTGCAGGCCTGCCACCAAACCGTCGCCGGTCGTCGCATAATCGGTCATCACGATGTGACCCGATTGCTCGCCGCCGAGATTGAGGCCATTGGCCCGCATCGCTTCAACGACATAACGATCGCCTACAGCGGTGCGGTGCAGGCGGATTGACCGATCTGCGAGGAAACGTTCCAGCCCGAGGTTCGACATGACGGTAGCGGCCAAAGTCGCGCCTTTCAGGCGGCCATCTTCGGCCCAACGGTTCGCAAAAAGCGCCATGATTTGATCGCCATCGGCCACGGCCCCGTTTTCATCAATAAGGATCACCCGGTCGGCATCACCATCAAGGCAAATGCCGACATCCGCACCGGTTTCACGTATTTTCGCAGCGGCAGCTTCGGGCTTGGTGGAGCCACAACCGCTATTAATGTTAAGGCCGTTGGGCTCAACACCCAGTGGAATAACCTCGGCCCCCAATTCCCAAAGCACCTCTGGCGCGGCGCGGTAGGCTGCGCCATTCGCGCAATCGATCACGACCTTCAAACCGTCGAGACGCAAGGCAGAGGGAAAAGTGGATTTCACACGCTCAAGATAGCGAAAGCGGCCATCATCAATTCGCTTGGCACGCCCGATATTGGTGGCCTGAACAGGTTCAACGACGCCCAAGGCCATATCTTCGATCGCCCGCTCGGCCGTATCGTCCAGCTTGAAGCCATCGGGCCCGAAAAGCTTGATTCCATTGTCCTCTGCCGGGTTGTGGCTGGCCGAGATCATCACACCCAAATCCGCGCGCATCGAGGGGGTGAGCATCCCGACGGCTGGCGTCGGCACGGGCCCGAGCAGCAGAACGTTCATGCCCGTGGAGGTCAGCCCCGCCGTCAGCGCATTCTCGATCATGTAGCCCGACAGGCGCGTATCCTTGCCGATCACGACACGATGGCCAGCGGCCCCGTCGCGGCGGAAATAGCGGCCGGCGGCTGCGCCGATCCTGAGCGCCATTTCGGCGGTCATCGGATAGGAATTGGCCTGCCCGCGCACCCCATCGGTGCCGAAGAGTTTGCGTGTCATGTCTGCTCGTACCCCGGTTCCGTTTACTGCACCGCGTTGGCGGCGCTCCACAGGTCGATTGCCTGTCTGTGCAACTTTATATCATGAACGCGCAGAATTTGAACGCCCTGCGCCAAGGCCCACAGGCCGATTGCTGCCGATCCGGCTCCGCGCTGGTCTGCCTTTGCCTCACCCGAGATGCGTCCGATGAAGCCTTTACGGGACACGCCCAACAGGATCGGGCAGCCCAGGGTGTGGAAGAGGGACAGGCGTGCAATGAGCGCGAGGTTCTGCGCCTCGGTCTTGCCGAAGCCGATGCCGGGATCGACGATGATGCGGTTCGGGTCGACGCCCGCCGCAACCGCCGTTGAAATTGCGGCCTGCAGGCCATCATAGACGTCGAGCAACGCATCTGAGTAGGCCGTTTCAGCGGCGGCCTGCATCGTTTCGGGTGTTTCAATGGAATGCATCAGGATCAACGGCTTACCGCTGTAGGCCGCCACCTCTGCAAGACGCGGATCGAACCGAAGTCCGGAGACATCGTTGAGTGCACCAGCGCCCGCGGCCAATCCAGCCTCGGCCACAGCAGCCTTGCGGGTATCGAGACTGATGAAGGCCGCGTCCTGTTGGGCCAGCGCTTCGATCACGGGCGCAGTGCGAGCGATTTCTTCGGCAATGGCCACTTCTTCCGCCCCCGGCCGGGTGGATTCGCCGCCGATATCGATAAGGTCTGCGCCGTCGTCCAGCATGGTTCTGGCATGAGCCAGAGCGGTGTCGATCTCGGTGAAGCGGCTGCCGTCCGAGAAACTGTCTGGCGTTGTGTTGAGAATGCCCATCAGGCGCGGGTTGCTCATCTCCAACGGGCCGCAAGCAGGGCGTGGAGCGGTCATACGGGCCAGCGCGTAGTCCGGCGCATTGGACGCCGGGATGATGTCGGGCTGAGTGTCGCGTTCGAGCACTTCGACCCGGTCAAACCAAGACCAGCCGCCAGCCAGCGACATCGCCCCATTCGGGCGAGCGGGATCACAAGATGGGATGGGGCGAAAATATTGGGTCATGGCGTCGGGTAACTTGAAGTCGGAATACGGGCAAGACCGCAGAGCATTGGAAAGGCCATCAACTTGAGGGTCGCAGCCCAAGGCAAACTCTGAGATGATTTGAAAGATGAATGATGGCTTTTCCTTCCGCACGCTGCGCCTGACGGGGCGCGCGCCAGACCCGCTGGCGCTGGGTCTATATAAGCGGCTCTTCCGTGAAAGCGGTGAGGGGGATCTGGAGCGTGACATGCAGGATTGGGGGCGGCACCAGATTGCACCCTGGACGCTGTCCCATGCGGGAAACGACGTTGGTGTGGGCGGGTTTCGGCTTGGGTTCGGTGATGATGGGCTGGAGGTATTGTTTCACTTCCTTCCCGACATGTGGGGCCAGGGATTGGCCAGCGAGTTCCTTTTGGCGGCCATGGACCATGCGCGCGGCACTTTGAAAGAGCATCGTTTCTTTGGACGGGTATCGGGGGGATCCGATTCATCGAAGCGCGTGATGGAGAAGGCCGGGTTCCGTGCGGAGGCACAGAATGCGGACGGGCAGTTGCTTATGCGCTTGGGCTGATATCGGCCAGGTTTGGCAGGGCATCTGCGGCGAACGATTGCGGTCCATCGGCCCCGAAGAGGAGCAAGGATTGGGCTTCAAACGCCTCGGCCAGCCAACGCGTCAGCGCAAGCGGTTCCGTGACATGGGCGCCCGGGCCTTCGACGGCGTCGAGCACAAGTTTTGAAGGCGCCCAGACGCTGATCTGGCCTTGTTTCATGGCCCAATCGAGCTCGGTCCGGCTGTCGACCACAACGCAGCGCGGGTCGCGCGCGGCAAGAACCCAAGCACCTTGTTCAATTGCCAGAAGCTCAATGCGGCGCTGTGGCATGGCGTGGGCGGCCTCAGGATGCGGCAGGTCGGGCGTGTCGACGCAGAGGATTAGCGGGGCGTCGAGTTCTTCCAGCCGGTCAAGGAGGTTGGAGAGATCGGGCCGGGCCACAGCCGCGTTCGAAAGGAACACGACGACCGGGTGCGGGGCGGCGTCGG